>NZ_JBQYFW010000009.1:0-187297 GCF_056313565.1 Pseudomonas sp. 3B-A001-10F
TCGACCTGATCGACAACCGACAATTTAAAAGTCAGCGTGTAATCGCGCTGACTGCGCTTTTCGCCCGTCTCCATTGCACCCTCCTGATAAGAAGCCAGAAGGTGTAAACCTTATTCAGGACGAGACACCGGCCACAAAAAAGCCCGCAGACAATCACTCGTCTGCGGGCTTCTGTGTTTCAGGCCTAAGGCTTAAGCCCGGCGCTCATGCATCCGCGCCAGTTGCCGCTCGAGCATCGACGGATACGGCTCCATCAACCGCTCCACGCAGCAAGCGCCTTCAGGGCTGGCAATCGGCCGGATCCGCGCGCGTTGGCGAATCAGCGCATCGTCACTGATCTTGCGCTCAACCAGCAGCAGATTACGGCTGTGTTGCGACAAGGCCAGGGCATCCTGCGCCGAATCGGTCAGCAGCAGATCAATCTGACTCAAGCCGAACAACTCATCGCCCAGGGTCAGGCCCAGCTGCAGTTGCAGGGTGATGCCGCTGTCCGCGACTTCAATCTGCAACTGATGACCCAAGGCCCGCAGCAACTCGCCGCAGCAGATTGCGTTGGTCAGGTAATCGTCACCGCTGTCTTCGGTGTGGAAGAGCATCAGCGTGCTGCCGTCGTTGAGGGTTTCGATTTCACCCTGATACAGCGAAGCAGCCTGATCGAGGCAGTCACGATAACGCTCCTGCAATTCTTCCAGACGTGCCCGCGGCAAGCGGCGCAGTTGTTCCTGTGAGCCCAGTTGTACCGCCAGCACAGCGCTGTGTTGTGGCACGCTCGGGGTCGCCTTGCGGGCGACCGGTTGTGGAGCAACGTCCAGCGATTCATCGCGCAGATCAGCGAACGCGTCATCGTCATCATCGTCTTCGACGGTGCTGACCAGATGTCGCGGTGCAGGCTTCTGCGCGGCCATCGGACGGGTTTCGTCGAAACTCGGATCGCGCAAGTTGCGCACCTCGAACTCCGGCTCGTCTTCTTCGTCCTCGAACTCAGGCTCCGGTTCCGGTGCAGGCTCTGGCGCGTAGTTGGCGTGCAGCTGACGCGCCAGATCGCCGATTTCATCCTGACGATCAATGCCCGGCGTGTGTTCGTCGATGCGTCGCAACCAGACACGCAATTGCAGCAACGGCGTCGACAGATAGCGGCCCATGCGCAGGCTCAGGGCCAGCGACAGCGCCAACAGGATCCCGCTGAGAATGCCCATGCTTTGCAGGCTGATGGTCATCGGCTGCTGGAACTGATCCATGTCCAGGCTGATGCGCAGTTGCCCGGCAGTCACGTCCTGGAAGGTGATCTTGCTCTCGTACATGCCCTCGGCTTCGCCCAGCAGGCTGTGCTTGGGCCGCTGACCGGACTCGGCGAGGATGCGGTTATCCACGCTGTAGATCGCCGCGTGGGCCACCAGTTTGTTCTTGGTCAGATTATTGAGCAGCACGTTGAGGCTGAGGATGTCGTTGGACACCAACAGCTCCGTGGCCGAGGTCGCGGTCTGCGTGGTCAGGCTTTCGCCCAGCGCATCGGCCTGCTGGTGCATGGCCTGCTTGAATTGCAAACCCATCACGCCGGCATAGATCACCAGGGCCAGAGCGACCAGGATCACGTTATGGCTGGCAATGCGTAATGCAATCGGTACACGGCGGTGGCGCAGTGCACGGAAGATCAGCAGGAAGAAGTTATCGGTTTTAACTGGCGTGGGCCGGTTCACTGAGCTCGGCTCTTTTGTCCGTGAAGTTGACGCGCAGTATAGCGACAGGCCCTAGACCGGCAAAGCGCTCGCGGTGCCCGATGGTCACTGAAAGTGGGTAGAATGCGGTTTTTTTCCAGTTGCGGGGGTGCGCGTTGCGCGAAATCGTCCTGATTAACATCACGGGAGTCGACCGTCCGGGTCTGACGGCGGCCATTACCGGCGTTCTGGCACAAGGTGGTGTGAACATTCTCGACATCGGTCAGGCGGTGATCCACGACACCCTGTCGTTCGGCATCCTGGTTGAAATCCCCGATTCCGAGCAAGGCAAGTCGGTGCTCAAGGACATCCTGTTCAAGGGCTACGAGCTCGATCAGCAGGTACGCTTTACGCCGGTGTCCGAAGAGGATTACCAGCAATGGGTGGGTAATCAGGGCAAGAAGCGTCACATCGTCACCCTGTTGACCCGCAAAGTGACCGCTGGCCAATTACAGGCTGTCAGCTCGATCACCGCCAAATATGGCCTGAATATCGATCACATCGACCGTCTGTCGGGTCGCATGCCACTGGACACGCCAGCGGACAAGGGCAAGGGCTGCATCGAGTTCTCCGTGCGTGGCGAAGCCGCCGATCCACAGGCGCTGCGTGCCGAATTCCTCAGCGTTGCCCAAGCGCTGAACGTCGATATCGCCTTCCAGGAAGATTCGCTGTTCCGGCGCAACCGTCGTCTGGCGGTGTTCGATATGGACTCGACGCTGATCGAGGCCGAGGTCATTGACGAGCTGGCCAAGGCTGCCGGCGTGGGCGAGCAGGTGTCCGAAATCACAGAGCGGGCAATGGCCGGCGAGCTGGATTTCCGCGCCAGTTTCAAAGAACGTCTGGCCTTGCTCAAAGGTCTGGATGTCAGCGTGCTGGACTCGATCGGCGCTTCGCTGCGTCTGACCGAAGGCGCCGAAACGCTGTTCGCTGAACTCAAGCGACTGGGCTACAAGACCGCGATCCTGTCCGGTGGCTTCACTTATTTCGCCAAGCAATTGCAGGCCAAACTCGGCATCGACTATGTGTTTGCCAACGAACTGGAAGTGGTCGATGGCAAGTGTACTGGCGTGGCGATCGAGCCGATCGTCGATGCCCAGCGCAAGGCTGATTTGCTCAAAGAGCTGGCACACAAGGAAGGTTTGCGTCTGGAGCAGACCATCGCGGTCGGCGACGGTGCGAATGACCTGCCGATGCTGGCGATTGCCGGTTTGGGCGTAGCGTTCCGTGCCAAGCCGTTGGTGAAGCAGTCGGCGAAGCAGGCGATTTCGACGTTGGGGCTGGATGGCGTGCTGTACCTGCTGGGTTTCCGTGATCGCGACGGGCAGTTGTAATTAAAGATCAAAAGATCGCAGCCTTCGGCAGCTCCTACAGAGGAATATGCATTTTCCTGTAGGAGCTGCCGAAGGCTGCGATCTTTTGCTTTAAAGCAATTTCCACAACGAATCAAAATCCTCTTCGCTCCCGGCATTGCGCGCGGTTTCCAGCGAACGATAGGCGAACTGATTGAAACTGTGCGTACTCGCCACCCGTCGATCCAGCCCGGCGCGGTGTTCTTCGCCTTGGGTGTTGATCAGCACTTTACTGCCTTCCTGAAACGGCAAGCGCGGTGCCAGCAAGGTTGCCGGCAAATCTATCGCACTGATCTCCGGTAACAATAATCCGCGCAGATACTGACTGTGATCGTCCCGTGAACGCACCAGTTGCAGGCCGCAAGGCTGGGCATGTGGCGCCACCAGCTCAATGCCCATTTGCGTGCCGCCGCCGCGCACCTGGCGGATCCAGCGAATGACCGCAATGCTCCAGCCCAGACTGACACTGTCCTGAATGCCGAGCATTTCCCCGGCCTGCAGCTCGGCGGGCACTTCATTTGGCCACGCCAGGCAATATCCACCGGGGCTGTGATTGATCACCGGCAGGGCATGGGTCGGGTAGTGCGGCGTACTGTCCGTGCCGCTTTCATCCTCGAGCAAATGGTCGTACTGGATTTCCTCGTAAGGCAAAAACTCATCAGTTTTGCTCTGCGGTGCGGCGTCGAAAGCCTGGCTCCAACTGTCTTTTTCACCTTTGGCGACGGCACTGCTGAAATTCGCCGAGCGCGTTCCGGGGTGTTTGAGCAGCTCGCTGAAACTGCGCTCGCCACCCAGATAAAAGTGCAGCGCGCTCATGCCCACGCACACGGTCAGATGGCCTTGGCCGACGGTGCGCTGAAAGCTGCGCTCGGCGGCTTGTCCCCAGGTGGCATGCAGGTGTTGCAGGGTGTCGAAGCTGAGCCCGGGCGGAACGGGCAGCGGCGTCGATGCGGGCTGGTGCTGCAAATGCGCTTCGATGGCGTTCACCAGTGGCTGCGGATCGAAGCCGAGCAATCCGGCCTGTTCTTCGCTGCGAAACATGTTGCGGTAGCGCGGGCCGGCATCGATCGCCGGGCTGATCGCAAACAGGCCTTCGCTTGAACGACCGGGATGCAATTTGAGCAGGGCGCTCCACGGTTCGAGTACTTCAGCCAATCGGGCGATCTGGTTCTGCCGCAATTGATTGCAGCGGGCACTGCCCAGGAGCAGGGCGGCGATGTAAGTCTGTTCAAGCGTGAGTTCGGTGGTGAGGCTGGCGAGATCGTCGTGGACCCGGCGCTGTTGCAGTTGCAGTTCGCAGGCGATGCGATACAGCTGATGCAGTTCGAACCACACCTGCTCCGGTGCCGCGCTGTACAGCTGCGTCGCACGCAGCAGTTGACCCTTGAGTGTATGGGTCGCCCGTTGCAGGGCCGTGCTGACCAATATCGCGCGATCCTTGCTGTACTTCGGCGCAATCCGCAACACGATCTGTTTGTAGCCGACCACCAGATGGCTTTGCAGCGCCTGGCACAGATTACTGATCTTGCGCGAACGCTCGTCGAGCATGATCGCCTGATGCAGGAAGTGCCGTTCCAGATGCTGGCAGACGAAATACACTTCGGGTCGCAGCAGCTCCAGCAGGTTGAGGCGATTGTCACTGGGGGTGAGCAATTGATTGAGTTCGCCCAGGCCTTGATACAGCAGGCGGGCGGTTTCACCGATGTTGGCCTTGGGCAGGCCGGCGATCCAGCGCTTGAGGTCGCGTGGCGTTGCTTCGCAAAACGACAGACGCGTTTGCGTCGGGGTCGGGGCGCTCAGGGAGGGGTGGGGACGAGACTCACTCATGCCTTGACGGGCTCCGGCGGCGGAAGGGGCAATGCCCAAAACTCTAGCAGCTGTGGTCTGTTTCGCTGGGTAGCGTCAGACTTTTTGACCGCTGGTCTGCTGGCCGGATGCCATTCCCCAAGCCCTACTAGTCTCTCAGGCGTGCGATCGGAAACGCACGGTTGCACGGCCTGCCGTCAACCTCGGGCAGGTCTCCCGAAACTTCAAGGAGATGAGGTTCATGTCTAAATATGCAGTGGCAAATCAATGGGGTGGCAGTTCGGCGCCGTGGCATCCGGGTGGAACCTGGGTACTCGGCGGGCGGGACAACCAGAATGTCGTCGCTATCGAGATCAAGTCGCGCGATGACGGTAAAACGTTCACCGGCACCATGACCTATGCCGGGGAAGGTCCCATTGGCTTCAAAGCGCAACGCACCGGTCAGAACCAGTACAACGTCGAGAATCAGTGGGGTGGCAATGATGCCCCGTGGCATCCGGGCGGCAAGTGGGTGATTGGCGGCCGGGACAATCAGAACGTTATCGCGTTGAGCGTCACGTCCAGTGACGGAGGGAAAAACCTCAGTGGCACCAATACCTATGCCAACGAAGGCCCGATCGGCTTTCGTGGGCAAATAGAGTAACGGCACCACCGAGTCGTATCCGCCTTTTCGCAGACGTGTGAAAAGGCGGATCAGTGGCTCACATCATGTTCAGGCTTTTGGCAGCGCCAGGCCTTGCCCCATCTGCACTGGCGAACCCGCCACCAGCTCTTGCGCCCATGTCACCTGATCCGGCCCGAACAGCACGATCGCGGTCGAACCCAGTTTGAAGCGACCCAGTTCGGCGCCTTTTTCCAGATGAATCGGCGCGCGGGCGGCTTCGTCGTAGCGGAAGGTTTTCAGCTCGCGCTTCGGCGGCGTGACCAGACCGGCCCATACGGTTTCGATCGAAGCGACGATCATCGCACCCACCAGCACCACGGCCATCGGCCCGCGCTCGGTGTCGAAAATGCACGCCACGCGCTCGTTGCGGGCGAACAGTTCCGGAACGTTTTCTGCGGTGGTCTGGTTGACCGAGAAGATCCGGCCCGGGATGTAGACCATTTCGCGCAGGGTGCCGGCCAGCGGCATGTGCACGCGGTGGTAGTCCTTCGGCGACAGGTAAATGGTGGCGAAGTCGCCGCCCATGAATGGTGCAGCGTTAGCCGCATCACCGCCGAGCAGTTCCAGCACGCTGAAGCTGTGGCCCTTGGCCTGGAACACGCGACCGTGTTCGATCGGGCCAAGCTGGCTGACCGCACCGTCGGCCGGGCTGAGGATCGCGCCCGGGGTTTCGTCCAGTGGACGCGCACCGTCTTTCAAGGCCCGGGTGAAGAAGGCGTTGAAGTGCTCGTAGGCAGTGAGGTCTTCGACCAGCGCTTGCGACATGTCCACCTGGTAGCGCTTGGCGAACCATTGGGTGAAGGCATTCTTGAACCAGCGCACGCGGCATTCGGCAATGCAGCCGGCCAGACGCGATAGCAGGTGATGAGGCAGCAGGTACTGGCTGAGGATAAACAGACGCTCTTTCATTAGTTGTCCTTAAAAACCTTAAATCTCGACTGGCGTGTCAGGGTGGTTGCCCCATTCGCCCCAGGAACCGGCGTAGCCCTTGACCCGCGGATAACCGAGGGATTTGGCCACCAGATAAGTGAAGCCCGACCGGTGATGGGTCTGGCAGTGGGTAATGATTTCTTTGTCCTTGGTGATCCCGAGGTCTTCGAGGATCTGCGGCATGTCTGTGCGAATGCGCAACTGACGGGCCTTGTCCATGCCGGCCGTCCATTCGAAATTGACCGCACCGGGGATGTGCCCAGCCTTGGCGGCCAGCACTTTCTCACCGGAATACTCCAGCGGCCCGCGCGCATCCCAGATCGCCAGATCGGCAGCACCGAGGCGGCTTTGCAGGTATTCACGGGTCGCGGTCGGTTCTTCATGCAGGGTCAATGGCACAGGGCGGCCCACTGCAGGCGGAACCTGGATCGACATCGGCATGCCGGCCGCCAGCCACGCCGGCAGACCGCCGTCGACGTAGTGATATTTGTCGTGACCGATCACGTCGAGCAGCCAGATGAAACGCCCGGCCCAACCGCCGCCTTCGTCGTCATAGACCACGTAGACCGCATCTTTGCGATGGCCCAGCTCACCGAATAACGCTTCGAGATCGGCTTTCGCCGGCAGCAGTCCCGGCGCCGGCGGCTGGCCGAGCTGGGTGCGCTTGGGATCGACAAAGCGTGCGCCGGGAAAGTGACCTTCGGCATAACGGACAGGGCTGGTCAGGTCCACCAGAATCAGTTCAGGGGAGTCGAGACGCGGGAGCAGGTCGCTCGCCTCGATGACGAGCGGCAAGCCAGAGAAGTCAGACATGTGAGGTCTCCAGAGCACAAAGGGGACGATTGTAGCGCAGCCTCATCGGCCGCGGCTGCTAAAGCTGTGCAGGGCTTTTTCGATGCACTGTGCGGTTTTGCCAAAGGCTTGCACGGTGATATCGGCGAACGGCCCGCCGCCCTGATCGGCGACGACAATCATGATCACCCGGCCGTTATTGACCAGGGAACGCAGAAACAGATGCTCGCCACGAAACAGGGTGCGCAGGCTCGCTGGCAGCAGAGCGGAGAACTGAGCGTTGTTCTCGGGATTGATCCGCACCTGCGCCTGTTGCGCGAGCAGCCGTTGCAAGACCTTGCTCTGGCTGACGACGAAATTCAGCGCCGCCGCTTCTTTCGGTAGCCCGGCGGTTTGATTCACGCGCAGATTGGACTGTGTGCGATCGGCCATCAGGATCATCACCCGGCGCATGCCGCTGGCGACCAGCGCATCGCGAGCGGCGACGGTCAGGCTCATGGCATTGGTGAAGCGGCTTGGCTCGGCCAATAGCTCGGCGCATTGCTGGCGCCATTGCGTCAGATCTTCCGAGGTTGGCGCAGCGGCGGGCAGCATGCCGGCTGGCAAACGACGGGTGCCCCACGGCCACAGCAACGAAACCGCCGGATGCCACAGGTCGGGCATCGCATGATGGCGCGCGCTGTTGGCGGCTTGCTGGTGCAACTGTTGTTGCACTTCATCCATGGAAATCTGCAGATAAAGGCTGGTCAGGTACTGCCAGCGTTCGCTGTGCGGACTGTCCCAGGCCTGTTGCGCCGACAGCGCCAGACCATTGGCCAGCAGCACGGTGTTGGCCGGCTGGTTGAGCCAGCGGCGCAGGGTCGGGTCGTCATCGAGGCGGTTTTGCTGGCGCAACGGATGTTCGCTGTCGCGGGCGATGCGCAGCACTTTGACCAGTTCGCGTTGCTCGCTGAGCAGCAGCTTATAACCCTGCTGCACCCAGATCGGCAGATGCCAGGCCTGCACCAACGCTTCAGCGATTTTCAGCAGGCGTACGCCGAACAATTGCTTCTCGACCACGCGCGCCGATTCGCCCTTGTGGATAACCCGCAGTTCCCATTCTTCGAGCAATTGCGGATAAGTCAGCGCCAATGGCCACAGCGGCGACAAAAACAACAGGCTGCCCCAATGAATGTCCTGCCACAGCCGCGCCAGGCGACTGGCGAAAAAACCGTTGGCCTGTTGCGTCGCGTGCTGGCTGATCATCTGCAATTGGCGCAGGGCCTTGGGGATTTGCATCTGCGGTTCAGCCGGCAGGCGCGCGAGCAATTCTTCAGTCCGCGCCAGGCCGAGACGGTTGATCGCCACCTCGAGATTTTCCGCCGGTGCGGCCATGGTGCCGTGGGTGTGACGATTCGCCTCACGGATGATGCTCAAGGCCAGTGCCGGGCTGTCCTGCATCAGATCGGCGATGTCGCGCAGCGAGCTGCGATTGTCGCGGATCGCCCGACAGACTTTGTCGTGAGCCTCTTGCGGCACGGGCAGCCGGACGCTGTCGAGCAGCTTGACCCAGCCGTCGAGCGTGGTCGGTTTTGCGTGTGGGACGTTCGTTTCATTAGCCATGTCTGGACGGGATCTTCACTGACTGTAGACGCGCCCGGCATGGGCTAAATTGGCTTTTCGCCTGAACTGGCTATAGTCTGGCGCAGTTTTGCCGATAAGTAGAAGAAGAGATTTTTTAACTTCCGAATATGACCTTGAACCCGACTTAAATAAGTACTTTCTACCTATGGCTAAAATTATCGGCATCATCGTCGTATTCGCGAGCGTGCTCGGCGGATACGTGCTCTCCCACGGCAAGATTGCCGCCCTGATCCAGCCCTTCGAGGTGATGATCATCGGTGGTGCGGCACTGGGTGCATTCCTCCAGGCCAACCCCGGTTACATGACGATGCACGTGCTCAAGAAATCCCTGAGCATGTTCAGTTCGCGCTTCAGCCACACGTTCTATCTGGAAGTGCTCGGGCTGATCTACGAGATCCTCAACAAGAGCCGCCGCGAAGGCATGATGGCCATCGAAGGCGACATCGAAGATGCCGCCGCGAGCCCGATCTTCGCCAAGTACCCGGCAGTGCTCAAAGACGAACGCATGACCGCGTTCATCTGCGATTACCTGCGCATCATGTCGTCCGGCAACATGGCGCCGCACGAGCTGGAAGGCTTGTTCGACATGGAGCTGTACAGCCTGAAAGAAGACCTCGAGCATCCATCTCATGCGGTGAACGGCATCGCCGATGCCATGCCCGGTTTCGGTATCGTCGCGGCGGTACTCGGTATCGTGGTGACCATGGCCTCGCTGGGTGAAGGCGATCAGAAGTCCATCGGTCTGCACGTTGGTGCGGCACTGGTCGGTACCTTCTTCGGTATTCTCGCGGCGTACGGTTTCTTCGGCCCATTGGCGCATTCCCTGGCTCATGATGCCAAGGAAGAGCTGAACGTCTACGAAGCCATCAAGGCCTCGCTGGTGGCTTCGGCTTCCGGCATGCCGCCTTCGCTGGCGGTCGAGTTCGGTCGCAAGGTTTTGTACCCGGCGCACCGTCCAAGCTTCGCCGAGCTGGAACAAGCGGTTCGCGGTCGCTAAGTCATGGAAAATAATCAGCCGATTATCATCAAGCGCGTCAAGCGCATAGCCGGCGGGCATCACGGCGGGGCGTGGAAAATCGCCTTCGCCGACTTCGCCACGGCGATGATGGCGTTCTTCCTGGTGTTGTGGCTGCTGTCCACCGCCACGCCCGAGCAGAAGATCGCTATCGCCGGTTACTTCAAAGACCCGGTCGGCTTCTCCGAAAGCGGCACGCCGTACATCATCGATCTGGGCGGCACGCCGACCCTGGCGCCGGAAAACACCCTCAACCCGGAAGTGAAGTCGCAGCCGCAACCGGACAAGGTCACGGTCGACACCGAGCAGGTTGAAGGCATGGCCGAACAGGTCGAGAAGGAACGCCTCGAACTGCTCCTGCAAGAACTGCAGAACAAGGTCGACGAGAACCCGCAACTGCAGAAGTTCAAGGACCAGATTCTCTTCGAAATCACGCCGAACGGCTTGCGCATCCAGATCATGGACGCCGAGAACCGGCCGATGTTCGACTCCGGTTCTGCACGCCTGAAGCCGTACTTCGAAGACATCCTGCTGGCCATGGCCGACACCATCAAAGCGGTGCCGAACAAGATCAGCATCAGTGGTCACACTGACGCCAAGCCGTACACTGGCACCGGCGATTTCGGTAACTGGGAGCTGTCGGCCAACCGGGCCAACGCGGCCCGTCGTGCCTTGATCGCCGGTAGCTATCCGGATGCGCAAGTGGCGCGGGTTGTCGGTTATGCCTCGTCAGCGCTGTTCGACAAGGAAAACCCGTTCAACCCGGTCAACCGTCGCATCGACATTGTGGTGTTGACCAAAAAAGCCCAGGCGGCCATCGAAGGTTCGCAAGGTGCGGATCCGGCGAAACCGGCGGATCAAGGTCAGAATGGTGCCGCTCCGGCAGCCCCAGTCGACCCGAATGCACTGCCGGCCGATCAGCAACCGGTGCCGGCGCACGAACTGCGCGAACGCCTGAACCTGTTCGACGACGCTGCGCCGAAACCGGTTGAGCCGGGGAGTGCGGCGCCCGCGCCTGCTGCCCCGCCAGCCACTGTGCCGGCCCCCGCGCCGAAACAGTGACCGACAAAAAGCCACGGTTACCGTGGCTTTTTTGTATCTGCCTGCGTCGCAATGACCAGTCGCAGTTTTCGCAATCACGGAAGATCAGTAAATGGAAAGACTCAAAGCCTATTTTCAACGGCACGGCAACGCTCCCTTCAAATTTGGCGAGGGCCGGGTCAGTGGCTATATATCAGCCACCCTCGGGCTGTTGAGCCTGTTGGCGGTGTTCTGCTTCCTGTTTCCCGAGTGGCTGACCACAGCCGAACTGCGCAAGGTCTATGACGAGCAGTTCGCGCGCACCACGCTATTGCTCGGTCTGGTGGTTTCGTTCAGCCTCGGCACCCTGAATATCCTGCTCAACAAACGCAAGCGTCTGGGGATTACCGGTCTGGTTGCATCGGGCCTGGCGGTGTTCCTTGGGGGCACCAACGTACAAGTCAGCTCGATCGGGCAGACCCCGTACTCGCTCGGTCTGGACTGGTTCGTGCTGGCGCTGCTGGTGTCGGCGATCGTGTTCATTCCGCTGGAAAAACTCTATTCCAAGGATCCCGAGCAAAACATCCTGCGCCCGCACTGGCGCACCGACCTGACCTACTTTTTCGTCAGCCACATGCTGGTGCAGTTCATCCTGATCTTCATCACCGCCTCGTCGAGTTACATCGCCGGCTGGGCGGTGTCGCCGGGCTTGCAAGCGAGCGTGCAAAGCCT
This sequence comes from Pseudomonas sp. 3B-A001-10F, assembly GCF_056313565.1. Taxonomy (NCBI): domain Bacteria; kingdom Pseudomonadati; phylum Pseudomonadota; class Gammaproteobacteria; order Pseudomonadales; family Pseudomonadaceae; genus Pseudomonas; species Pseudomonas sp. 3B-A001-10F. The sequence goes on from NZ_JBQYFW010000009.1 coordinate 11,647, forward strand.
GCCGCTCGTTGTGCAGTTTCTGCTGGCGATACTGGTCGCCGATCTCGGTCAGTACTGGCTGCACCGGCTCTACCATGTAGTGCCATGGCTGTGGCGCATTCACGCGGTGCATCACTCCAGTACGCACATGGACTGGCTCGCCGGCTCCCGCGTGCACTTCATTGAAATCCTGCTGACCCGCACTGGCGTGCTGGTGCCATTGATGCTGCTGGGCTTCGCGCCGCAAGCGTTGAATGCCTATGTAATCCTGGTCGGTGTTCAAGCGGTACTGGCCCACGCCAACGTGCGAATCAACGGCGGCTGGCTGAACTACTTGATCGTGCTGCCGCGCTATCACCATTGGCACCACGCCCGGCACAAGGACTACATCTACAAAAACTACGCGATCCACACGCCGCTGGTGGATATGCTCTTCGGTACGTTCAAGCTGCCGCCAAAGGAATGGCCGGTGCGTTATGGCGTGTTTGGCAAGGAGCTGCCAGGCGGGATTGTGCGTCAGCACCTGTATGCGTTTCGCAAGCCTGAGCCAAAAGTAGTTGTGCCAAAACCGCCGGCCAGCGTGTGAGGCAAAAAAAGCCGCGAGATGATCGCGGCTTTTTTACGTCTGTCAGAACCCGCGCCGAATCCGGTTCTTCAGTTGTTCGTGGAAAATCTCGGCGTTGCGCTTATAGGTGCCGCTAAAGGATTCATTGCTCGAATCCAGCGTCATCGAGCGTTTATTCGACACTTCCTCGCGATACGCGTCGATAAAAAAATTCAGATCACTGTCCGTGCTCAGCTTCGGCCACTTATCCAGATACAACGGCAGCTCCGTCGGCCCGGTCTTGAACGAGCAGATCCGCCGGTTGCTGATGGTCGCTTCGCCAATTTCGAACGGCACCCACCACGATAACGCAGTCTTTTCCGAGACCACTGCCAGCAGGTGCGTGCATTCGGTGATGTTGCGGGTGATGACCCCAGTGATGTCGTCGGTGGTCTGCGACTCGGGGTCGAGCACGTCGAGGTAGGTTTTGATGTTGGCCTGGATCAGGCGGCTATTGATGGCGATGGCGTGGGCGCGATCCATGTGGCGGTAGCTGATGAATACGGGCATCAGAAGTGTCCTTTTATGGCGAGTTCGCGGTAGTAGGCGCCGAGGGCGGTGAGGCGGCAGCCGGTGGAGTTGATGGCGGCGTAGTACATGTGTTCGGCGTCCACGGGCTCGATCAGGCTGTGGCGATTGCACATTTGCAGTTGCTTGAAGATGTCGCCGTGCTCGGGGTTGAACAGCGCTTCGGTGGGCTCGTAGCTGGGGTCGAGTCTGAAAACGAAGCTCGGTTCCGGGAACCAGTCCTTGAGTTTGCGCAGGGTTTCTTCGGCGATCAGCGGCGCGACCTCGCGTAGCGGCACAAACTGCGAGACATTGGTCTTGAATACCGGACGCTGTTCCCAGGCTCCCAGCGCATTGTCGACAAACGAATAGACGCTACCGGGGGTGACCTTGCCGAGTACGTTGGCAGCGCCACCATGCAGCGCTTGCAGCAACAGATCCGTAAATACCCCGTGACCGCGGCTTTCCAGGGCGTACTGTTCTTTTTTGCAGGCGGTGAGAATGGTCACGCCTTCGCCGATCACACTGCTGCCGCCGCGCAGGTTGCGCAGGGCGCCTGCTGCACCGGCCTGGCAGCAATCGAGAATGATGATTTTATTCTTGATGTGCGGGGCTTTGTCCGCCCATTCCAGAATGTCGCTGATGCGAATACCGTCTCCGCCAGGCTGATAGTCCTGGGGAATCAGTAGTCCTTCGTCGATGCTGGTGTCGAACTGCCCATGACCGGCGAAGTACAGCAGTGCCACGTCACAGTCGCCTGAGAACAGGCTCTGGATCTGCTGTTTCATGAGTTTGAGCGTTAGTTGTTCTTCGGCCGACGTCAGCACTTTGCTGCTGAAGTTCGGGCGCCCGTTGGCGTGACGCTCCAATACCGAAGCCATGGCCATTGCGTCGTTGTTACAACCGCTCAACGGTGAGACGTAGTCGTAGTGGTTGATGCCGATAAACAGTCCCTTGCGCATGATCACACCGCCGTATGCAGGCGAATCGCGCTGACGATGCTATTGGTGTTCCACGCGCATTCGGCGTGTGCCGCGTCACGTACCACGGCGGAAATGCGCTCGGCGCCGAATGGCTTGATCGCGATGATCACCTTGCCCATGCGTTTGGCGATCTCGATTTCCTTGTTGATCCACTTGCTGTAGGTCGAATACATCCCGGCCATGATTAGTACCGCCGAGCAGGGGCGAATCTTGTTTTCGATGGCTTCTTCGAGCTGCTTGTCGGTCTGCGCGCCCATGATCGGGTTATGTGGCGGCACGGAAAAATTCTTGAAACTGAAATCCGGCCTGGCGCCGAGCAGGCGTACCAGATTGTCGTGAGCGTGGGCGTAGTTCCACGAATGGCTGATGAACAGGTGATAGGTCTGCATGGGGTTCCTCGAAGGTCGCGAAGGTGCGAAGGAGGACCCCAATCTAGGCATCTGGAGCTTGCCTACAAGGGTTGGGCGGTGAAAGAGAAATGTCCTGCAGGCAGGCGTGTGCGGGCCTGTAAGAAAAGTCTGGCGTTTAACGGAATCGAGGGTTTGTCAGGCGCAGTCCGACATCCGGCAGCCCTCGGGCGAGGTACTGCCGGTGCAGATGTTTAGTAGCCGTTTTCCGGCAGGCTGGCGATGATCGAGCGGTAGCTGTTCATCCGCTGCTGCTGCACGCGGCCATCTTCCAGCGCCTTGAGCAGTGCACAACCGGGTTCGCGGTCGTGTTTGCAGTCGCGAAAGCGGCAGGTGCCGAGTAGGTCATTGAACTCGATGAAACCGGCTTCAACATCGGCGCGGCTGACGTGACCCAAGCCGAATTCGCGGATACCCGGGGAGTCGATCAACTCACCGCCGCCAGGGAAGTGGAACAGGCGCGCAGTAGTCGTCGTGTGCGTACCCTGACCGGACAACTCGGACAACGGCCCGACACGGGTTTCCACTTCAGGCAGCAAGCTGTTGACCAGCGATGACTTGCCGACACCGGACTGGCCGACGAACACGCTGATGCGGCCGTCGAGCTGCTGTTGCAGTTGTTCCATGCCGTTGCCGTGGTGCGCCGACACTTCCAGCACCGGATAACCGAGTGTGCGGTACACCGCCAGCAGCGCATTCAGTGCTGGGGCGTTCTGCTCGTCGATCAAGTCGAATTTGTTCAACAGCAGCAGCGGCCGGATGCCAGCGTGTTCGGCGGCAACCAGATAGCGGTCGATCAGGTTGGCATGCGGCTCGGGCAGCGGCGCGAAGACGATGACGATCATGTCGACGTTGGCGGCTACCGGTTTGAGCTGGCCACGGCTGTCCGGGCGGCACAGTTCGGTGGTGCGCGGCAGTTGCGCAACAATCACCCCGATGCCCTGATTGCCGGCACGCCAGACGACTGTGTCGCCGGTTACCAGCGCAGGCAGGTTGGCGCGCAAGTGGCAGCGGAACACCTGGCCGGCCTGATCACCGTCAACGGCCTCGACCTCGACCTGTACACCGAAGTGGGCAATCACCAGGCCGGTCTGTTCCGGGCCCAGGTCGCCGCCCTCAAGGGCTTCGACAGCCGAGGACTCGCGTTTGGCGGCGCGTGCAGCGCGCTCGCCTTGAATCTTTTCGATGCGCCAGTTTTGACGACGATTGAGTTGGCGTTTGGCCATGGGTGTTCCGTCTGAAGAATGCAGCGATTAGGTAAAACGGCCGCGAGTTTAGCACGCCCGGCCACCGGCCTAGGCTAAACTGCGCAGCATTGCCTAGGAGCCGACATATGCAAAACCCGCAGAACCTGATCTGGATCGACCTGGAAATGACCGGTCTGGATCCGGAAAACGACGTCATCATCGAGATGGCCACCATCGTCACCGACAGTGATCTGAACACCTTGGCCGAAGGCCCGGTGATCGCTATCCACCACAGTGACGAAGTGCTCGCGCGTATGGACGAGTGGAACACCCGCACCCACGGCAACTCCGGCCTGACCCAGCGCGTGCGTGACAGCCGAATCAGCATGGCCGAAGCCGAAGCTGAAACCATCGCCTTCCTGGAAAAATGGGTACCGAAGGGCAAGTCGCCGATCTGTGGCAACAGCATCTGTCAGGATCGCCGCTTCCTTTATACCCACATGAAAGCGCTGGAAAGCTATTTCCACTATCGCAACCTCGACGTCTCCACGCTCAAGGAACTGGCCGCGCGCTGGGCACCGGACGTGCGCGACAGCTTCAAGAAGGGCAGCACCCACCTCGCGCTGGACGATATCCGTGAGTCGATCGCCGAGTTGCAGCACTACCGCAAGCATTTCATCAAGTTCTGATGCCTGGCGATGGGGGCGGGCATTGCGATTGCCCCCTTTTGGTGCCGCACTGAAATGGCTAGACTGCGCGCCTTCCTGCCTGGATCGCCACCATGTTGCTGATGCTCTATCTGATCGCCATCACCGCTGAAGCCATGACTGGCGCCCTGTCTGCCGGGCGGCGCGGCATGGACTGGTTTGGCGTGGTACTGATCGCCTGCGTAACAGCCTTGGGCGGTGGCTCGGTGCGCGATGTGCTGCTCGGGCATTATCCGCTGACCTGGGTAAAACACCCGGAATACCTGGTGCTGACTTCGGTAGCGGCAATGTTCACCGTGTTCACCGCGCGCTGGATGCGCCACTTGCGTTCGCTGTTCCTGGTGCTCGACGCCGTCGGTCTGGTGGCGTTCACCTTGATTGGCTGCATGACCGCACTGGAAATGGGCCACGGCATGCTGGTGGCGTCGGTCAGCGGCGTGATCACGGGGGTGTTTGGTGGCATCTTGCGCGATATTTTCTGCAACGACATTCCGCTGATCTTTCGCCGCGAACTGTATGCGAGCGTCTCCTTCGCTGCAGCGTGGTGCTACATGCTGTGTCTTTATCTGAATGTGCCCGGTGAACAAGCCATTTTGATTACGCTGTTCGGCGGGTTCTTGTTACGTCTGCTGGCCATCCGTTTTCATTGGGAAATGCCCAAGTTTGTTTATAACGACGAGCCTTGATGGTTGTCGCCGGAAAATAGTTGTTTGCCAGATAAAAGTCTGTAAGCCACTAGAGGTTTGCAAGCGTATGTTTCTTACATTTTTCGCTTTGCTGTTTATTTGAAAGGTCTGTAATTTTTTTGTTGGCATATTTTCGATGTCGACATTTAAATATTACTCTTCGAAGGAACACATCATGAGTGAAAGCATGGATGCTACACACGATCAGCAAACCACTGCGCCCATACTCGCAGGCCTTGCCATTATGAAGGTCAAGTTTGATGCGAGCGACAATACTCGCACCAAGTCGCTGTTTGGTAATGGCCGGATGCAGGTGAAAGTACAAGTTTTGGTTTCCGGGATAGACGCCAACGGCAATGCCATGCACGTGCCTGCAGATGTAATGGAAAGCATCGAACTGATTCATTACAGCACTGGCAAAACGTTGCGCGACGGCTGGGCCGCAAGCACCGATCAAGGGCGGTTTACGATTGAGGCGCGACCTTCAACCTCCGCCGGAGACGCTCCCGACAACGATCCGGAAAATGACAGCGTCCATCCTCAGGTCCGCACGTTTTGGGTATCCTCATCGAGCGCCGGGACGACCCAGATTGGTGCGCGCCTGTCGCTGAACGGTGAGAGGATTCTCAGTAATGGAACGACACTCTCCAGTGTTCATGACAGTAGTGTAACCATCGAAGCACAACCTCCATCGGCGTACTCCATCGAAGAATTTCGCTGGTATCAAACCCGGCGCGGCGATGAATTGCCCGGCAATCGAATCTGGAGCCATCGTCTTGGGCTCTATCCGCGAGGGCAGCAGATCAAGCTGGTCGATTGGGTTGTAGACGGAGTAGGAGAAGGCGTTGACCATAAGTTTGCGGGGGGTAACAGACTTAATGAAATAAAAACCAATTATATGGAGGTCATTCTTGTTCGCCCTGAAAAACAAAGTGTGACTGTGATCTTGCCGGCTAACGGAGATCCTTTTGTATACACCTTTTTTCCTGACGCCCATACATGGGGTCGAGAGCATTATGATGTGAAGATTCAGAGCGATGGAGAGCTAACCGTCGTGCAAGCCCTGTCCGAATACTCGGAAGCCGGTAAAGGTTCCAAGTACGGAAACAAGCTTCACTTTCTTGCCATTGATGAACACGGTACGGAGCATAGGCTGGCGATTCGCGTAAACTTTTACGAGCGAAATTTATATCTGGAACGAGGCTAAGACTCACCTTCGCTGATGCAATGCCAGTGGATGTAGTAGATATATATGCTTTTTGGCATGGTAACTACCGATAAGCTGTGGTGTTCAATTATCAGGTAATTGCATTCAAAGTGCTTTTGCTTATATCGAGTGTTGGCCCCTTCTGTAATGCGGGGCCAACGCAGCCATATCTCAAGGATGAGCAGCCATGACTGGCAAACCGCCAAAGGTCAAACCTGTACCTGCCCCAATCAAAATCCCCGAATTCAGCGTAGACGGTACTCATCGGCCACCGCCCGGCTCTTCAGCAATGCCGCACCTGTCTATACCCCATCACCTCGAAACGCTGGCCGTTTCCTTCGGGCCTGACTCGATCGCAGTGACGCCAGCGATCAGAGTGAGCGTGAACCCGAGGTCATCTGCGATCGATGAGTTCGCGATGCGTGTCGCGGAGTACTCACTGGCAGATTACTGGATACCCGCACCCAAAATCTTCGGTGAAGCCGATGCGCAAGGCATCAGGCTTGTGAAGCAGCGCCAGTACGTGGCCGTGGCCGATGACCATGTCGTGCAAGTGGTGCTGGACGCTGAGAGCGGGCTGTTTCGCGCCACGCTGGCCAGTGAACTCGAGCCCTCCGGCCCGCTATTGAAGCCGGACAACGAAGGCCGGTTCTGGGGGCCGCTGGACAGCGATGTCACCCCCTTCACTGACTCAATCTCAGTACAAACCGCAGAACTTTTTCGGCGGATGGGCCGTTCCGTGGCGCAATTTTCCGCCGCCATGGTTGCACGTGTGCTGGCAGTGAGCGGGGTCAATGAACCAGTGCTGCGCGATGTGCTCATGAACGATCGCCCTGCGCCTTTTTTACTGGAGGACACCATCAGGCGATTCGAACTTGATCAGACGATTCAGGCGCAGGGACGCGGGGCCGCCCCTGAGCGATTTAGGCGGTTCAAGAATCTGGAAGATGCCTTCGAATCCGATTGCGATGAAAACACTTTACGGATGCGCCGGGTGTTTCCACATCTACCGAAAACCGCTGCGCAGGCGATATGGCGCAATATGAGCGCTGCCGAACGTTTACATATGCACAACCGGCCAGGCATGCCTCAGCGAGTGGCGAAAGAGGCACTGGTGGCGCTGCGAGAGATTCGCCTGGCAAGGGCCGTGGAAGGCATTCACTTAGAGGCCGTAGCCAACCCGGACAGTGATCGGTTAGTGCTGCATATGCTCGGAAATCTGGCGAATTGGCCGCGGCAGACGCGTGTCGAGATTCGCCAAGGGACGATGGACGGGCATGTCCTGAGCGCTATCGGCGATGCCCGATCACCGTTTCGTCACATACTGATTCGTCAGGATGATGGCTATGTCCTCCAGAGCAGCGACGCCCAATCACCTCGGAAATCGAAGGACCTGTATTCAACCATCTGGTTTCTGTTGTCGCCCGGGCATCGTCAGTTGCTGGGTGTGACAGAAGGTGGTGGTGCGGCGTTGCAACAGTGGGTCCGTGCGCAGCCGTTGCCATCACGCCAAACCGTGAGTGAGTTGTTGGGGATGGCGCGGCCTGCGGTCACCGTTGATCCTGCCACTGCACAACACCGGCAAACGGGGCAGTTGCGTGGCGGCGGCGACAACAACCCGACATCGACCAGGTCCGTTGCCGACCGTGTGCGTGATCTTTATCCGCATCTTCCAGATGAGGAGGTGACGGCATTTATCACAGAGCGCTTGAAGAGTGATCCCTCCGGCGTATTGCTGCGCCTGGAAAAAGAATTTGCGACATTGCGTAATGAATTGGCGATATGGACTGCCGAAGGGGCATCACCTCATACGCGGACGTCGGAACCAGAGGGCGCGTCGACGCTTGCCGAACGACGCCAGGCTCGCGAGAAGTTCAGCGCAAAGCTGCAAGATATCTGGCAGCGCAAGTCGGTTTCGAGATGGGGCGAGGGGGATTATTATTTTTCTCACTATGTTGATTTTTCGGGTGAGTTACCAAGGTTGTCCGCCCGATTTGAATATGTAGCAGAGTTGCTATTGACCGCAAATGAACCGGGTGCACGGATAGGTGCGTTTCTCGACAGCTTTCCGAATATTCAATATTTGGGAGTCGTTGGCATAAAAATGGAGGGATTCCCGTCAGGAATATTTCAAATGCGCCAGTTAAGCGAGCTTACGCTGGACGGGTGTTCGCTAAAACTATCCGAGGTCACAGCTGAAGGATTGTCCAGAATCGAAACGCTGACCCGATTGAATCTGGCAAACAATCCTCTGACAGTTGCTCCGCATGTAGGCTACATGGCCGGTTTAACCGGATTGATGCTGAGCAACGCACATCTTTCCAGCGTTCCTTCAGGCATAGATTCGCTCAGGAAGCTGGGGGTCGCGGCATTGCATGATAATAATATTTCTGACGTGGGATATGAATTGTTCGAGATTCCCGATACGCAGAATCTATTCATTGGTTTATTGAATAATCCGCTGAGTGACGCGTCAAGGCAACGGATTAGTCAGTATCTTGAAAACTCCAGTATGGATCGGAAGGTGGAAATCCAGACGGAGGAGGTGGTTTTCGAATCTGACTCCGATAGCGAGTCCTCGGAAAGCGGATTCTCGACAGGCTCAGACAGTGACTGAATATTGGTGGAAGTAACCGCTCCTTTGTTTTTCTAACATAACCTGACAAGAATAAACTGCCCGTTGGCTCCTCTTTTGATTCTGTGCAGTTGAGATCAGGAGGGGGGCAGATTGTTGAGTGCTGAAATCAAAGGGGCAGGCGGAGTGTGGTTGAAGTTTGCTTGATGTGGTCTGCGATTGTTGAATGTATTAGCATTTGTGAGAGTTGTTGGGGTTGATGTTGAAATATTACTTTCTCATAATTTGTCGAATGTCGCGGCTGTTCTTATTTAAATCGATTGTCAATAGTTTGCTGAGTCCTTAGAGGGCGAAGTGTATTAATCAGCAAGGTATTGATAAATGTTTGATGAGCAAATTGGTATTTCCCGTATCGAAGTTAAACTCGATGCCACAAGGTCGGGCCAGCATAAAGTGCTTTATGCCAACGGGCGCATGCAGGTGCGTGTTTTGGTGCTTCTGCACGGGATCGATAACAATGGCGATGGCGCATCTCTGTATGGGCATCCCGCCCTGCAATCACTGCGGTTGATCGCCTATAACGGCGCGCGGCCTCTGGAGGGAGACTGGAGCGTATCGCAGCAGGAAAATCGTTATGCTCACGAAATGTCGGGTGGTGCGCCGCGAGTTACCGAAGTTCCACGTGCCACGCACAATCGGATAAGTGACGAGTCTGATCCGGTACAGATTTTTCAATTCTGGGTTTCGGCTTCCCGACCTGGGGTCATGGAGGTGGCTGCCGAAATTTCCATGGATGGCGTGATATTGCGAAGTAACGGAATTGGTTTCGATAGCAGTGTTACGCTGGAGGCGATCCCGCCGAAAAAATACGGTCAGAGCAGTTTTTCTCTTCATAAGTATGGCGCGTTCATTGAGCGAGTATACGAGGAGCGAATTCAATACTTTCATCTCGGGCTGCACGCTGACGGTCGTCAGATTAACCTGCTCGACTGGTACAGCAACGACATAGCGCTTAATCCTTATGATGCTGAAGATGCGGTAATGGTCTATTCGTCAGGTACGATAAATCACTACAGTGGCGGCGGCAGAAGTTTTTATGGTTACCTGGCGCCGATCTATGGGCGATCGGCCTCGGTCAATACTCCTCTCGGGTTTATCACTTTTCGGATTAACGATGTGCCTGGGGTGCTGACTCTTGTGCAGCGCACGACTCTCCAGACGCAGGAAAAGCCGGCAAACGAAGGTGCGTTTGAACTCGCAGTAATTGATGAGTTTGGTACCGAACATTGGCTTGGTATTGATGGCGATAAAGAAAAACGAACTTTTATTCTGAGTGAATCGAAACGGTCAACAAAACAATTTTCCTGACTTTATTTATAGGGTCAGCGAATGTTCGCTGACCAACTTGATCGGCCCATCTGCATCTGGAATAAAGGAGATTTTTTCTATGGAAAGTAATTCATCTTCCGCTGTTCATTCAAGCGCTTTCAATTTCGGTGAGTTTGTTTCCGGAGGTGTTGATCCTCGTACGGGTATGTACACGTGCGCCTTTTCGTTGGGAAAGTTGCACTCGTCGGATCTTAACGGCCCTGAGTTCGCACTTTCACTGAGCTTCAATCCGCTTAATCAGACGGACTTTGGTTTTGGCATTGGTTGGTCTTTGACCCTGACCAATTACGACTTGCGCAGCAAAGTCATGACGCTGTCCAACGGTGAGCGCTACAAGGCTGTAGAAACGTCCACCGGTCTGAAGTTCAAGGAAATGAAGTTGCAAACGGCAAAGGTGCTGGTGACCGGAGCAGGGCGCTATGAAGTTCGCTACAAGGATGGTCGACGTGAACTGCTCAAGGTCCTGGCTGGCACTCAGGTCGCTGTAGCAGAAAAAATAATCGCGGCGAACGGTGTGAGCATCGCTTTGAAGCACGAGTTGTTCAACCAGTTTCCCAGGTTGAGCGAAGTCCGTGACAGCAAACGATGCCTGCTGAAAATCACACGCAGTGCAGGTCAGGTAACGTTGACCCGATATCCCGACACCTCGTCCGGGTCCGACTCCAGGTTGATCTTGAAAAACAGTCGGGTAACGGCAATCGAGCTTCCGGTCGGTAAAGGTTGGGAGTTGGAATATGAAGTGATTGATGACGCCAGCTATTTGCACCGCGTCGTCAATCCATTACGCGGCGTCGAGATCATTCGATACAAGCGGCAGGGTCATGGCTTCGAAAGTGGTGTGGAACGAACACTGCCGTTTGTTATCGCTCACGATACCTACCCTGGGCGCGGCCAGCCCAGACTCTGCAAGACATACACTTACTCCGACCGCAACTTCCTTGGGCAAGGCCTTCTCCCGGCCACGGACAATGACCTGGATCCTCTTTATCTGGCGCCCGGCGATTATGTCTACACCTCGGACGAACAGTTGTTGGTAAGCGGCAGAGTACATACCCGTATTAAACGCACCTACAACAAGTTCCATCTGTTGGTGGCTGAGGTTACAACCTGTGGCGACGCCCAGATCGCCACCGCCACGGAGTATCACTGTTCCGTCATCAAACCCTTCAATGAGCAGGTGGCTCAGTTCCGCATGCCGAAGGTCCAGACAGTGACTCACCTTGATCGGCGCACCCGACAGCAGCGTGTGGAAACCACAACCACCGAATTCGATCACGAAGGCAACTTGCTCAAGCACGTCGAGCCAAGTGGGGTGACGACTGAGACGGAGTTTTATCCGGCAAGTGGTGGAGATAATTGCCCGGAGGATCCGCTGGGTTTCTCCAGGTTCGCGAAAAAGAGGACGGTCACCGCTGCCGCGGCGGATGGTGCTTCGACTGTCACGTATTACGACTATGCGCTACATGCCGCACTGGAAGGTACGGAACTGGCATTTATGTTACCGGTTGAGGAGCGTTTTTACGAAGTTGTGGAAGGTGTTGAGGTCTTGCGCTCGAAAACCGAGCGCAGCTACCTGAATACGCCCAAGGACCCGCTCAAACACGGGGCCACACAGCAGCAAAGTATCATTCTCAATGATAAAAAAACCTCTACCGAGTTTTCCTATGAACTTGCGGGTGACCGGTTGCGGGTCAAGTCCAGCACACGGGGATTTGACGGCGCGTTGCAGAGCAGTGAGAAGGTGCTTTCGACACTGACCGGATTACCGATGTCGGAGGTCGGTGTCGATGGCGAGCACATCGAACATGAATACGACGCAATCGGCCGGGCAGTGTGCAAAACGGTTGCGGCCGGCACACCTTATGCGGCTGCTACCCGGTGGGTCTATCTGGCCGCCAGCAAACAGCAGCCGGCCACAATGGTGACCACCGATCACGCCGGAGGCGAGCAACGAGTGACCTATGACGGTCTCGAACGTGTGATCACCGTTCAGGAAAAGGACTGCGACCATCCCGACAAGGACGGACTCATCCCGACTCGCATGCTTTATTCCGCCCTGCATGATTCGGTCGGTCACAAGGTGAAAGTGACGCTGACCGATTGGCGTGATGGCAAGCCCTATCCGCTCAGCACCCGCTACGAATTCGATTCCTGGGGTCAGGTCAACAAGACGCTGCATGCCGATGGGCGTATCGAACACAGCGAGACGGATCCTGTCCTTCGCCAGCAAACCCATTGGCTCCAGGGGATGGGCAAGACACTCACCCTCATCAATGATTTCGGTAAACCGCTCAGTGTCGAGAGCTTCAATCTGAAGAACAAGAGTCTCGGCAAAATCGTTTACACCTATGACGGGTTAGGGCGCACAACCAGCGAGACAGATCCTGTCGGCAATATCACTCGATATGAATACGACGTTTTTGACCGGATAATCCGCAGTGTCCTGCCTGATGCGAGTGCGGTAGTGACCGACTACGCCGAACATAGCGATGCCGGGCTACCGATCGGCATCAAGGTCGGCGACACGGTGTTGGGGCAGCAAACTTATGATGGTTTGGATCGTTTGATACACAGTACCGTAGGCGGACGAAAGTCCGAGGCGGGTTATGAAGCGGGCTTCACTCAGCCGCAGTGGTACAAGAGTGCTGATGGCAAAAAAACCGAATTCACTTATTTGCGCGATCTGGGCGGTTTACTGACGGAGCGCAAGTCAGGTGCATTGCTCACGACTCTGACTTACGACCCCGCCAGTGGCAATCCCTTGGCCTGTACCGAAAACGGCAGGGAGCGCAGCTTCACCTATTACCCTTCCGGACGCCTCAAATCCGAAACGACGACCTTCGGCGCTATCACAAAATCAACGTCCAGTACCTGGTCCCTGCAGGGACGACCGATCACCCATGTCGATGTACTCGGAGCCGAAAGCAGATCCGAATACGATAAGCACGGCCGCCTGCTATCCACCTCTCAGGGTTCGTTGAAAACCGAATTCCACTACGCCATCCAGACGGGGATGCTGGACTGGACGAAAACCGAAGAAACGTCGATCAAGCGGCAGATGATCACCCGGTTTGCCTATGACGATATCGGTCGTGAAACCCGCCGTACGTTCGAGATTCAGGGCCAGCCCGACCAGACGCTGGAATCGACTTACACGCTTGCCGGCAAACTGGCGCAGAAAGTCTCCAGGCGCGGCACGCAACTATTGCGCGACGAACAATTCACCTACGATGTGCGCGGGCGACTGATCCAGTACGACTGTGCTGGCACCCAAAAGCCCCGCGATCCGTATGGCAAGGAAATTGTCCAGCAGACGTTCACCTTCGATGCGCTGGATAACATTCTGACCGTGCAGACGAAGTTCCCGCTGGGCATGAATCTGACCACCTTCAGTTATGACAATCCTGATCCTGTACAGCTCAGTGCAGTCAGACATTCCCATGCCGACTATCCACCGGCAGTGACACTGGAATACGACGCCAACGGCAGGATGATCAAGGACGACCAGGCGCGAACCCTGGCCTATGACGCATTCGGACGTCTTGAGCAGTTGTCCAGCGCAGGGGGATCAGTCATTCGTGGCTACCATTACGACGGCTTCGACGATCTGGTCGAACTGTCGCAACCCGACAAGGTGATTACGCAGCGTTACTACCATGCGGGCCGGGTCGCCAATGAGGTGAGTGGTGAAAATTCGTCCAGTGTTGTGCGTCACGGTGGAGCGCTTGTGGGGCAACAGCAGCTCGGTTCGAACGCCGGCGCGCAGCTGTTTGGTACCGATCAGCAGCAAAGTGTGCTGGCAACGCTGGGCAAGGAACAGCTCACCGATTGCGCCTACAGCCCTTACGGGCATCGCCCTGCCGAAGGTGGATTGTTCAGCCTGGCAGGGTTCAACGGCGAGCAACTGGATCCGGTGACCGGGTTGTATCTGCTGGGTAACGGTTACAGAGCCTATAGTCCGACACTGATGCGTTTTCTCGCCCCCGACAGCATGAGTCCGTTCGGCGCGGGCGGATTGAATGCCTACAGTTATTGCCTGGGCGACCCTGTCAATCGTGTTGACCCTACCGGACATATATCCTGGCAAACGATCCTGGGTATCGGACTCAGTATTCTCGGGGTTGTGGCCAGCGTACTGACGATGGGCGCGGCGACGCCATGGGCAGTGGCGGCATTGGGGCTGGCGGTTGCTTCAGGTTTGGCGGGTATCGCCAGCGAGCTGGCCAATGAGCTGGCACCGGGTTCTCAAGCAGGCGAGATATTGGGCTGGATCAGTTTTGGTCTTGGGCTGGCTTCGCTGGGTGCAGGTATGGCAGCGGGTGCAAAAGCTGCAGTGAATGCGGGCAGGAAGATGGCTTCAGCCTTTAGCCAAGGGCTCAGTGGCAAGGGGGCAGGCAAAGCGGGGCAATATTTAAAGAAGGGTGGAAAAGGCGCTAAGGCTGCGGCCAAAAAAGCCAAGGCACCCGTGGAAACAGTGCCGGATGAACCTTGGCAATTGGTCAGGGCCAAGGAAAACAAAATCTCGACTGACGCCAGGAAGGATATGGCTGAAGCATTCTACAAAGGCGTGGAAAGCAATAAGTCCCCCAGGCAAGCAGCGGTGGGTCTCGCCATGAAGTACGAGGAATTCGGACCCGCGGGCAATGGAAGAAAAGTATCGCATGTCTTTTTTTCGAGCCATGGAGGACGTGGGGAACGTATTTACCTTCTAGAGGACAGTAATACGAGAGTTTGCAAAGTCCTGCAGGCGGGCGGCCATTGGGACGACGGACAGACCAACACAATTATGAGTGCGGCCAAAAGTATGAAGGCAGCGCGCATATGAGCAGCCTGAGTACTTTGCCTGCCGTTTACGGGGTTGAAGGTCTGGAGTGCCGTTCCAGTGCCCACTCCACATGCTCCCTGACCAGCTCTGACGGATAATCCCGTCGCGCCTTCAACGCTTCCAGCACCGGAATCGTTGAAGGCGCATTGCCCAGACCGACCGCCAGATTCCGCAACCAGCGCTCATACCCGGCACGCCGCAACGGCGAACCTTCAGTGCTGCTCAAGAACTTCTCCTCATCCCACAAAAACAACTCGGCCAACTCGGCGTTATCGAGGTTGTGCCGCGGCTTGAAATCGCTTTCCCCGGAAGGCTTGGCGAAACGGTTCCACGGGCAGCAAATCTGACAGTCATCACAGCCGAACACGCGATTGCCGATCAACGATCGCAAATCCTCGGGAATGGCGCTTTTCAGTTCGATGGTCAGATAGGAAATGCAGCGCCGCGCGTCCAGCACGTAGGGACCCACGAAAGCATTGGTCGGGCAAATGTCGAGGCACGCGGTGCAGCGGCCGCAGTGTTCGCTGCTGTGCGGTTCGTCCACCGGCAACGGCAGATCGACGAACAGTTCGCTCAGGAAGAAATAACTGCCGGCCTTGCGATTCAGCACCAGAGTGTTTTTGCCGATCCAGCCCAGTCCGGCCTGTTCGGCGATGGCTTTTTCCAGCACCGGGGCGCTGTCGACAAACGCGCGGAAACCGAACGGGCCGATCTGCGCTTGAATCTTGTCGGCCAATTGCTGCACACGTTTACGGATCAATTTGTGGTAATCGCGGCCCAAGGCATAACGCGACACGTAGGCTTTTTCCGGTTGCGCGAGCATTTGCGCCATTTGTGTGTCGCCGGGCAGGTAGTCCATGCGCAGCGAGACCACGCGCAACGTGCCCGGCACCAGTTCTTCGGGGTGCGAGCGTTTGCTGCCATGGGCGCCCATGTAGTCCATTTCGCCGTGGTAACCGGCCTCGAGCCAGCGCGCGAGGTGCTGCTCATGCTCGGCCAGATCCAGGCCGCTGATGCCGACTTGCTGGAAGCCCAGCTCGCGGCCCCAATCCTTGATCGATTGGGCGAGGGCGGGCAGGTCTGTGGTGATGGCGGACATGAGGCGAGAGAAACCGGAGCTGAGGTGCGTATAATTCTGCCAGACATCGGAGCCTGAATACGCATGCCGCACACGAAAGATGAATTACCCGACGCGCTGTATGGCGCCGCACAGGTGCGCGAACTCGATGCACGGCTGATTGCCGCCGGTACGCCGGGCTTCGAATTGATGCAGCGCGCGGCCCATGCGACGTGGCGCGCATTGGTGCGACAGTGGCCTTCAGCGACTGAACTGACGGTGCTGGCCGGGCATGGCAACAATGCGGGAGACGGTTATCTGGTTGCGGCCATGGCCCAGCGAGCCGGGTTGCTCGTGCGGGTGTTGGCGGTCGGTGATCCCCGGCAATTGCAGGGCGACGCGGCGTCAGCCCATGCCGAGGCCTCGACGCACGGTGTGGCGATTCAGGGCTGGAGCGCTCACAGCGAGTTGCGCGGGGTCATCCTCGATGCCCTGCTCGGCACCGGCCTGAGCGGCGACGTGCGTGAGCCGTATGCCGCCGCGATCAATGCGATCAACGTCAGTGGTTTGCCGGTTGCTGCGGTCGATATCCCTTCCGGATTGTGTGCCGACACTGGGCGAGCGCTGGGTGTCGCGGTCTGTGCCGATCTCACGGTGACCTTTATTGGTCTGAAGCTTGGGCTTTTCACCGGTGACGCGGCGGATCATGTCGGCGCGCTGCTGTTCAACGATTTGCAGGCGCCAGCGGAAACTTACCGTGACATTCCTGTCCGCGCCCAGCGACTCAATGCCGCTAATCTTCCTCGATTGGCGCCGCGCGCGCCGGCGTCGCACAAGGGGCGTTTTGGCCATGTGCTGCTGATCGGTGGCGATCACGGATTTGGCGGGGCGATCCTGCTCAGTACCGAAACGGCGTTGCGCAGCGGCGCGGGCATGGTTTCGCTGGCGACCCGTCCCGAGCATGTGCCAGCAGCCCTGACCCGTGTGCCGGAAGCTATGGTTCTTGGCACCTCATCGGCCAATCAGTTGATGGGTTTGCTGGAAAAAGTCTCGACGCTGGTCGTCGGTCCTGGCCTCGGCCAGGCCAGTTGGGGCCGCGCATTACTGTCGGCGGCGGCCAACGCGGCATTGCCGCAAGTGTGGGATGCCGACGCACTGAACTTGCTGGCGAGTGATTTCGTTCAATTGCCCAAGGATTGCGTGATCACCCCGCATCCGGGCGAAGCAGCGCGTTTGCTGGGCATCAGCACCGCCGACGTGCAGGCGGATCGTCCGGCAGCAGCGTTGGCGCTGAGCAAAAAATATACAGCAGTGGTGGTGTTGAAAGGCGCAGGCAGCCTGATTGCGCATCCCGATGGCCGTTTGGCGCTTTGTCACCAAGGTCATCCGGCCATGGCCACTGCTGGCCTCGGCGACGTACTGGCCGGGTTGACCGGTGCGCTGCTGGCGCAGGGCATGGCCGGTTTTGATGCGGCGTGTCTGGCGGTCTGGCTGCACGCCAATGCCGGTCAGCAACAAGGAAAATTCGGCCGTGGGCTGGCGGCCAGTGATCTGATTCCAGCCATTCGTCAGTTGTTGGAGGAGCAAGCACCGTGTCTGAAGTAACCCTGTACCTGGCCGATGAACAGGCCATGAGCGACTTTGGCGCACGGATCGCCCGCGTGACCCAGGGCCATGGCCTGATTTTTCTCGAAGGCAACCTGGGCATGGGCAAAACCACCCTGTCTCGGGGCATCATTCGCGGCTTGGGCCATGTCGGCGCGGTAAAAAGTCCGACCTTCACCTTGGTCGAACCCTACGAGATCGGTGACATACGCGCCTTCCACTTTGACCTGTATCGCCTGGTCGATCCGGAAGAGCTGGAGTTTCTCGGCATCCGCGACTACTTCGAAGACGATGCCCTGTGCCTGATCGAATGGCCCGATAAAGGTGCAGGCTTTTTGCCAAAGCCTGACCTGACCATTACCATTAGCCCGCAAGACAGCGGGCGTTCGCTGAAAATTTTATCCCAGGGCTCGCGTGGCGAGGCCTGGTGTGCCGCTTTGGCATTGGAATCCAATTAAATGATGGGGTTAGGTATGCGCTTTCGCGCGTTGGTGGCTGCCGCTGGACTGTTGTTGATGGCAGTAACCGTCAACGCTGTGGCCGATTCAAAGGTCAACAGCGTGCGCCTGTGGCGGGCGCCGGACAACACGCGACTGGTCTTCGACCTGAGCGGTCCGGTGCAGCACAGCGTGTTTACCCTGACCGCGCCGGATCGTCTGGTGATCGACATCAACGGTGCCACCCTCGGTGCACCGCTGAATGTGCAGACCGCAAACACGCCGATCACCGCAATGCGCTCGGCCCAGCGTACGCCGACTGATCTGCGCGTGGTCATCGACCTGAAAAAAGCCGTCACCCCGAAAAGCTTCTCGCTGGCGCCGAACGCGCAGTACGGCAACCGCCTGGTGGTCGACCTGTTCGATAACCCGGCCGACGCCGCACCGCCGCCTGCGCCGACGCCGCAGGTCGCGACTGTGCCAGCGGTGCCGGTAACCCCGACCGAACCGGCAATCAAGTTGCCGCCAGCCCCGGCCGGCAAGCGCGACATTATTGTGGTGATCGACGCCGGCCACGGTGGCGAAGACCCGGGCGCATCCGGTTCGCGCGGTCAGCGTGAGAAAGACGTAGTGCTGCAGATCGCTCGCGAACTGCAGCGTCAGGTCAACGGCATGAAAGGCTTCCGTGCCGAATTGACCCGTACCGGCGACTACTTCATCCCGTTGCGCGGTCGTACCGAGATTGCCCGCAAGAAGGGCGCCGACCTGTTCGTGTCGATCCACGCCGATGCGGCGCCATCTGCCGCCGCTTTCGGCGCTTCGGTGTTTGCCCTGTCTGATCGCGGCGCAACTTCCGAGACCGCGCGTTGGCTGGCCGACAGCGAAAACCGTTCCGACTTGATCGGTGGTGCCGGCAACGTCAGCCTCGACGACAAGGACCGCATGCTCGCCGGCGTATTGCTCGACCTGTCGATGACCGCTTCGCTGACTTCCAGCCTCAACGTCGGCCAGAAAGTCCTGACCAACATCGGCCGCGTCACGCCGCTGCACAAACAGCGTGTGGAACAGGCCGGGTTCATGGTGTTGAAGTCGCCGGACATCCCGTCGATTCTGGTTGAAACCGGGTTTATCTCCAACGCCAACGAAGCGAACAAACTCTCGGCATCGAGCCACCAGCAAGCATTGGCCCGCTCGATCAGCAGCGGCGTGCGCCAGTTCTTCCAGCAGAACCCGCCACCGGGCACTTACATCGCCTGGCTGCGTGATTCCGGCAAGATCGCTCAAGGCCCGCGCGATCATCGCGTCGGTCCGGGTGAAACGCTGGCGATGATCGGCGTGCGCTATCAGGTGTCGCCGGCCACGCTGCGCGCTGCCAACAACCTGAAAAGCGATGAGTTGAAAGTCGGTCAGCACTTGACCATTCCTGGCACCGAACTGGCGTCCAAAGAATGAACGAAGTGCTGAACGCTGCTGCCCGTATCGAACTGCTCAGCCCACGGCTGGCGAACCAGATCGCCGCCGGTGAGGTGGTTGAACGTCCGGCCTCGGTGATCAAGGAACTGCTGGAAAACAGCCTCGATTCTGGCGCCAAGCGTATTGATGTCGATGTCGAGCAGGGCGGGGTCAAGTTGCTGCGGGTGCGTGACGATGGCAGCGGCATCTCTGCCGATGACCTGCCGCTGGCCCTGGCCCGTCACGCCACCAGCAAGATTCGCAACCTGGAAGACCTTGAGCAGGTGATGAGCCTCGGTTTCCGGGGTGAGGCGCTGGCCTCGATCAGCTCCGTGGCGCGCCTGACGCTGACCTCGCGTACTCGCGATGCCGATCAAGCGTGGCAAGTCGAAACCGAAGGCCGCGACATGGCACCTCGGGTGCAACCGGCAGCGCATCCGGTCGGCACTTCCGTGGAAGTTCGCGACCTGTTCTTCAACACCCCGGCGCGACGCAAATTCCTCAAGACCGAAAAAACCGAGTTCGATCACCTGCAAGAAGTGATCAAGCGTCTGGCGTTGGCGCGTTTCGACGTGGCTTTCCATCTGCGGCATAACGGCAAGACCATTCTCAGCCTGCACGAAGCCCACGATGACGCGGCCCGTGCCCGGCGTGTGGCGGCGATCTGCGGTTCGGGTTTCCTCGAGCAGGCGCTGCCGATCGAGATTGAGCGCAACGGCTTGCACCTGTGGGGCTGGGTTGGTTTGCCGACCTTTAACCGCAGTCAGGCGGATCTGCAGTATTTCTTTGTGAATGGCCGGGCGGTGCGCGACAAACTTGTGGCTCACGCCGTGCGTCAGGCCTATCGCGACGTGCTGTTCAACGGCCGTCACCCGACGTTTGCGCTGTTTTTTGAAGTCGATCCGGCGGCAGTCGACGTCAACGTGCACCCGACCAAACACGAAGTGCGCTTCCGTGACGGGCGCATGGTGCATGACTTCCTTTATGGCACGTTGCACCGTGCTTTGGGCGACGTGCGTCCGGAAGATCAGCTTGCCGGTTCCGTGACCACAGCTGTCGTGCGGCCAACGGGCCTCGATGCCGGTGAGTTCGGCCCGCAGGGCGAAATGCGTCTTGCGGCCAATGCGCTGCTGGAGCAACCGCAGGCGCAGCCGGCGTTCAATACCTCGTCCGGTGCCAGCGCTGGCGGGGCTTACCAGTATCAATACACGCCACGCCCACAATCAGCGGTACCGCCGGCTGCCGAGGCTCAGGCTGCGTATCGCGAGTTTTTCGCGCCGCTGCCTGAGGCTAATGCCAACGCATTGCCGGCCGGTCAGGAGGATATTCCTCCGCTCGGATATGCCTTGGCGCAATTGAAAGGTATCTACATTCTTTCCGAAAACGCCCAAGGGCTGGTGCTGGTGGACATGCACGCTGCTCACGAGCGGATCATGTACGAACGCCTGAAAATCGCCATGGCCAGCGAGGGTCTGAGCGGTCAGCCGTTATTGGTGCCGGAATCCTTGGCCGTTAGCCAGCGCGAGGCCGATTGCGCTGAAGAGCACGCGGCATGGTTCCAGCGTCTGGGGTTCGAGCTGCAGCGTCTGGGCCCGGAAACCCTGGCGATCCGCCAAATCCCGGCGTTGTTGAAACAGGCCGAAGCCAACCGTCTGGTCGGCGATGTCCTGTCGGACTTGATGGAGTACGGCACCAGCGACCGGATTCAGGCACACCTCAACGAATTGCTCGGCACCATGGCCTGCCACGGCGCGATCCGTGCCAATCGGCGCCTGGCCCTGCCGGAAATGAACGGCCTGCTGCGTGACATGGAAAACACCGAGCGCAGCGGTCAATGCAACCATGGCCGACCGACTTGGACCCAATTGGGCCTGGACGATCTGGACAAACTGTTTCTGCGCGGTCGTTGATGAGCCAGCTTCCTCCAGCGATTTTCCTGATGGGCCCGACCGCTGCGGGCAAGACCGATCTAGCCATCGAGCTGACCAAGGTGCTGCCGTGCGAGTTGATCAGTGTCGATTCAGCGCTGGTCTATCGCGGCATGGACATTGGCACGGCCAAGCCTTCGAAAGAACTGCTGGCCGAATATCCGCACCGCTTGATCGATATTCTCGACCCGGCTGAGGCTTATTCGGCTGCGGATTTCCGTCGCGATGCCCTGCAAGCCATGGCCGAGATCACCGCGCGCGGAAAAATTCCGCTGCTGGTCGGCGGTACGATGCTCTATTACAAGGCTTTGGTCGAAGGTCTGGCGGATATGCCAGCGGCCGATGCCGATGTTCGCGCGCAGATCGAAGAAGAGGCTGCACGCCTCGGTTGGCAAGCCTTGCACGATCAATTGGCGAGCATTGACCCGGTGTCAGCGGCGCGCATTCACCCGAACGATCCGCAGCGCTTGAGTCGCGCGCTGGAAGTTTATCGAGTCAGCGGTCAGAGCATGACCGAGCTGCGTCAGCAACAATCTGCGCAAAGTACTGAAGCAGCCGCTTCGGGACTGCAACAATTGCCCTATACTGTCGCGAACTTGGCCATTGCCCCGGCGAATCGTCAGGTATTGCACGAGCGCATTAAACAAAGATTCACAAATATGTTGGAACAGGGGTTCCTCGACGAGGTCGTAGCCCTGCGTAAAAGAAGTGACCTGCATTCGGGGTTGCCGTCTATACGTGCGGTAGGCTACCGCCAAGTCTGGGACTACCTGGATGGCAAGCTGACGTTGGCCGAAATGCAGGAGCGCGGCATCATCGCCACGCGCCAATTGGCCAAACGCCAGTTCACCTGGCTGCGCAGCTGGGAAGATATACACTGGCTGGACAGTCTTGATTGCGACAATCTGCCACGCGCCTTGAAATACCTTGGGACCATCTCCATATTGAGCTGAGTCCTTGCAATTGCCGTCTATCCTTGGGGGTGTGGCGGCCAAAGCCATCTGAATTACCTATTTTTTATTATTGAATCCTTAAAGGAGTGCGGCACATGTCAAAAGGGCATTCGCTACAAGACCCTTACTTGAATACTTTACGTAAAGAGAAAGTTGGGGTTTCCATCTACCTGGTCAACGGTATCAAACTGCAAGGCACGATCGAGTCGTTCGACCAATTCGTGATCCTGCTGAAAAACACCGTAAGCCAGATGGTTTACAAACACGCTATCTCGACAGTAGTGCCGGTTCGTCCAATTCGTCTGCCTAGCGCAACCGAATCCGAAGCAGGTGACGCTGAGCCAGGTAACGCCTGATAGGAGTCTCCTTTGTTCTTTGAGCGCCACGGTGGTGGTGAACGAGTGATCCTCGTTCACTTGGATGGACAGGACCCTGAGGCGCGCGAAGATCCGCAGGAGTTTCAGGAATTGGCTAATTCGGCCGGCGCCGAGACCGTTGCGTTTTTTAACGTGCCGCGTCATCGGCCAACCGCCAAATTTCTGATCGGCAGCGGCAAGGTCGAGGAACTGCGCGACCTGGTCAAGGCTGAAGAAGCCGATCTGGTGATTTTCAATCACATCCTCACGCCTAGTCAGGAACGTAACCTCGAACGTGTTTTCGAGTGTCGCGTGATCGACCGTACCGGTCTGATTCTCGATATTTTCGCCCAACGCGCCCGTACCCATGAAGGCAAGCTCCAGGTCGAACTGGCCCAGCTTGACCACATGAGCACGCGGCTGGTTCGCGGCTGGACTCACCTTGAGCGTCAGGGTGGCGGCATCGGCATGCGCGGCCCGGGTGAGACCCAGCTGGAAACCGACCGCCGTTTGCTGCGGGTCCGCCTGCGCCAGATCAAGGGTCGGCTGGAGAAGGTGCGCAGCCAGCGCGAGCAATCGCGACGTGGCCGCTCCCGTGCGGATATCCCTACCGTGTCTTTGGTGGGATATACCAACGCCGGCAAATCGACACTCTTCAATAATGTGACGAAATCCGACGTGTACGCGGCCGACCAGTTGTTCGCCACGCTGGACCCGACCCTGCGCCGTCTGGATCTGGACGACCTGGGGCCGATTGTTCTGGCGGATACGGTAGGCTTCATTCGTCACCTGCCGCACAAGCTGGTCGAAGCATTTCGGTCTACCCTCGAAGAGTCGGCCAACTCCGACCTGTTGTTGCACGTGATCGATGCGGCCGAACCGGATCGCATGTTGCAGATCGAGCAGGTGATGGTGGTGCTGGGCGAGATTGGTGCCCAGGACTTGCCGATACTCGAGGTCTATAACAAACTCGATTTGCTTGAAGGCGTTGAGCCACAAATCCAGCGCGACGAAAACGGCAAGCCCCAGCGGGTCTGGCTTTCGGCACGTGATGGCAGTGGTCTGGAATTGCTTGAACAAGCCATTGCCGAATTGCTCGGCAGTGATTTGTTCATCGGCACACTGCGTTTGCCGCAACGATTCGCCCGACTGCGTGCGCAGTTTTTCGAACTCGGTGCGGTGCAGAAAGAAGAGCATGACGAAGAAGGCATCAGCCTGCTGGCCGTTCGTTTGCCCCGGGTCGAGCTGAATCGACTGGTAAGCCGCGAAGGATTGCAGCCGATGGAATTCATCGAGCAACACACTTTGCAATAAAAGCCTGAAGAAGCGGTTGTGCCGTAACGGCAGGCATTCTGTAGCATTGGTCGGCGCGCCGTGGGTGCGTCTTTGCTTTATCAGATGGAGAGCGCTATGGCTTGGAATGAGCCGGGTGGCAACTCGAATAATCAGGATCCTTGGGGTGGCAAACGCCGCAATAACGGCGACCGCAAGGGGCCACCGGATCTCGACGAGGCCTTCCGAAAGCTGCAGGAAAGCCTGAACGGGTTGTTCGGTGGTGGTAAGAAACGCGGTGGTGATGATGGCGGTGGTTCGGGCAGGAGCGGTGGCGGCTTCGGCGGTCTGCTCGGCATCGGCCTCGTCGTGCTGGCGGCTGTCTGGCTGTACAGCGCGGTCTACGTGGTGGACGAGCAGGAGCAAGCCGTGGTGCTGCGCTTCGGCAAGTACTACGAGACCGTTGGCCCGGGCCTGAATATCTACTTTCCGCCGATCGATAAAAAGTACATGGAAAACGTCACGCGTGAGCGTGCGTACACCAAGCAGGGCCAGATGCTGACCGAAGACGAGAACATCGTCGAAGTGCCGCTGACCGTGCAGTACAAGATCAGCAACCTGCAGGACTTCGTGCTTAACGTCGATCAGCCGGAAATCAGTCTGCAGCATGCGACTGACAGTGCCCTGCGCCACGTGGTGGGTTCCACCGCCATGGACCAGGTGCTGACCGAAGGTCGTGAATTGATGGCCAGCGAAATCAAGGAGCGTCTGCAACGCTTCCTCGATACCTATCGCACCGGTATCACCGTCACTCAGGTCAACGTACAGAGCGCAGCGGCACCGCGTGAAGTGCAGGAAGCCTTCGATGACGTGATCCGCGCCCGTGAAGACGAGCAGCGTTCGCGCAACCAGGCTGAAACCTACGCCAACGGCGTCGTGCCGGAAGCCCGTGGTCAGGCCCAGCGCATCCTCGAGGATGCCAACGGTTACCGCGACGAAACGGTCTCGCGCGCCAAGGGTGAAGCCGATCGCTTTACCAAGCTGGTCGCCGAGTACCGCAAGGCACCTGAGGTTACCCGCCAGCGTCTGTACCTGGACACCATGCAGGAAGTCTTCAGCAATACCAGCAAGGTACTCGTGACCGGCAACAAGAACGGCCAGAGCAACCTGCTTTACCTGCCGTTGGACAAAATGATTCAGAACAGTTCGGGCAGCAATGCACCGGTCACCGGTTCGGCTGCCGCCAGCAACAACACGGACGTCACGCCGCATGTCACTGACCTGCCGCAGTCGCGCACAAGGGAGACCCGCTGATGAGCAATAAATCGCTGATCGCCCTGATCGTTGGCGTTGTTGTGGTACTGGTGGGCTGGAACTGCTTCTACATCGTGGCTCAGACCGAGCGTGCGGTGCTGCTGCAATTCGGTCGCGTGGTTCAGGCCGATGTTCAGCCAGGCCTGCATGTGAAAGTGCCTTACGTTAACCAGGTGCGTAAATTCGACGCACGTCTGATGACGCTGGATGCACCGACACAGCGTTTCCTGACCCTGGAAAAGAAAGCCGTGATGGTCGATGCCTACGCCAAGTGGCGCGTGAAAGATGCCGAGCGCTTCTACACCGCAACTTCCGGCCTCAAGCAAATCGCCGACGAGCGTCTTTCCCGTCGTCTTGAATCCGGTCTGCGTGACCAGTTCGGTAAGCGCACTCTGCACGAAGTAGTGTCGGGTGAGCGTGACGCGTTGATGGCTGACATCACCGCATCCCTGAACAAAATGGCGGAAAAGGAGCTGGGTATCGAAGTTGTCGATGTCCGGGTCAAGACCATCGACCTGCCGAAAGAAGTGAACCGCAGTGTGTTCGAACGTATGAGCACCGAGCGTGAGCGTGAAGCTCGCGAGCACCGCGCCAAGGGTAACGAGCTAGCGGAAGGCATCCGTGCCGACGCCGATCGTCAACGCCGCGTGCTGCTGGCTGAAGCCTATCGTGAATCCGAAGAGGTTCGCGGTGATGGTGATGCCCAGGCCGCTGCGATCTACTCCAAGGCCTACGGTCAGGATCAGGAGTTCTACAGTTTCTATCGTAGCCTGCGCGCCTACCGTGAAAGCTTCGCGAACAAATCCGACGTATTGGTCCTCGACCCAAGCAGCGACTTTTTCCACTACCTGGAAAAGGCCAAGCCTTGATACGCCGTTGACCTGAATCATTCCGCCCGGCGGCTAAAACCTCGGGCGGGGTGATCCTTTGGGAAAACGTGTGTATGATGCGGCAGCCGGGAAATTCCCGGCTTTTTTGCGTCTGCACGTTTGATTGCTGTTTTTTGTTGCAGGCATCGGGTTGAATGGCCCGAGAGTATTTCGAGGAAAGTGATGGGCGAAGCCGCTAACAGGCCTTTCGCCGCGTCGTTCATGCGCGTGCGTTTTGAACGGTTCGGTCATTTTCTGCTTCACTCAAGGCTCGCCCGCAGGCTGGCCGCCCGGATCAAAGGGGAATGGCGTAATGGCAACGGTAGACCGCTGGCTGCTGCCAGATGGCATCGAAGAAGTACTGCCACCGGAAGCGGCGCGCATTGAAGTCGCGCGTCGTCAGGTGTTGGATCTGTTCCAGAGCTGGGGTTACGAGTTTGTCGTGACTCCCCATATCGAGTACCTGGAATCCCTGCTGACCGGCGCGGGCCAGGACCTGGATCTGCGTACCTTCAAGGTCATCGACCCGCAATCGGGCCGGCAGATGGGTTTCCGTGCCGACATCACGCCGCAAGTGGCGCGCATCGATGCGCACACCCTGCGTCGCGAAGGTCCGAGCCGTCTGTGCTACGCCGGCAGTGTGCTGCATGCTCAGCCGCGTGCACTGTCGTCCTCGCGCAGCCCGATCCAGTTGGGCGCCGAGTTGTACGGCGACGCCAGCCCGAGCAGCGACGTTGAAGTGATCAGCCTGATGCTGGCCATGCTGCAACTGGCCGATGTGCCGGATGTGCACATGGACCTTGGTCATGTCGGCATCTACCGTGGTCTGGCGCGTGCCGCCGGTCTGTCCGGTGAAGTCGAACAGCAGTTGTTCGATGCGCTGCAACGCAAAGCCATCGACGAGGTCATTACCTTGACCGAAGGCCTGCCGGCCGATTTGTCCGGCATGCTGCGTGCGCTGGTTGATCTGTGCGGCGGCCGTGAAGTCTTAAGCGCTGCCCGTGAGCGTCTGGCCAATGCGCCGGCGCCGGTTCTGGCGGCACTGGAAGATTTGCTGGCGATCGCCGAGCGCCTCTCGGCGCGTTTCCCGGACCTGCCGTTGTACTTCGACCTGGGCGAGCTGCGTGGCTACCACTACCACACCGGTGTGGTGTTCGCGGTGTTCGTGCCGGGCGTTGGCCAGTCCATCGCTCAGGGCGGTCGCTACGACGACATCGGCGCGGACTTTGGCCGCGCCCGTCCAGCGACAGGCTTCTCCACCGATTTGAAAACCCTGGTGACCCTGGGGCGTGCTGAGATCGAGCTACCGTCTGGCGGTATCTGGATGCCTGACAGTACGGATGCGGCACTCTGGCAGCAGGTTTGCCAGTTGCGCAGTGAGGGTCAGCGTGTCGTTCAGGCTTTGCCTGGGCAACCTTTGGCCGCCGCCCGTGATGCGGACTGCGACCGGCAATTGATTCAGCAGAACGGGCTTTGGCAAGTATCGCCACTGGCTTCTTGAGTTTTCCTGCCGGCCATCGCCGGCACCAAGTTTGCGCGAATGAGGACAAGTGTTATGGGTAAGAATGTCGTAGTCCTGGGCACCCAGTGGGGTGATGAGGGCAAAGGCAAGATCGTTGATCTGCTGACCGAACATGCTGCCGCCGTAGTGCGCTACCAAGGTGGCCACAACGCTGGCCACACACTGGTGATCGACGGCGAGAAAACCGTCCTGCACCTGATCCCGTCGGGCGTGCTGCGCGAAGGCGTGCAGTGCCTGATCGGCAACGGCGTGGTGGTTGCACCTGACGCCCTGCTGCGCGAGATCACCAAGCTGGAAGAGAAAGGCGTACCGGTGCGTGAGCGTCTGCGTATCAGCCCGTCCTGCCCGCTGATCCTGTCCTTCCACGTGGCGCTGGACCAAGCCCGTGAAAAGGCCCGTGGCGAGCTGAAGATCGGTACCACCGGTCGCGGCATCGGCCCGGCTTACGAAGACAAGGTTGCTCGTCGTGGCCTGCGTGTTGGCGACCTGCTGAACATGCCGCGCTTCGAGGACAAACTGCGTGAATTGGTGGATTACCACAACTTCATGCTGGTTGGTTACTACAAAGAGCCGGCCATCGAGTTCGAAAAGACCCTGGCCGAGTGCAAGGAATACGCTGAGCTGCTGAAGCCGCTGATGCTGGACGTCACTGCCGAGCTGCACGACCTGCGTCGCGCCGGCAAAGACATCATGTTCGAAGGCGCCCAGGGTTCGTTGCTCGACATCGACCACGGTACCTACCCGTACGTGACCAGCTCCAACACCACCGCCGGTGGCGTAGCGACCGGTTCCGGCGTTGGCCCGATGTTCCTCGACTACATCCTGGGCATCACCAAGGCTTACACCACTCGTGTCGGTTCGGGTCCATTCCCGACTGAGCTGTTCGACGACGTCGGCGCTCACCTGGCCAAACAAGGTCACGAGTTCGGTGCGACCACCGGCCGTGCCCGTCGTTGTGGCTGGTTCGACGCCGTTATCCTGCGTCGCGCTATCGATGTGAACAGCATTTCGGGTATCTGCCTGACCAAGCTGGACGTGCTCGACGGTCTGGAAACCATCAACATCTGCGTTGGCTATAAAGACGCCGAAGGCAATGCCGTTGCTCCGACCGACGCTGACAGCTACGTAGGCCTGCAGCCTGTGTACGAAGAAGTGCCGGGCTGGACCGAATCGACCGTGGGTGCAAAAACCCTGGAAGAGCTGCCGGCTAACGCTCGCGCCTACATCAAACGCGTTGAAGAGCTGATCGGCGCGCCGATCGACATTATTTCGACGGGCCCGGACCGCAACGAAACCATCGTTCTGCGTCATCCGTTTGCTTGATAAGTCGTTGATGTAAAAACACAAAGGCCCCTTCATCGGGGCCTTTGTCGTTTATGCCTGTTGGACGGCATGACCTTTGCTGTGAATCTGTCTACAAGAGTGCCAGCAAATTAATGGCGTCAGAAGTAGAGGTATTCACAGTGTCGGCCGTTCTCTCACTGTTACAAAGCCGTTTGTTGCGCCCCGTGTTCGTTACCCTTGGTATCGCCCTTTTGGTGCAAGTGTTGGTGGCCGTTGCCCTGACGCGGAGCACCGTCACGGCGCTGGAAGCTGACTTGGCGGTGCGCCTCGGCGCCGACAGCCAGAAGCTCTCCGGTGAACTGGAGCAGGCCGGGCGTGAAGTCACCTCGAGCCTCGATGCCTTGTCCGCCAGTACTCGTCAGCGGCTTACCGCCGGCCTGTCTTCGCGCCTGAAAGAAGAGCAGGCGCAACTGCGTGCGACGCTGGAAAAGGATCTGAAAGATTCGGCCAATGACATGGCGCAGTTACTGGCCTCCGTAGCCCCGCGTGCCATGTGGGACAGCGACGTACCGACCCTGTCCGAGTTCGCTCGCCGTGCCCAGCGCAATCCCAATGTGTTGTTCGTGGTCTACGATGACGCCACCGGCCAGCACCTGACCCGCTATCTCAATCGCGAAAACCCGATCAACAAGGCCCTGTTGGAAAAAGGCCAGGGCGAGCGTGCGCTGGATAAAGTGCTGGATGCGGCCAAGAACGATCCGTCGGTTTACTACCTCGAAGCTTCGATCAACCCCAACGGCGTGGAAATCGGCAAAGTGCTGATGGGTGTATCCACTGCGTCGGTGGAAACCGATCTGGCGGCGCTGGACAAGCGCTTCTCGGCGTTGATCGCCAGCAGTGATCAGTTGGTCGGCGACAGTCTCAAGGGCGCCGCCGCAGACAGCGCCAAAGCCATGCAGTCGCGCCTGCAGTCGGCGCAGTCCACTGCGACCGAGATGAAATCCAATACCGCCAATACCGTTCAGGAAGCAGCGGCAACCTTGCGCTGGCGCATTGGCCTGGGTCTGGCGCTGGTCGGTTGCGGTGTGCTGCTGTTGCTGGCGGTAGTGTTGGGTCATCGCGTGGTCAATCGGCTGAAGATGCTCAACGCCGCGATGGATGACCTGGCGGCGGGCGAGGGCGACCTGACCAAGCGTGTGCAGATCAACAGCAAGGACGAAATCGGCGACATGGCTTCGGCGGTCAATCGCTTTGTGGATAAGTTGCAGCCGATCGTGCGCGAGGCGGGCGATGTTGCGCAGCGTACCGGCGTAGAAATCGGCGCGATGACCCTGCGCAATGCCGGTGCCGATGCGGCGGCGGGCATGCAGCGTGATGAAGTGGCGGAAAGCCTGCGCGCACTGTCGCAAATGGCTGATGAGGCGCAGTCGGAAAGCCATGCGATGCAAGCGGCTTTGAAACAGGTTGTGGATATTCGCCAGGCCACCGACGAAAACACCCGGACGTCCGCCAAGGTCGGCAGCCTGATCGAGGCGCTGGCGGGGCAAGTCGATACCGGCGCGAAAGTCATCGAGCGGCTGGCTCAGCAGAGTGAGCAGATTGAGGTGGTGCTGACGGTGATTCACGGGATTGCCGAGCAGACCAATCTGCTGGCGCTCAACGCTGCCATTGAAGCGGCGCGCGCTGGCGAAACCGGGCGTGGCTTTGCCGTGGTGGCCGACGAAGTACGTGCACTGGCGAGCAAGACACAAAGTTCTACTGGCGATATTCAGGCGCATATCGTCGCGTTGCAGCAGGGCGCGCGTGAGGCGGTCGAGGCGATCGGCCAGGCCGGGCGTCAGGCCAGCGAAGGGTTGCTGGTGTTGCGTGACAGTGCGCGGTTGCAGCAATCAGTGCAGGCGTCGGTCGAGCAAGTGCATGCGGCGATTGGCTTGGCAACGCAGGCCGCTGCACATCAGGCGCAAGGTGCGCAGGCGGTGCGTGGACGAGTCGAAACGATTCACGCGCAGGCTGAGAAAGCGGCGCAGGCGGTGGTGGAAACCACGGCTAGTGGCAAGGTGCTGGATGGATTGGCTGCGCAGCTCAAGGCGAGTCTGGGGCAGTTCAGGGCTTGATGTTGTCTGGTCGGGCCTCTTCGCGAGCAGGCTCACTCCTACAGGGGGAACGCATTCCAATGTAGGAGTGAGCCTGCTCGCGATAGCTATTTCAACGGCTCAAATACATCCGCGTCGTCAGCAGATAAACCGGCAACCCCGATACCAAAATCAACAACGCCGCATAAGGCGCCGCTGCCGCAAACTCGACATTCGCGGTATGCGCCCACACCTCAGTCGCCAACGTGTTAAGCCCTGTCGGACTTAACAGCAGTGTCGCGGTCAATTCCTTCATCGCATCCAGAAACACCAGTGCAAACGCCGCGCCCAATGCCGGGAAGATGATCGGCAGCGTCACCCGGCAAAACGCCGTGAACGACGAAGCCCCCAGTGTGCGCGCAGCCTCTTCCAGTTGCGGCGCAGCCTTGTTCAGTGCCGTGCGAATCGGCGCCTGCGCCAATGGCAGAAACAGCAGCGCATAAGCGATCAGCAGCAACCCCGAAGTCTGGTACAGCGCCGGCACGTAGTGCAGGGCGAAATACACCAGCGTCAACGCAATGACCAGGCCCGGCAGCGCATGCAGCAGATACGGCAAACGCTCGGCCCAGATTGCCAATTGGCCTTTGTAACGCACCACCAACAAACCGACCGGCACAGCCAGCACCAGGCACAACGCAGCGCCGCCTAGAGAAAGCGCCAAAGAAGAAAGCAGCGCTTCAGTAATTGCCGCGACCGGGAATGCCGCCGACGTACCTACCGCCAGCCAATAGGCCAACATCCCCAGCGGAATGCCGCTGCCGACAACTGCCAGCATCAGGCAATACAACTGACCGACCGTGGCCCATGGCCCTAGCCGAACCTGTTCAGCCTGGCGCGCTGCACCTTGACCGGTGCGCACATGCCGGCCCTTGCCGCGCACGC
Organism: Pseudomonas sp. 3B-A001-10F; assembly: GCF_056313565.1. NCBI lineage: Bacteria > Pseudomonadati > Pseudomonadota > Gammaproteobacteria > Pseudomonadales > Pseudomonadaceae > Pseudomonas > Pseudomonas sp. 3B-A001-10F. The sequence goes on from NZ_JBQYFW010000009.1 coordinate 43,766, forward strand.
GCAACTCCAGCCACAACAGCACCAGGCACAGCGCCAGCAATACGGCCGAAAGCATCGCTGCGTTGGCGTTGCTGAATTCCAGTTCGAATTGCTGATAGATCGCTGTGGTGAAGGTTTGCAGGCCGATGATCGACAGTGCGCCGAACTCCACCAGCATGTGCAAGGCAATCAACAGCGAACCGGCCAGCAGTGATGGCCAGAGCAGCGGCAGCGTGACGCGGAAAAATACGCCCCAGCGATTCTGCCCAAGGGTGCGAGCCGACTCCTCAAGTGAAGGGTCAAGATTGCGCAGCGTCGCCGCCACCGGCAGAAAGATCAGCGGATACTTCGACAGGCTCATCACCAGAATCGCCCCGCCAAGGCCTTCGAACTGCGCGCTCAACGACACCCAAGTGAAGCTGCTGACGAATGCGGGCACCGCGAACGGCAGGCACAGAATCACACCCCACAGGCGTCGCCCTGGCAAATTGCTGCGTTCCAACAGCCATGCCAGCGACAGACCTATCACGCCGCAGGTGAGGGTTACGCCAACCATCAAAGACAAGGTGTTGCGCAGCAGGCCGAATACATACGGGCGCCACAACAAATGCAGTGCCTCGGCCCAGCCGGCCTGCCAGGCTTTGAGTCCGACATAGGCTAGCGGCAACAGGCTCAGTACCACAAGCAACAAAACTGGCAATACCAGCCAGATCGATGGCCGCTTGCGCTTTGGTACGTAACCCCCGCGCGCGGCAGGGGCGGATAACGATGCGGTCATCAGTTCAAGCCAACTTCGCGTTCCAGCTCCAGCGCTTCTTCAGCATTGCCCAGATCGGCCGGGGTCACGTTCGGCGCTTCCAGTTCGCTGAACGGCTTGAGCCCGCGATCCGATTCCATGCCTTTGTGCAGCGGATACTCGGCGGTCGTCTGAGTGATCACGCGCTGGCCTTCTTCGCTGGCCATGTAGGCAAGAAACTGCTGGGCTTCTTTTGGATGTTTGCTGGATTTCAGCACGGCCGCGCTGGACACAGTGATCAAGCCGCCGACGTCACCGCCGGTGAAGTAATGCAGCTTCGAATCCAGTTTGCCTTTCTCGCGTTGCAGGGCGAACCAGTAGTAGTTGTTCACCAGCACGGTGGCGACTTCGCCGTTTTCCACGGCTTTGAGGGCGACCATGTTGTTGCTGTAGGTCTTGCCGAATGCGCGCAGACCGGTCAGCCATTCTTCGGCGGCGTCGCGACCGTGCATCTTGATGATCGCTACGGCTTGTTCCTGGAAGGCGCCGCTGGTCGGTACGAAGCCGACTTTGCCCTGCCACTGCGGATCGGAGAACTCCATCACCGATTTCGGCAGGTCTTTTTCGTCGACCAGTTTCGGGTTGTAGGCGACCACACGAACCCGCGCTGTCACGCCGATCCAGGTGCCGTTGCCGGCCACATATTTTTCCGGAAGAACAGCCAGCGTGGCGTCATCGGTTTTGGCCAGCAAGCCCAGCTCGCCGAGATTATTGAGCGGTGGCGACTCTTCGGTGTAGATCACGTCGGCAGGGGAGCGGTCGCCTTCTTCGATGATCTGGCTGGCCAACTGATTGCTGCTGCCCTTGCGCACGTTGACGTGAATGCCGGTCTTGGATTCGAAGGCTTTGGCGATCGCGTCGCCGACTTCCTTGTGCTGGCCGTTGTAGAGAGTCAGGGAAACCGCATCGGCAGCCTGGGTGAGGGGAGTGGCGAGCGCCAGGCCGAGGAGGGTGAAGGTCAAGCCTCGGCGCAGGGTATTTCGAAACGTCATTCGCAGGGTTCCTCACTGTCGCATTGCAAAAACTTGCAACAATGATAAACGATATTGTTTCTCAAGTGCGCCTTGCGGCGGGGCTGGCATTTTGATAGGCGGGGTAGTGATAAATTTCTGGAAGCCAGAAACGCAAAAACCCGCTTTCGCGGGTTTTTGTGAAATCCAAGGTCGTAACCTTGAATTTGAATTGGTGCCCAGAAGAAGACTCGAACTTCCACGACCGTAAGGTCACCAGCACCTGAAGCTGGCGTGTCTACCAATTTCACCATCTGGGCAATCATCGCTAGCGTTGCCGCTGTTGATGTGGCGCACTATACGGAGCGCGTTTTGATCTGTAAACCCCTGATTTAATTTTAATAAATCAGTTTTAAGAAAAGCCGGGCTTAGAATGCAAAAAACCCGCTTTCGCGGGTTTTGTGTGAGTCTTGAAACTGATCTAGTCTCAAACTCGAAATTGGTGCCCAGAAGAAGACTCGAACTTCCACGACCGTAAGGTCACCAGCACCTGAAGCTGGCGTGTCTACCAATTTCACCATCTGGGCAGTATCGTTAACGCTTGTGCGTCGTCGATGGCGCGCACTATACGGAGCGTCTTTTTAACTGTAAACCCCTGTCAGCAAAAAATATGATTTTTTTTACCGGCGGTGTTCAAAACGGCTTTCAAGCGACGATACAGACCCTCATAAGGGCCTTATATAGTCGGAAATTTCCCGTTTCATGGCGCCTATGCCAAACTAACCCGCATATAGACAAGGTGAAAACTCTCTAATGGCCGATTGGCAGTCCCTCGATCCCGAGGCCGCTCGTGAAGCGGAAAAATATGAAAACCCTATTCCTAGCCGCGAACTGATCCTGGCGCATCTCGCCGATCGGGGCTCGCCGGCTGCCCGCGAGCAACTGGTGGAAGAGTTTGGTCTGACCACAGAAGACCAGATCGAAGCCCTGCGCCGCCGCCTTCGCGCCATGGAGCGCGACGCCCAACTGATCTACACCCGCCGCGGCACTTATGCGCCGGTCGACAAACTCGACCTGATCCTCGGTCGCATCAGCGGTCACCGTGACGGTTTCGGCTTCCTGGTGCCGGACGACGGCAGCGACGACCTGTTCATGAGCCCCGCGCAAATGCGTCTGGTGTTCGATGGCGACCGTGCGCTGGCGCGTGTGTCCGGTCTCGACCGTCGCGGTCGCCGCGAAGGCGTGATCGTTGAAGTGGTCTCGCGTGCTCACGAAACCATCGTCGGTCGCTACTTTGAAGAAGGCGGCATCGGCTTCGTCGTCGCGGACAACCCGAAGATCCAGCAGGAAGTGCTGGTCACCCCGGGCCGCAACGCCAACGCGCAGATCGGTCAGTTCGTCGAGGTGAAAATCACCCACTGGCCGACGCCGCGCTTCCAGCCGCAAGGCGACGTGGTTGAAGTGGTCGGCAACTATATGGCGCCGGGCATGGAAATCGATGTCGCTCTGCGCACCTACGACATTCCGCACGTCTGGCCCGAAGCCGTTCTGAAAGAAGCGGCCAAGCTCAAGCCGGAAGTCGAAGAAAAAGACAAAGAGAAGCGCGTCGACCTGCGCCATTTGCCGTTCGTCACCATTGACGGTGAAGATGCCCGCGACTTCGACGATGCTGTTTATTGCGAAGCCAAGCCGGGCAAGCTGCGCCTGTTCTCCGGCGGCTGGAAGTTGTACGTGGCGATTGCTGACGTTTCCAGCTACGTGAAGATCGGCTCGGCGCTGGACAACGAAGCGCAGGTGCGCGGCAACTCGGTGTACTTCCCTGAGCGCGTGGTGCCAATGCTGCCTGAGCAGCTGTCCAACGGCCTGTGCTCGCTGAATCCGCACGTCGATCGTCTGGCCATGGTTTGCGAGATGACCATCTCCAAGTCCGGCGAAATGACCGACTACTGCTTCTACGAAGCGGTGATCCATTCCCACGCGCGTCTGACCTACAACAAAGTCAGCGCGATGCTGGAAACGCCGAAAGTGGCCGAAGCACGCAAACTGCGTGGTGAGTACACCGACGTCGTGCCGCACCTCAAGCAGCTTTATTCGCTGTACAAAGTGTTGCTGGCTGCCCGTCACGTGCGCGGCGCGATCGATTTCGAGACCCAGGAAACCCGGATCATCTTCGGTTCCGAGCGCAAGATTGCCGAAATCCGTCCGACCACCCGTAACGACGCGCACAAGCTGATCGAGGAATGCATGCTGGCGGCCAACGTGGCCACCGCCGAATTCCTCAAGAAGCACGAAATCCCTGCGTTGTACCGTGTCCACGACGGCCCGCCACCGGAGCGTCTGGAAAAACTGCGCGCCTTCCTTGGCGAGCTCGGCCTGTCCCTGCACAAAGGCAAGGACGGTCCATCGCCGAAGGATTATCAGGCGTTGCTGGCAAGCATCAAGGATCGTCCGGATTTCCACCTGATCCAGACCGTGATGCTGCGCTCGCTCAGTCAAGCGGTGTACAGCGCTGACAACCAGGGCCACTTCGGCCTGAATTATGAAGCCTATACCCACTTCACTTCGCCGATCCGTCGTTACCCGGACCTGCTGACGCACCGCGCGATCCGCAGCGTGATCCATTCGAAGCAGGACACTCCGCACGTTCGCCGTGCCGGGGCGATGACCATTCCGAAGGCGCGCATCTATCCGTACGACGAGGCGGCGCTGGAGCAGCTCGGCGAACAGTGCTCGATGAGCGAGCGCCGTGCCGATGAAGCCACCCGCGACGTGGTCAACTGGCTCAAGTGCGAGTTCATGAAGGATCGCGTGGGCGAGTCGTTCCCGGGTGTGATCACAGCGGTAACCGGTTTTGGCCTGTTCGTCGAGCTGACCGATATCTACGTCGAAGGTCTGGTCCACGTCACGGCGCTGCCGGGCGATTACTACCACTTCGATCCTGTGCATCACCGCCTGGCGGGCGAGCGCACCGGTCGCAGCTTCCGTCTTGGCGATACCGTTGAAGTGCGCGTCATGCGCGTTGACCTCGACGAGCGCAAGATCGACTTCGAGATGGCCGAAAAAACCATCAGCGCACCGATCGGTCGCAAAAAACGTGGCGCTGAAACCGCTGCTCCGGCGGCCAAGGTTGCGGAAGAAAAGGCTCCAGCTAAATCCGCCAGCCGTCGTCCGGCCAAGGAAAAAGCGGCAGAAGCCTATCGCCCAAGCGACGCCGTGGCGAAAAACGCCGAGCTGCGCAAAAGCCGTGAAATGAAGAAGGCTCTGCTTTCCGACGCTAAAAACGGTGGTAAAGCGGCGTCCGGGGGAAAGACCGGACGGTCGGCGCCTGAAAAGGCCTCCGGCGGCAAGCCAGCGAAACCGAGCAAACACCGTAAGGGGCCGCCCAAAGCGGGCTCCGCTCCAGCCAAAAGTGGCGGGGCACGTAAACCGAAGGCGAAGTCATGAGTCAGTTGGAAAAAATCTACGGCGTTCACGCGGTAGAAGCGTTGCTGCGTCACCACCCGAAACGCGTCAAGCAGATCTGGCTGGCGGAAAGCCGCAACGATCCGCGCGTGCAGACCCTGGTTGAGCTGGCCAACGAAAACCGTGTTCAGGTCGGTCAGGCCGAGCGTCGCGAAATGGACGCTTGGGTTGAAGGCGTGCACCAGGGCGTGGTCGCGGAAGTAAGCCCGAGTCAGGTCTGGGGCGAAGCCATGCTCGACGAGCTGCTCGATCGCACTGAAGGTGCGCCGCTGCTACTGGTGCTCGACGGCGTGACCGATCCGCACAACCTTGGTGCTTGCCTGCGTTCGGCGGATGCGGCCGGTGCACTCGCGGTGATAGTGCCGAAAGACAAGTCGGCGACCCTGACGCCGGTCGTGCGTAAAGTCGCTTGCGGCGCGGCAGAAGTGATTCCATTGGTTGCCGTGACTAACCTCGCTCGTACGCTGGAAAAGCTTCAGCAGCGCGGTCTGTGGATTGTCGGTACTGCGGGGGAGGCTGAGGTCAGCATCTACGACCAGGATCTGACTGGCCCGACCATTCTGATCATGGGCGCTGAAGGCAAAGGCATGCGTCGCCTGACCCGCGAGCACTGCGACTATCTGGTGAAGCTGCCGATGGCCGGTAGCGTCAGCAGCCTCAACGTCTCGGTTGCGACGGGCGTGTGCCTGTTCGAAGCGCAGCGTCAGCGCGGTGCAAAAGCCAAGGCCGCCACAAAGAAATCCTGAGTCGTACTCGATTCAAATGTGGGAGCGAGCTTGCTCGCGATAGCGGAGTATCAGTCGACATAAAAGTTGCCTGACAAACTGCATTCGCGAGCAAGCTCGCTCCCACATTGTTTTGTGGTGTGGCATAACTGAGTGATTGTTCAAATAATCACCAATTGCCTTGCACCTCCTCTGTCCCTTCTCTACAATTGCGCCCCTTGCTGTGACGGCAGGCACGCATGTGCCCCGCGCCAGCAAGTCCATAAGTGTCATTCACTCCTTGTCTGACCGTTTTTGAGCGGCAGGCTACAACCCGTAAGGAGCATTCATGCGTCATTACGAAATCATCTTTTTGGTCCACCCGGATCAAAGCGAGCAAGTCGGCGGCATGGTTGAGCGTTACACCAAGCTGATCGAAGAAGACGGCGGCAAAATCCACCGTCTGGAAGATTGGGGCCGTCGTCAACTGGCCTACGCAATCAACAATGTTCACAAGGCTCACTACGTGATGCTGAACGTTGAGTGCACTGGCAAGGCCCTGGCCGAGCTGGAAGACAACTTCCGCTACAACGATGCAGTGATCCGTAACCTGGTCATCCGTCGCGACGAAGCCGTAACTGGCCAGTCCGAGATGCTCAAGGCTGAAGAAAACCGCAGTGAGCGCCGTGAGCGTCGCGACCGTCCTGAGCACGAAGGCGCCGAAGGCACCGATAGTGATGACAGCGACAACAGCGATAACGCTGACGAGTAATCCACGGACCTTATTAAGGAGCCTATCAAATGGCACGTTTCTTCCGTCGTCGTAAATTCTGCCGCTTCACCGCTGAAGACGTGAAAGAGATCGATTACAAAGATCTCAACACTCTGAAAGCCTACGTATCCGAGACCGGCAAAATCGTTCCAAGCCGCATCACCGGTACCAAAGCTCGTTATCAGCGTCAGCTGGCCACCGCTATCAAGCGCGCCCGCTTCCTGGCCCTGCTGGCCTACACCGACAGCCACGGCCGCTGAGACCGGGCAGTCGACAAGTAGCAAAGGATTGAATGCATGCGTGCCTTAGCTGAGTTCATCATGCGAGGCCGTATGCAGGCCACTCTCGTGGTGGCCGGATGTGCAACATTGCCGTTGTTGTATTGGTTGGGTGCTGCCGCGGGGAGCCTTGTGCTGCTGCGGCGCGGACTGACGGACGCCCTGGGTGTTCTGTCTCTGGGGCTGCTGCCGGCGTTGATCTGGTGGCTGTATGCCGATGACCCACGGGCACTTCTGGTGCTGCTGGGGTCTTCGGGGCTTGCGTTGGTTTTGCGCGCAAGTGAATCCTGGGTCCGCACGCTGCTGGTCAGCGTAGTGATTGGAGTGGTGTTTTCGGTGGTGCTCGGGGCGGCGTTTGCGGCCCAGATCGAGATGCTCGCGCAGGCCTTGATAAAGGTCATGCCGGCGCTTCTTGGTGAAACCTACAAGCAATTGTCGGTCGATGAGCAAGCGCGTTTCGCGTCCCTGATTGCACCGGTCCTGACCGGACTGATTGCGGCGCTGTTGCAGATCGTCAGCGTGCTGAGCCTGATTGTCGGGCGGCATTGGCAGGCGTTGTTGTACAACCCGGGTGGTTTTGGTCGCGAGTTTCGCGCCATCCGGATCCCGCTGGGGCCGGCGATGTTGCTGCTGGCGTTGATGCTTCTGGGCCCGAATCTCGGTGCACAGATGGCCATGTTGACGCCGTTGTGCAGTGTACCGCTGGTGTTCGCCGGACTTGCCCTGATTCACGGGCTGGTCGGGCAGAAGCGACTGGCCGGTTTCTGGCTGGTGGGGTTGTACGTCACGCTGTTGTTGTTCATGCAGCTGATCTATCCGTTGCTCGTGGTCCTGGCCATTGTCGACAGCCTGATTGATTTTCGCGGTCGTCACGTGTCGAAAGACACCGATAACGCGAACGGTGAAGGTTAAAAGTTAAGAGGATTTCCACATGCAACTGATCCTTCTGGAAAAAATCGCCAACCTGGGCAACCTGGGCGACAAAGTAAACGTTAAGGCCGGTTACGGCCGTAACTACCTGCTGCCTTTCGGCAAAGCTACCGCTGCAACTGCTGCCAACCTGGCTGCGTTTGAAGAGCGTCGTGCTGAGCTGGAAAAAGCTGCCGCAGACCGTAAAGCATCGGCTGAAAGCCGTGCTGCCCAACTGGCCGAGCTGGAAGTGACCATCACTGCCACCGCTGGCGACGAAGGCAAGCTGTTCGGTTCGATCGGTACTCACGACATCGCTGACGCACTGACCGCCTCCGGCGTTGAAGTTGCGAAAAGCGAAGTTCGTCTGCCGAACGGCACCATCCGCAACGTGGGTGAATTCGACGTGGCTGTGCACCTGCACGCCGAAGTTGAAGCCACCGTACGCGTTGTCGTGGTAGCAGCTTAAGTAACACCTGATCGGCTGGCGGCTTGTCCGTCAGACGGTTAACATCGGGCACGATCCTGTTTACAGGTCGTGCCCTTTGTCTTTCTGAACTCCCTGTTTTTCCAAATTACACAAGTGGCCATGAACGATATCTCCGCTCCCGAGCAATACGATCTGCAAACCGCTGCCCTGAAGGTGCCGCCGCATTCCATCGAGGCCGAACAGGCTGTACTCGGTGGTCTGATGCTGGACAACAACGCCTGGGAACGCGTGCTCGATCAAGTCTCCGACGGCGATTTCTATCGACATGACCACCGTCTGATCTTCCGTGCGATCGCCAAACTGGCCGATCAGAACATGCCGATCGACGTGGTGACCCTGTCTGAACAACTGGACAAGGAAGGCCAGACCTCGCAGGTCGGTGGCCTCGGTTACCTCGGTGAACTGGCGAAAAACACGCCGTCCGTCGCCAACATCAAGGCCTATGCGCAGATCGTTCGTGAGCGAGCGACGTTGCGCCAGTTGATCGGCATCAGCACCGAAATCGCCGACAGCGCCTTCAACCCCGAAGGCCGCACCGCCGCCGAGATTCTCGACGAAGCCGAACGCCAGATCTTCCAGATTGCCGAGGCCCGGCCAAAAACCGGCGGCCCGGTAGGTGTGAACGATTTGCTGACCAAGGCCATTGATCGCATCGACACCCTGTTCAACACCGACAACGCCATCACAGGCCTGTCCACCGGCTACACCGACCTCGACGAGAAGACCAGCGGCCTGCAGCCGTCCGACTTGATCATCGTCGCCGGCCGTCCGTCGATGGGTAAAACCACCTTCGCAATGAACCTGGTGGAAAACGCCGTGTTGCGCAGCGAGAAGGCGGTTCTGGTGTACTCCCTCGAGATGCCAGGCGAATCGCTGATCATGCGTATGCTCTCCTCGCTTGGGCGCATCGACCAGACCAAGGTGCGTTCTGGCCAACTGGAAGACGATGACTGGCCGCGCCTGACTTCGGCGGTCAACCTGCTCAACGACCGCAAGCTGTTCATCGATGACACTGCCGGCATCAGTCCGTCGGAAATGCGTGCGCGGACCCGACGTCTGGTGCGTGAACACGGTGACGTCGGCCTGATCATGATCGACTACCTGCAACTGATGCAGATCCCCGGTTCCAGCGGTGACAACCGCACCAACGAAATTTCCGAAATCTCGCGATCCCTGAAAGCGCTGGCCAAGGAATTCAACTGCCCGGTGGTGGCGCTGTCGCAGCTCAACCGCTCCCTCGAACAGCGTCCCAACAAGCGCCCGGTGAACTCCGACTTGCGCGAATCCGGAGCGATCGAGCAGGACGCCGACGTGATCATGTTCGTGTACCGCGACGAGGTCTATCACCCGGAAACCGAACACAAAGGCATCGCCGAAATCATCATCGGCAAGCAACGTAACGGCCCGATCGGTTTTATCCGTCTGGCCTTTATCGGCAAATACACGCGCTTTGAAAACCTCGCGCCGGGCAGTTACAACTTCGACGACGACGAGTGACAGCAGGCCGAAGTTCATCGGCCTGCTGCGACGCTGTATCGATTACAGCGTTGCGCCACTCGCCCCCTGGGTTTCCTGCGCAGGCGTGACGTTGGCAGGAGGCGCCTCGATCGTTGTTCGAGGCTGCAATTCCTGCCGCGTCAGCGTCTGGATCAATGTCGCTTCGACAATCGCCAACTGCGCCGTCACATCATCGGTTTGCGATTTGTATTGAGCTTCGCTCAGCAGTCTTTGTGATGACTGGCTGTCGAGAATTTCCTGGCGATCCTGGAACGGCTGGCGACTCGCATCGAATTGCGCCTGGTATTTGTGAATGATGAAGTCCTGCCAGAAATTCATCGACACCAATGCCTGAAACTCTTCAGGCGAACCATTCAGCGTCGAGACTTTGCGATATGCCGCATCCAGCATTGCCGGGGTAACGCCGGCCATGCCGATAAACGAGAGTGTCTGTGGCTGAAACGGCAATTGCAGCCGATCCCTGAGACCAAAGCGGTAGGCCATGGTCATTTCATGGGGATCGCGTATGCGCAGGTTGTGGCTGTTTCGCAGCTCCCGGGAGGTTGCCGGATCGTCAATGATTGCCCTGCTTGAAGCGATCTCTGCCGCCGCGATGTCGTCGACCTGTTTTAGCCGGAACAATCCTTTGGACAGCGCCACCAAGGGGGCGCCATTCATATCCAGCCTGGCCTGTATGCGCGCCTTGTGAGTCATGACCAGGACTTGCAGATCAGTGAAGGTGGCTGCGGCAAGGTCAGTGCAGCCGGCTTCGCACGCGCGATCGAATAGTTCTCGACGCAAGGTTCGCGACTGTGGATTGTCCTGGCTGATGACATCGATCACGTCCCAGACCTGGCGCCGGAAGTCGGCATGGTGCGCACGGCTCGCGAGGATGTTGAAGAAGCCGTCCGAGCCTTGCTGCTCGCGCAACGTGCGCCATTGAGTGTTTCTGGCGATCGCTTGATCAGCGGGTAGTCCGGTGGTCCAGATCGGGGCAGGGTCCGCGGCTGCCCTTGCACTGGGACGTTGTGCCAAGGTGAATGACGTTGTGAACAGGTTGGATCTGTTGTGAAGCCCGGTTTGGGCTTCGTCCAGTTGCCTGCGATAGACGCCCATTTGTATCCGCGTCTCATCGGTAATCGGATTATTCGTCAGTAACGTGCCACTGTTCACCTGGACCGAATGCGCCAAGCGCTCCGGGGGCGGAGCAGTGACAAAGTCAGGAATCGTGGTGATCTGATTGTTGCTCAGATCGATCCGGGTCAGCAGGGGTTGATCAAACAGCCCGGTTGGCCACTGCGTGATGCCGGTGTTCGCCAGGGTGACCTCGCGCATATCGGTGATCAGGCTGAAATCCGGGATCACACCGAGCCGGGGATTGTTGTCGATCCAAAGTGCTCTGAGCGTTGTGCGTCCGGCCAGTATCCGCGCCGTTTCTGCATTGAGTTCAAGTTGGTTGTGCTGCAGGAAGAGGCGCGTCATCCCGTGCATTTCTCCTACTGCCGGGGGCAAGTCCCTGAGGCGATTGTTCGACATGTCCAGCCAGCGCACATGACGAAAACGGGTGAGGAAGCCTTCCGGTGACTCCGTCAGGTTCATGCCGCTCAATCTGAGTGAACCCACATGGCTGAAATCGATGCTCAGATCCGGCAGGGTCGGCAAGGTCAGGCCGCTCAAGTCCAGTTCCAGACCGATCGGTGTGCCGTCGAAAGCATGTTTTTGCGCCGTCTCGCGGCGCCAGCAACTGATGATCCGATCCCGCGCTGCAGTGCGGTCATTACGGGTGGTGGCGTTGATTTGCAGCTGATTGGCACGCACATAACGCAGGCGGTTGCCGCCCCCGGAAAAGACCCAGTCGTCGAGCTGGGTTTTCAGAAGATCGAATTCTTGTTCCAGTGCGAGCAAGCGTGGTGCCACGGTGCCTTTGTCATGATTCCAGATGAACTCCCTGCACTCCTTGATGGTTTTGCTCGGGAACAGGTTTCGATAACGCTGCGCCCTGGAGTCTTCGCTATCGAATACGGCGGGATGGGCCGGCTCCATCAGCTCGGGGTGAGACTGTTTAAGGCGTCGCCAGTAGCCGTCGAATTTTCGCCAGTACGCGGAGGGGAAGTCGTTGCCTTCAAGGCGCGTGACATTGTTGATCCGCGCGACGACAGCCAGTGTCTCGGGTGTCGGGTTGAGATTGGCCTGGGGAACCTCGCTCAAGCGATTGTCGCGCAGGTCCAGGTGGTTTAAAGCGGTTTTGTCGAGCAGCCCGGCAGGCCACTGACTGAGGCCCGTGTTTTTCAGGTTCAATGCCTGCAACCCGGACATGGCGCTGAAGTCGGGCACTGCCCGCAGTTGATTGTTGGACAGATCGATCTGTTTCAACTGGTGCAATGCACCGAGTGCCAAAGCGCTTTGTTCATCCAGTTTTATCTGGTTTGAACTCAGATCCAGATAGTTGAGTTTGTCCATCTCGGCGATTTTTTGCGGCAGTTTATCGATGCCGGAGTTAACGATGGTCAGGCTTTCCAGATTGGGGCAATTGGACAGAAGCGTATTGGCGGTGTCCGACCAGATTACCGAGTCGAGACTGAGGGATTTGATGTGACTGAAATCCACGGTCAGCAGGGGTAATGGACCGTACAGCGCTGGCAGTTTCAGTTCGCCGTCCGAATCGCCCAGCCAGCAGCCTCTGATGATTCTTGCCAGGCGGGTAGCGTTGACTCTTTCCGGGCCCACGGCGTGGGCCGGTCCGGGTTGGCTGTCGGCGATGTAGGCCTGCAGTTGCGTTTCCAGTAACTCGAAACCGGCAATGCGTCGCGCGATCTGCTCTTCGGCGCCATCCCCCAGGGCGAGCAAATATTCCCTGGCGGCTTGCGGATTCTTGTCTGGATACATACGCCGCACCATCGCCACTTCGGGAATGTCGCCATCCAGTCTGAACGCGTCTGCGCGGGAGCCCGTGCGCATCGCCGGGTAGTCGGCCACTACGCGGCGCCAATAAACCTCAAGCGTTCGCCAGTAACCGGTCGGGAAGGGGTTGCCTTCAATCAGGGTGACCGAGTTGATACGGGCAATCGCCAGTAGTTCATTGTTTGACGGGTCAAGGATCGGCTGTGGAATTTCGCGCAGTTGGTTATGGCGCAAGTCGACCACGTCCAGTGCCACCTGATCGCGTAAACCGCTGGGCCAGTGATCCAGTCCGGTGTTGCTCAGGTTCAATGACCGAAGTTGCGACATGCCGCGAAAGTCCGGGATTCTGCCAAGCGGGTTGCTCGACAGGTCGAGGTGTTCAAGCTGCTTGAGTGCGCCCAGTTTTACTGCTGCCTGCTCATTGAGCTGGATTCGGTTCGAGCTCAGCTCCAGAGCCTTGAGAACGGTCATCGGCGCGATATCGGGCGGCAGCTTATCCAGGGTGGAGTGAGTCACCGACAGTTTCTCAAGGTTGGGAAAACTGCCAAGGAAGGTATCGGCGGTGTCCGACCAGGCGACCGCTTTCAGCTCCAGAGTTCTTACATGGCTGAAATCAGCCGTCAGCGGCGCAAGGATTGCCTCTCCCAAATCAAGTTTCAGCGTCGTCCCCGTCTGCCGTTTCCAGCAACGTTTTATTTCTTCTACAGCACGCTCCACCGCGGGATGTGCAGCTTCGTTGGGGGCCTGTGAGGATGTCTTCCTGATCCAGGAAGCGAGATCCGCCTTGAGCGCCCTGTAACTGGCCTCGCGTTGGGACAGATAGCCGCGGACGTCATCCCCGTGCGAATGCAGAAGCCGGGTGATCTCATCGCTGTCGAGGGCCGGGAAGAGCTTTCGAGCGCGGGACTCTGGCGTGCGCAAATGATTGATCGCGCTGGCAAACCGTTGCAGCAGGCCAGGATGCGCGGGGCTGCCTGGCTCGCTGCGGAACATGCCGCCGGCACCCCCGACCGCCGTTCCCAGCCAGCCTTCGCGAGCATCGTAAATGATCGGCTCCGAGCGCCCGGGGCGTGTAGCGATGTAGGTATTGGTGCTGTCGCTGGCCACCGGGTCTTGCGCACGGACGATACGCATCACCGCTGTTGACGGGGTCGAGGCATCGGTGTCGTGCAGAACCTGATAACTGTGGTTGTCGATCACCGCATAGAGTTTACCGTTGAGCCGGTGAAGGCCATCGCTGCCCTTTTGAATGCCGCTGAAATCCAGTGGCGTGCGGAAAGCTTCCAGGCGGCTGCTCGACAATGGCACACCGATCGGCTCGAAGTGTTCCAGCTCATGCCAGAGTCCCGCGCTGGAGTCACGCAGCAACACGGGTCCCGAGGGACTGGATTCGCTGGGTAGCCTGGCCCGATACAGTCCTGTTTGCGCATCTTTGCCGACCAGCACGATGCCGCCGGGTACATCGGCATATTGGCGGCCTTTGTGGGTTCTCAAGCCGTCAGCGTTGCGATCCGACAAACCGCTGGCCGCAGGCACCCAGTAATGTTCCAGGGACTGGCTAGCCGCACGCGGATTTTCAATCGGCAACGCGGGTCGATGAATGGTGATGCTCGGAGCCGGCTCGATCGCGTCGATATCGGCTGGCGTTGGTAAGCGGCCCGGTCGTGGTGGTTGCCCACCGGGTATCGAGACCTCTAAATGTGTGCGCGGTGGCAGGTCGAGGCGCGGGGTGTCCACGTCTGGCACAGTGTTTTGGCGAACCGGGGGATTGCCGGAATTGTTGCCTCTGGGGGGCGATTTAACGGGCATGTCTTTCTATCCTTGCGGGTTTGCGCATCAGTTCGCCTGAACGGGAGCTGATGGCAGGGGCGGCGTCATTGCCTGATTGATCGTATGGCCCTGAGTCCTTTACTCAGGCCTGGAAGGCACGCCAGCCTCGCTGGCCAGTGCAAAAATCTTGCTCGCGGTCTTGCCATCGAAGGTCTGGCGCCAGATGGCCACGTGCGGCAAGCCTGCCTGTTCATCGCGGCGCTGAGACTCGATACCGCGTCGGCTCTGTTCGAGGGTTTTGAGGTGGCCGCCTCTTGTGGTGAAACTCAGTGGCGCGGCGTTGTGCTGGTCATAGTGGAAGTGTGCCTCCCATAACGGTGCGTCATCGGCGCGATCAGTGATCGAATAAACGTCGAGAAACGACTTGCCCTTGCCTTTGCCCGATGGCTTGCGATCAACGGTTTTGCTCACGCTGACTTCGTCGGCATCCATCAGATAGTTCAAGCGCATGATGTCGAGCACCTCCCTGTTCTTGTACATGCGCACCAGAACACTTTGGCCATGCGCGTCCAGTGACCCGCCAGCGCTTCGCAAGCGCGCAGCCAGGTCGAGGATTTCGGTGTCCGCGTCTTCATGGCTTTCCAGGCGCCTTGCCTGCTCGTTCAGTCGTTCAGTCTCTTTACTCAGGTCTTCGACAATATCGGTCGGATTGGTTTTTCTCGCCTCGTCCACCCTGGCCTTGGCAACGTGTTGTTTCACGTCGGCCAGTAACCGGTTGGCCTCGGCGACCAGCTGTGGTCTGGGTGTACTGGTGATGGGCGGGCGCACTGGCAGCCATTCACCTTGTCTTTTTTCGTAGCGAGCGGATGGAGAGCCAGGGCGCAACGGGTCCGGAACCCTGACGATGACATTGCCGTCCTGAGCCGTTTCCGTTTCACCGACCAGAACCCGGTAAGTACCGTGCTGACGGACCCGGAAAACTTTCCTGGGCGTTAACGGGCGGGAGCTTTCGGAAGGGTCGGGGAGCGCTGGAAGGAAGTCAAAATCGATATCGTGGTCGATGTTGGGCAGTTCGCGGTCGCGCCCGATCGACTCCAGAATGTCGCTGAGCCTGTTATCGATTCGCCTCTCGAGTGGGTCGATAAAACTGAGGATTTCCTTGAGGTACCCGGCCCGAGAGGCATCGCTGTCAGCGTGGGTGGCCAGTTGCATTTCAAATCGTGATTTGTCCGCCCTGATCTGATCCAGGCTCAAAAGCAGTGCCATGGGGTGCTCGTGTTGCGGAATGTTTTTCAGGTCTCCGGTGACCAGATCGACGCAGGAAAGCGACGGCATGGTGGTATTGGGCGAATGGTCGGGCGTGCCCGCATACAGGTGCACGTAGAGGGTCAGCTTGTTGAAGTTGATGCGCTCGGGCGACGGCACTTGCTGCCTGATTTCTTCGAGTATCGGTGCCGCTCCCGGGTCGGCTTTTCTGATTTCTGCCAACACTACTTCACGTTCTTCGATAAACCTCAGCTTCTTGTTCAGGTGAGGGATGATCCGCTTGCAACTGTCGGCATCCAGACTGGAGACGGTAGGCTTGACCCGCAGGTCCATGGCCGCCATGAGGCGGTTCAGAAATTCGGCGCGTTCTATGCGGAAAGTCTGCAGTTCCTGCTTGAATAGCCCGCTGGCTTTCGCAAGGGTCAGCCATTTTCTGTTGAGCACCAGCGACTCTACGAAATCCGCCTGTTTTTGCACATGCTTGAGCAAATGCACTTCCAGGCTCAGCAGTTTTGCGTTTTGCTCTGCACTGCCCTGCGGCAGTTTCTGGGTTTCTGCCCAGAGCGTGTTGTGGCGCTCCGACGAATTCGTCAATTCCGTGTGGGCCTTTTGAAAAGGCTCATGCATCTGCAACAACGTGTCTTTACTCAGGCGGGCAATCTCTGCGTCCTGAATAGCTCCCTTCAGCTCTGGCAAATGATAGACCCAGCGATTGCCCTCATCGCGCCGCACAGTCCGCGTTTCGCCGCTGCGGCTGGCGCGGTAGATATTGGCGATATCGGTTGCCACGGGATCTTTCGGGTTGACGATACGCCACGCTTTTTGTGTCGCCGTGGAGGCACTCACATCGTGCATGACCTGATAAACGTGGGTGTGCAGGAGGTACAGTCGGCCCTCGTGGCGCAATAACCCGTCGCTGTCGGCCTTGGCGCTTGTGAGTTCGAGATCCGTGCGCAACGTCTGCAGGTGAGTGTCAATCAAGGTCACGGCGTCACCGTCCTTGAGCGAATGCCACAGACCACTGTCGGCGTCGCGCAGCAGTAGCGGACCCGTGGCAACCCGCTCGGCTGCGAGTTGGGCGCGGTAGAGGCCGGTCTGCGGATCGACCCCGACCATCACGATGCTGCCGTGCGCGACATCGACGTATTCGCGGCCCTTGTACAGCCTCAAGCCCTCGGTATTGGCCAGGGGCAAACGGTCAGGTGCGGGGATACGGTAACTCTCCAGCGATTTTGCTCCCGTTGCGCCCGTTTTCACCGAGGCGGTTGCTGTGTGCGTGATGACGACGGGAGACGGTCTTGTTACCTCAGGGCTGGCAGTGCCGTGAGTGCCGCCCGGACGCGTCGCAGAGGGGCCAGGCAGGGACGGTTCAGGCCCTATCCGTGGCGCTCGCCCGGTATTGCCTTGCTGCGGCGCATCCGGGCTGGTGGGGGGCTTGACTTTGATGCTGCCCTTGGCGGGCTGTTTGGGTGACATTGCTTCATCCTTGAAGGGTTGCCACATCAGTCGGCGCAGGCACCGGACTGATGAACGTTAAGTTTGAACGATGATTTTTTTGCCTGTTACGGGGTATCGGGCAGGCTCGACGCGGGTTGTAAGAGAAACCGACCATTGCCGTCGGAATTGGTTATTTTTTGTGCTATATTCCGCGCCCGCGAATTTTCACTTCAACACCGGTCGTCGACATGCAAGCAGCCAAGCCGTTATTTGACTATCCAAAATATTGGGCCGAATGTTTCGGGCCAGCGCCATTCCTGCCGATGAGCAGGGAGGAGATGGATCAGCTTGGCTGGGATTCGTGCGACATCATCATTGTTACCGGTGATGCCTACGTCGATCACCCGTCGTTTGGCATGGCGATCATTGGCCGGCTGCTGGAGTCCCAGGGCTTCCGTGTCGGGATCATTGCCCAGCCGAACTGGCAGTCCAAAGACGACTTCATGAAGCTCGGCGAGCCGAACCTGTTCTTCGGGGTTGCGGCGGGCAACATGGACTCGATGATCAATCGCTACACCGCGGACAAGAAAATCCGTTCCGACGACGCCTATACGCCCGGCGGCATGGCCGGCAAGCGTCCGGACCGCGCGAGCCTGGTCTACAGCCAGCGCTGCAAAGAAGCCTACAAGCACGTGCCGATCGTGCTCGGCGGCATCGAAGCGTCCCTGCGCCGCATTGCCCACTACGACTACTGGCAGGATCGCGTGCGTAACTCGATCCTGATCGACGCCAGCGCCGACATTCTGCTGTACGGCAACGCCGAGCGCGCGATCGTCGAAGTCGCCCAGCGCCTGTCCTACGGGCACAAGATCGAAGACATCACCGACGTGCGCGGCACCGCGTTCATCCGTCGCGATACGCCGAAAGACTGGTACGAAGTCGACTCGACGCGTATCGACCGTCCGGGCAAGGTCGACAAGATCATCAACCCGTACGTGAACACTCAGGACACCCAAGCCTGCGCCATCGAGCAGGAAAAAGGTCCGGTCGACGATCCGCAGGAAGCCAAGGTCGTACAGATCCTGGCCAGCCCGCGCATGACCCGTGACAAGACCGTGATTCGCCTGCCATCGGTAGAAAAGGTGCGCGGCGACGCCGTTCTGTATGCCCACGCCAACCGCGTGCTGCACCTCGAAACCAACCCGGGCAACGCGCGTGCGCTTGTGCAGAAGCACGGTGAAGTCGACGTCTGGTTCAACCCGCCGCCGATTCCGATGACCACTGAAGAAATGGACTACGTGTTCGGCATGCCTTACGCCCGTGTCCCGCACCCGGCGTACGGCAAGGAGAAGATCCCGGCCTACGACATGATCCGTTTCTCGGTGAACATCATGCGTGGCTGCTTCGGTGGCTGCACCTTCTGTTCGATCACTGAGCACGAAGGCCGGATCATTCAGAACCGTTCCGAAGAGTCGATCATTCGCGAAATCGAAGAGATCCGCGACAAGGTTCCAGGTTTCACCGGGGTCATTTCCGACCTCGGCGGCCCGACCGCGAACATGTACCGCATCGCCTGCAAAACGCCGGAAATCGAATCCGCGTGCCGCAAGCCGTCCTGCGTGTTCCCGGGCATCTGCCCGAACCTGAATACCGACCACTCGTCGCTGATTCAGCTGTACCGCAGTGCTCGTGCCTTGCCGGGTGTGAAGAAGATTCTGATCGCCTCCGGCCTGCGTTACGACCTCGCGGTCGAGTCGCCGGAGTACGTCAAAGAGCTGGTGACCCACCACGTCGGTGGTTACCTGAAGATCGCCCCGGAACACACCGAGGAAGGTCCGCTCAACCAGATGATGAAACCGGGTATCGGCAGCTATGACAAGTTCAAGCGCATGTTCGAGAAGTACACCAAGGAAGCGGGCAAAGAGCAGTACCTGATTCCGTACTTCATCGCCGCTCACCCGGGCACCACCGACGAAGACATGATGAACTTGGCCCTGTGGCTCAAGGGCAACGGCTTCCGCGCCGACCAGGTGCAGGCGTTCTACCCGTCGCCGATGGCCACCGCCACCGCGATGTACCACTCGGGCAAGAACCCGCTGCGCAAGGTCACCTACAAGAGCGACGGCGTGACCATCGTCAAGAGCGAAGAGCAGCGTCGTCTGCACAAGGCGTTCTTGCGTTATCACGACCCGAAAGGCTGGCCGATGCTGCGTGAAGCGCTGATCCGCATGGGCCGCGCTGATCTGATCGGTTCTGGCAAGGATCAGTTGATCCCGACCCATCAACCGGCGACCGACAGCTACCAGAGCGCCCGTCGCAAGAACTCGACACCGGCCGGCAGCCATAAAGTGGCGAAGGACGGTAAAGAGAAGACCACCAAGATTCTCACCCAGCACACTGGCTTGCCGCCGCGTGCCAGTGATGGTGGTAACCCTTGGGACAAGCGGGAGCAGGCCAAGGCGGCGGCGTTTGCCCGTAACCAGCAGGCGGCCAAGGAGCGCAAGGACGCCGCTAAAGGCAAAGGGCCGAAGCCGACCCGCAAGCCGGTCGTACCGCGCTAAACATCACTTGAGCTGAACAGAACGCCAACCTTCGGGTTGGCGTTTTGCATTGCAGGGGCTGGATATTGGGTTGTCCGGGAGATCCATCCCCCTCACCCCAGCCCTCTCCCCCATGGGGGGCGAGGGGGAAGGGAGCAGATCTCCATGCTTTTCAAGATTTGAGTTCGACTCAAGACCTTCAGGTCGGTGTAGCTCGCTTAGTCAACTCGGTCAGTCCCCTCTCCCTACGGGCGGTCCGACGTTTCGGGAGGGTTAGGGTGAGGGGCTCTTCGCAACATTTACGTGCAATCAGCCCAAACCATTTCCCCGCATCGCCCGATTTTGGTGCTGTACTGCCCTAAGCATTCCGGGAAAGCGCCCAAGCCTCTGCATGGCATAAGTCTTGCGCGCTTTCGAATACGCTTAGGCTCGCAGGAGGCACGCCGTGTCGATTCATGTCGCATTGCATCACGTCACGCATTACCGCTATGACCGCGCTGTCGAACTCGGCCCGCAGATCGTACGTCTGCGCCCGGCTGCCCACAGCCGCACGCGGATTCTGTCGTATGCCCTGAAAGTCTCGCCCGAACAGCATTTCATCAACTGGCAGCAAGACCCGCAGGGCAACTACCTCGCGCGATTGGTGTTTCCCGAGAAAACCAATGAGTTGCGCATCGAGGTCGATCTGCTCGCCGAAATGGCGGTGTTCAACCCGTTCGACTTCTTCCTCGAACCCTACGCCGAGAAAATCCCTTTCTCCTACGCCGCCGATGAGCGCAAGGAACTGGCGCCGTACCTCGAAACCCTGCCGCTGACGCCGAAATTCAAAGCCTATCTGGACGCCATCGACCGCACGCCGCTGCCGGCGGTGGACTTCCTTGTGGCGCTCAACCAGCGCTTGAGCGAAGACATCGGCTACCTGATTCGCATGGAGCCGGGCGTGCAGACCCCGGAACACACCCTTGAGCACGCCTCCGGTTCCTGCCGCGATTCGGCGTGGTTGCTGGTGCAACTGCTGCGCAACCTCGGGTTGGCCGCGCGGTTTGTCTCCGGTTATCTGATTCAACTGACCGCAGACGTGAAAAGCCTCGATGGCCCGTCCGGCACTGAAGTCGATTTCACTGACCTGCACGCCTGGTGCGAGGTGTATTTGCCTGGCGCTGGCTGGATCGGACTGGACGCCACGTCCGGGCTGTTCGCCGGCGAAGGGCATATCCCGTTGGCGTGTAGTCCCGATCCGTCCTCGGCGGCACCGATCAGTGGCTTGGTCGAGCCATGCGAATGTGAGTTCAGCCATGAAATGTCGGTGGAGCGGATCTGGGAGGCGCCGCGCGTCACCAAGCCCTACACCGATGAGCAATGGCTGGCGATTCAGGCGCTGGGCCGGCAGATCGATGCTGACCTGTTGGCGGATGATGTGCGCCTGACCATGGGCGGCGAGCCGACCTTCGTTTCCATCGATGACCCGGATGGCGCCGAGTGGAACACCGCCGCGCTGGGGCCGGCCAAGCGGCGACTTTCCGCTGAACTGTTCCAGCGCATGCGCAAGCATTACGCGCCGCAAGGTCTGGTGCATTTCGGCCAGGGCAAGTGGTATCCCGGCGAGCAACTGCCGCGCTGGTCGCTCAATTGCTATTGGCGTCGCGACGGTGCGCTGATCTGGCACAACAACGCACTGATCGCCGATGAGCAGCAGGACTACGGAGCGGATGGCGAGCTGGCCGGACGCTTCCTCGCCAGTGTCGCCGAGCGCCTGAAATTGCCTACACGTTTTGTCTTCCCGGCCTACGAGGATAATTTCTACTACCTCTGGCGCGAGGGGATGTTGCCGAGCAATGTCGCCGCCGAAGATTCACGTCTTGAGGAACCGCTGGAGCGCGCACGCCTGCGCAAGGTCTTCAGTCAGGGCCTGAACAAGGTGATCGGCCAGGTATTGCCGCTGGCGCGCACCGCCAAGGGTGATCAATGGCAGAGCGGGCGCTGGTACCTGCGTGACGAGCATTGCCGACTGGTGCCGGGGGATTCGCCGTTGGGCTATCGCCTGCCGTTGGGGTCGCAGCCGTGGGTGAAGGCCGCCGAGTATCCGTTCATTCATCCTCAGGATCCGAATCAGGACTTCCCTGAGTTGCCGGAAACCGCGCAGCTCAACAGTCATGGCGAACCTGCCGCGACTGACGAACGCGTGCCGAAAATCGACGAATCCGCCGACTGGCTGACCCGCACTGCATTCTGCGCCGAAGCCCGCGAGGGGCGTTTGTACCTGTTCATGCCGCCGCTGGAGCGGGTTGAGGATTATCTGGAACTGGTGGCCGCCATCGAAGCCACCGCCGAAGAGCTGCATTGCCCGGTGCTGCTGGAAGGCTATGAGCCGCCGAGCGATCCGCGTTTGAGCAATTTCCGCATCACCCCGGACCCGGGTGTGATCGAGGTCAATGTGCAGCCGTCGGCGACTTGGGACGAGTTGGTCGAACGCACCGAATTTCTCTATGAAGAGGCGCGCCAGACCCGCCTGACCACCGAGAAATTCATGATCGACGGTCGTCACACCGGCACCGGCGGCGGCAATCATTTCGTTCTCGGTGGGGCGACTCCGGCGGATTCACCGTTTCTGCGCCGCCCGGATCTGCTGCGCAGCCTGATCAGTTACTGGCACAACCATCCGTCATTGTCGTATCTGTTCTCCGGATTGTTCATCGGCCCGACATCGCAGGCTCCGCGGGTCGATGAGGCGCGTAATGATGCTTTATATGAACTGGAAATCGCTTTTGCGCAGATGCCCGAGCCGGGCGAGGAATGCGCGCCGTGGCTGGTTGATCGACTGCTGCGCAACCTGCTGATCGACGTCACCGGCAACACGCACCGTGCCGAGTTCTGCATCGACAAACTGTATTCACCGGACGGTGCCACCGGGCGTCTCGGCTTGCTTGAGCTGCGTGCCTTTGAAATGCCGCCCCATGCGCGCATGAGCCTGGCCCAGCAGTTGTTGCTGCGGGCACTGGTCGCGCGTTTCTGGCGCGAACCTTATGCGCCGCCGAAACTGGCGCGCTGGGGCACTGAACTGCACGACCGTTTCCTGCTGCCGCACTTTATCGAACAGGATTTCGCCGATGTCATCGTCGAACTGAACAATGCCGGTTATCCGCTGCGGGCGGAATGGTTTGCCGCTCACCTGGAGTTTCGTTTTCCCAAGGTCGGCGATTACGCCGTCAACGGCATCGAACTGGAGCTGCGTCAGGCGCTGGAGCCGTGGCATGTCCTGGGCGAGGAGGGTGCGGCTGGTGGCACGGTGCGTTACGTCGACTCATCGCTGGAGCGCTTGCAGGTCAAGGTCAAAGGCCTGCCTCCGCAGCGTTATCTGCTGACCTGTAACGGCATCGCCGTGCCGTTGCATCCGACCGGGCGGGTTGGCGAGTTTGTCGCGGGTGTGCGTTACCGCGCATGGCAGCCGGCCAACTGCTTGCAACCGACCATCCCCGTGCACGCACCGCTGGTGTTCGACCTGCTCGACACCTGGATGGGCCGCTCGCTGGGCGGTTGTCAGTACCATGTCGCGCATCCGGGCGGGCGCAATTACGAGACGTTGCCGGTCAATGCCAACGAAGCCGAGAGCCGGCGGATGGCGCGCTTCTTCCGCGTCGGACACACGCCGGGGAAACTTCCTGTACCGAATGTGGAAATCAGTGACGAGCTACCGATGACAATCGATTTGCGACGTTTCTAAGGCCTACGCGACACGCGGATTTTTCGTATATCCGCGCGTCATGTGCCTGCGTTAGTCTGACCGTTCCTTGCTGTCTGCCGAGCTTTCCATGCCTGACCTGCTAGACCGCTACCCGCTTACGGCGGGCACTTATCACGAACTGCTCGATGGCAGTGGCGCGGTGCGCCCGCACTGGCGGCGATTGTTCGATCAGTTGCAGCGCAGCACGCCGGCGCAACTGCTGCAGCGTCAGGCACTGCTGGCGCGGCAGATTCAGGAAAACGGCGTCACTTATAACGTCTATGCCGACCCGAAAGGCGCGGATCGGCCATGGGAGCTGGATCTGTTGCCGCATGTGATTGCGGCGGATGAATGGCAGCAATTGTCGGCAGGCATCGCTCAGCGCGCGCGACTGCTCAACGCTGTGTTGGCAGATTTGTACGGGCCGCAGCGGTTGATCAGTGAAGGTTTGCTGCCGGCAGAGCTGGTCTTTGGTCACAACAACTTTCTCTGGCCGTGTCAGCATATCGCGCCGCCGGAAGAGATATTTCTGCACCTGTACGCCGTGGATCTGGCACGTACGCCGGACGGGCGCTGGTGGGTGACTGCCGATCGCACACAAGCGCCATCGGGCGCAGGGTATGCCCTGGAAAACCGTACCATCGTGTCGCGCGCCTTTCCCGAGTTGTACCGGGATCTGAAGGTGCAGCATCTGGCGGGATTCTTCCGCACATTGCAGGAAACCCTCGCGCGACAGGCGCCCAGTGACGATGACGCACCGCTGGTGGTACTGCTCACGCCGGGGCGCTTCAATGAAAGCTATTTCGAACATTTGTATCTGGCTCGGCAACTTGGTTATCCGCTGGTCGAGGGCGGTGACCTGACGGTGCGCGACGCCACGGTCTACCTGAAAACCCTCAGTGGTTTGCGTCGGGTGCATGCGATCATGCGCCGGCTCGATGATGATTTCTGCGATCCGCTGGAGTTGCGCACGGACTCGGCACTCGGCGTTCCCGGGTTGCTTGAGGCAGTACGCCAAGGGCGAGTTCTGGTCGCCAATGCGCTGGGTAGCGGCGTACTGGAGTCGCCGGGATTGCTGGGCTTTCTGCCGAAGATCAACCAATACCTGTTTGGCGAAGAACTGATTTTGCCGTCGATCGCGACGTGGTGGTGCGGTGAGGCGCCGGTGTTGGCCCAAGCCCTGGAAAAACTGCCCGAACTGCTGATCAAACCAGCATTTCCTTCGCAGAGCTTCGCGCCGGTCTTTGGCCGTGATCTGAGTGAAAAACAGCGTCAGGCGCTTGCCGAGCGCATGCAGGCGCGTCCTTATGCTTATGTGGCGCAAGAATTGGCTCAACTGTCCCAGGCACCGATCTGGCAGGCGGAAAATGGTCAACTGCAACCACGGGCGATCGGCATGCGCATGTACGCCGTGGCGGGTGCTGACGGTTATCGCGTGCTGCCCGGTGGTCTGACCCGGGTGGCCGCCGAGGCTGATGCCGAAGTAGTGTCGATGCAGCGCGGCGGCGCGAGTAAAGACACCTGGGTGTTGGGCGATCGTCCGCCCAGCGGCGAACAGTGGAAGACTCAACGCAACGTCGGCGTCCACGATCTGGTACGGCGCGACCCGTATCTGCCCTCACGGGTGGTGGAGAACCTGTTCTGGTTCGGCCGATACTGCGAGCGCTGTGATGACAGTGCGCGGTTGCTGCGCATCATGCTCGCGCGGTATGTCGACGGCGACGACCCGCAAGCGTTGCAGGCGGCGGTCGACCTCGGTGAGCGGCTGACGCTGCTGCCGGATGAAGGTGAACTCCCTGAGCGCCTGTTGGCGGCGCTGCTCGGTGAGGACTGGTCGTTCAGCCTGCGTTCCAACCTGCAGCGTTTGCAGTGGGCGGCCTCGCAGGTGCGCGGCAAGCTTTCGCGGGAGAACTGGCAGGCGCTGGTGGAGTTGCAGCGCGAAGCGATGGAACTGGATACCGACGAACCCGACTTCGGCGAACTGCTGGACTTCCTCAACCGGCTGGTGATGTCGCTGGCGGCGCTGTCCGGTTTTGCCCTCGACGACATGACCCGCGATGAAGGCTGGCGCTTTCTGATGATTGGCCGGCGCATCGAGCGACTGCAGTTTCTCAGCAGCAGCCTTGCGGCGTTTCTGCGTGGCGCCGGTGCTTTCGATCAGGCAGGCCTGGAGTGGTTGCTGGAGTTGGGCAACAGCAGCATCACCTACCGCTCACGTTATCTGGCGGTGGCGCAATTGATTCCGGTGCTCGACCTGTTGTTGCTCGACGAGCAGAACCCGCACGCGGTGTTGTTTCAGTTGAAACTGGTGACCCGCACCTTGAAACGTTTGAACGATGATTTCGCGGCGCCACGGGAGGCGGGATTGCCGCAACTGGTCGAGCGTCTGGCGCGGTTTGATCTGGGATGTCTGGAGAATCCGCTGTTCGGGGAATCCAGCGTACGAGCCGCTCTGAATGGTCTGGCGGATCTGCTACAGGACATTGCCGAGGCCAGCGGGCAGGTGTCGGATCGTCTGGCCCTGCGCCATTTCGCCCATGTCGATGACGTCAGCCAACGCACGGTGTCCGTTTGATGAATGCTCGCTACCAGATCCTCCACGACACCTGTTACCACTACGACAGCCCGGTGTCCCTGGCGCAGCAACTGGCGCACTTGTGGCCGCGTGAATGTGCCTGGCAGCGTTGCACCGAACAGCAATTGCTGATCAGCCCGGACCCGACAGCCCGCCGCGATGAGCTCGACGTGTTTGGCAATCCGCTCACCCGGCTGGCCTTCGAACGGCCTCACGATGAATTGCAGGTCAATGCTCGGCTCACTGTTGAGGTGCTGGCGCGGCCGGTGCTGGACTTCAGTCAGTCGCCCGCCTGGGAGCTGACCCGCGATGCGCTGACCTACAGCAGTCAACCGCTGTCCGCTGAGTTGCTCGAAGCTTGTCGCTACCGGTTCCAATCCCCTTACGTGCATTTGAAAAGCAGCTTCGTCGAGTTTTCGCAAAGTTGTTTTCCGCCGGGCAGGCCGTTGCTGCTGGGTGTGCAGGACTTGATGCAGAAGATCTTCAGTGAATTCACCTTTGATGCCGAGGCGACCCAGGTGGCGACACCGCTGGTGGAAGTGCTGGAACGGCGGCGCGGGGTCTGTCAGGACTTCGCTCACCTGATGCTGGCGTGCGTGCGCTCGCGAGGGCTGGCAGCGCGTTATATCAGCGGCTATCTGCTGACCCAGCCACCGCCGGGGCAACCACGCCTGATCGGCGCTGATGCGTCGCACGCCTGGGTGTCGGTGTTTTGTCCGGTGCTGGGCTGGGTGGATTTTGATCCGACCAACAATGTGCAGCCGGCGCTGGAGCACATCACGCTGGCGTGGGGGCGGGATTTTTCCGATGTGTCGCCGTTGCGCGGGGTGATTCTGGGCGGCGGCAATCATGACCCGGAAGTGCGCGTCACCGTAATGCCCCTGGATTAACGCCGATCAAACTGTAGGAGTGAGCCTGCTCGCGATAGCGGTGTGTCAGCAGCAAATATTTACACTGATACACCGCTTTCGCGAGCAGGCTCGCTCCCACAGGGGATTTTGGTGTATTGGGGAGGAGAAGGGCTGTGAGGGCCGGCAGTGGAACCGCCAGCCCCGTCACAAATCCGCAGGGTCTGATTCGATGATCAAACCCGGTGGGGTTCAGGCGTCGGGCGCCTGATCTTTCGGTGTTTCAGTCGCTTCGGTTGCATCAACATCATCTTGCGTCGCCACTTCACCGTCAGGGTTCAGTGCCGCTTCCTCAGCGGTTTGTTTCTTGCGCTGAAGCTTTTCCTCTTTCTTCTGTTCCTTTGCCAGGTCTCGTTGACGTTTGGCGAAGGAGTAATTGGGTTTGGCCATGGGCGATCCTCTTGGGTCGAAGGTGAGGTTGAGCGGCGCATATTCTGCCTTGTATCGGTGCCTCGTGGTTAGCCGGGTTTTTGGTCGACCCATTTTGGCGTGACGGTCGGCTTCCAGTTATCCAGGGCATCGAGCAGGGTTTGCGCTGATTCGCTCACTTGCAGCATGTCACGGTGTGGCGCGCGAACGAAGCCTTCGCCGACGATATGGTCAAGAAATGCGGTGAGTTTGCTGTAGAAACCGTTCACTTCCAGCAAACCCAACGGCTTGCCGTGGTAGCCGAGCTGGCCCCAGGTCCAGACTTCGAACAGCTCTTCCAGCGTGCCGAGGCCGCCGGGCAGGGCGATGAAGGCGTCGCTCAGCTCGGCCATGCGTGCCTTGCGCGCGTGCATGCCGTCGACCACTTCCAGGCGAGTCAGGCTTTTGTGACCGATTTCCTTGTCCATCAGGCTTTGCGGGATGATCCCGATTACTTCGCCGCCGGCAGCCAGCGCCGCGTCAGCAACAATGCCCATCAAACCCACGGCGCCACCGCCGTAGACCAGGGTCAATTTACGTTCGGCCAAGGCCCGGCCAAGGGCGACGGCGGCTTCGGTGTAGGCCGGAACAGTGCCGGCGTTGGCACCGCAAAATACACAAACGGATTTCAGAGACATGCCTTCCTCCTGGGTCAATCCGTCACAGGGTAATGGCTGGCAAGCCTCGATCCAAGGCCTAAACTTCGCGTTCAGGCGATTCAAAGGTACCGCTGGCGCCACAGGCGTAGGCGGCGAGCAAACTGCACAACAGACCGTTAAAGAACATGACAGGCACTCCGTCTCAGTAGATGCGCCGATCATAGGGCGGGCCGGGAATTCTGGCCGTTAGATTGTTTCGATGAATGTCATAGCCTGAAAGTTGTATACAATTTTTGACTCAAGTCATAGGAACTTGCGAAGATTTCAGGCAGTCTTTCCATCATTCGTGTTTTTGTTAACCCTGCCTTGGAGATTCACCATGTTTTCCAAAGTTGTTGCGGTATCCCTGCTGGCGCTGGCCAGCAGCCAATTGATGGCTGCCGAGTGCAAAACCACCGTTGACTCCACCGATCAGATGTCCTTCAACACCAAGGAAATCGTGATCGACAAGAGCTGCAAGACCTTCACCGTCGAACTGACCCACTCGGGTAACCTGCCGAAGAACGTCATGGGCCATAACCTGGTGATCAGCAAAGAAGCTGACATGCAGCCGATCGCTACCGCTGGCCTGGCCGCCGGTATCGACAAGAACTACCTGCCGGAAGGTGATGCACGCATCATCGCTCATACCAAGATCATCGGCGCCAAGGAAACCGATTCGCTGACCTTTGACGTAGCGAAGATTGCTGATGGCGGCTACGGCTTCTTCTGCTCGTTCCCGGGCCACATCTCGATGATGAAAGGCACGATTACTGTCAAGTAATCAGGACCACCGCGTCATCGTTCTTCGCGAGCAGGCTCGCTCCCACAGGGTTCTGTGTCGGTCACACATTTTGTGAACAACAGATAAACCTGTGGGAGCGAGCTTGCTCGCGAAGGGGCCATCAGCATCAACTGATATCTGTGCCAAAGAAAAGCCCGCTGAGGATCGCTCCTCAGCGGGCTTTTTCATTCCATCAGCGTTTACGGCGCAAACGGCATCACACGCTTGTGATGGGTCTTGTTGTAGGTCGCAACGATGATGTCGAACGCTTCCTGACGCACCGGTTCACCGTGCAGGAACGCATCGATCTCGGCATACGTCACGCCATGCGAAGCCTCATCAGGTTTGCCCGGCGACAAATCCTCAAGGTCTGCTGTCGGGACTTTTTCGACCAGCGACTCCGGGGCGCCAAAGCTGCGCGCAATCGCCCGCACCTGATTCTTCACCAAGCCACTGAGCGGTGCCAGATCACAAGCGCCGTCACCGAACTTGGTGAAGAAACCCATCACCGCTTCCGCCGCGTGATCGGTGCCGATCACCAGACCGTGCGCCGCGCCGGCGATGGTGTACTGCGCCACCATGCGCATCCGCGCCTTGGTGTTGCCCAGTACGAAGTCCACCGACACCGCGTGCTTGCCTTCAAACGCCGCCACTTCACTGGCCAGCGACTTCACCGCCGGGCCGATATTTACGGTATGGCGCTCGTCCGGCGCGATGAAATCCACCGAGGCCTGGGCGTCGTGTTCGTCAAACTGGGTTTCATAAGGCAGACGCACGGCGATGAATTTGTAGCTGTTGTCGCCGGTCTGGTCGCGCAGCTCGCGCATCGCGCGCTGGGCCAACAGGCCGGCGGTCAGCGAATCGACACCACCGCTGATGCCGAGCACCAGCGTCTTGAGCCCGGAATTGACCAGACAATCCTGAATAAAGGTGATGCGCCGGGCGACTTCGGCCTGCAGGGCCTTGTGGTCGGCGAACGGCGGTTGCACCTTGAGCTGTTCAGCAATCTCACGCTGTACGGCTTGCATGAATTCACTCCTTGCTAGATAGACTGGAATCGGCAGGAACCTGGAACACGTGCCGCAAATAGGCGACGAAATTCGGGTCTTTGCAGTGGGACTTGCCTGGCTCGTCGGAGATCTTCGCCACCGGTTGGCCGTTGCAGGCGGTCATTTTAAGCACGATGCTCATCGGTTCGACACCCGGAATGTCACAGGTGAGGTTGGTACCGATGCCGAAGCTGACATTGATCCGCCCGTGCAGCGCACGGAAGATCTCCAGCGACTTGGGCAGGGTCAGGCTGTCGGAGAACACCAGGGTCTTGCTCATCGGGTCGATGCCGAGCCTGTGATAGTGCGCGATGCATTTTTCGCCCCACACCACAGGGTCACCGGAGTCGTGGCGCAGACCATCGAAAAGCTTGGCGAAGAACAGGTCGAAATCGCCGAGGAAGGCATCGGTGGTGATGCAATCAGTCAGGGCAATCCCCAGCAAGCCGCGGTATTCGCGGACCCAGCAATCGAGCGCGGCGATCTGGCTGTCGATCAGCCGTGGACCGAGTTGCTGGTGCGCCATGATCCACTCGTGGGCCATGGTGCCCAGCGGTTTCATGTCCAGCTCGCGGGACAGGTGCACGTTGCTGGTGCCGACGAAACGCCCGGGGAAGTCGTGTTTGAGTACATTCACCACTTCAGCCTGCACGCCATACGAAAAGCGGCGGCGGGTGCCGAAATCGGCGACCTGCAGTTGTGACAACTCGTCGGCCGAGGCGTTGGCGGTTAGCCAGTCGAACTTGCGATAGAGCTGTTCGCGCGCTTGTTCCAGCACGGTTTCGCGGTAGCGATAGCGGTTGCGCACTTCGCTGACGATCGCCAGCAGCGGCACTTCGTAGAGAATCACATGCAGCCACGGCCCGCGCAGGCGGATGAACAATTCGCCGTTCTCGATGCCAGTGTGCAGATACCGCAGGTTAAAGCGGAACAGCCCGAGAAAGCGCAGGAAGTCCGGCTTGAGGAAGCTGATGCGCTCGAGAAAGCTCAGTTGATCGGCGCTCAGGCTCAGTTCGGCCAGACGCTCGATCTGAAAACGGATCTCGGCCAGATACGGGCGCAGATCCTCGCTATTACGGCAACGGAACTCCCATTCGACTTCGACGTTGGGGTAGTTGTGCAGCACCGCCTGCATCATCGTCAATTTGTAGAAGTCGGTGTCGAGCAGGTTCTGCACGATGCGATCGGCAAACACGCTCTCGCTCATAACGGGGTCTCCAAGTGCGCCGCGCCTGTGCGCGGTCTCAATCGATGGCGCTAGTGGCGCATATCAGCGGTGGGGATTGCCAGTGCTTTTTTACTTTCAGGTGAAAGATCCGCTGAGGCCATACACCTTAGCCCGCAAAAATTGTTCATTTTCGGTTGTACCTCAAGTGCGGCGTGAATCACTTGCTCAAGACAGTCCCAGCTCTTTAAATACTCGGCGAGCAGTGAGTGTCTTGGTATTAGCCTGGTTTCAACTGCTTTAATCATGGCTGCTCTTATCATTTCGTTGGTTGCAATTTTATACATGGATGAAATTTCCTTTGAAGGAGATCTGTTCCAGCGTATCAACACCATCCTGAAGTAATACGTAAGCAGGCAGTATTAGTCGATAGAAGTCAGAGTCATTGGTGCCTTTAATAGTGACTGATGTGAAAGTCTCCAAGAGACTGGCGGCGGCGCGGATTCTGAAGCAGGCGTCTTCAAATAACTGATCAGGTGCGGCGTGCGAGTCTATAAAAAAGGTGGGGATATTGGTTGCGTTAGCTTTGAGGGGGTAAAATCGTTGCATGGTGTAAAATCCTTCAGGTCGTTTTAGGCGCGACAGATCGAAGAGCCTATTGCTCTTTTAGTTTGCTAGTAAGGTTATTGGTTGGCTTTCTGCAGAGCCATCGCTTGCTTTAATGACTCTGCATTTATTTTATCTATGCCGGAGTTGTCTGTTTGTCGACTTCCAGAGGTCGAGCGGGCTCGCTACGATTCGTTGTGCATGAGTGGCCAGCCAGCGGCGGCCACGCCCCAGGATCAAGGTCCAGATCAAGAAACAACTTTGAATCGAAAAGAGGTGTCTTGATCCCGGCGCGACGTTGTTCTTCATAGTCGCGCAAGATGCGCATGCATATTTTGAAAAGCAAAGCCATCGCTATTAGGTTGACGAGTGCCAGTAACGTCATGGTGATATCTGCAAAGGCCAGAACAGTGGAGAGATCTTCGATGGATCCCCAGAACACTAAAATCAACACTAGCGCACGATAGAGAATTAGCATTTTACGAGGTTCGTCAAACATGAACCGCAAACTGTTTTCTCCTAGGTAATAGTTGTATAGCATCGCCGTGAATACAAACAACGCAAGCACCACGCTTATAAACATCCTCCCCCAGTCTCCGACAACGGCGGCTAGAGAATTTTGTGCCAGAGCAATCCCGTCACCTTCGAGGCCCTGAGTGTAGAACCCGGATAGCAAAATCATGAGTGCAGTGCATGTGCAGAGCACGAACGTATCGATGAAAACACTCAGTGCTTGTACGACTCCCTGCGCAACCGGATGACCGACCTTCGCTACTGACGCAACGTTGGGAGCACTACCCAGTCCTGCTTCGTTGGAAAATACTCCGCGTCTGACTCCCATAATGATTGCGCTGCCAACCAGACCGCCAAACGCCTGATCCAGACCGAATGCGCTTTTGATAATGGTCACCAGCACTATCGGAACTTGATCGATCTGCAGAATCAACACGTAGCCCGTCACGCCGATGTAGGCGAGAACCTTAAGGGGAACCAAAAGGTCAGCGACTGCTGCTATGCGCTTTATCCCGCCGACGAGGACGACTCCCAGAATCAAGGAAAGTGCTAGTCCTGACCACATGGGCGGCAGACTAAACGCGTCCTTTAACGAGTGCGATACTGCATGGGACTCGAGGCCATTGATTGCAAATCCGAAGGTCACCAGCATTAATACAGCCGCTATTATCCCGAGCCAGCGTTTGCCCAGACCGTGTTGGATGTACCAACACGGGCCCCCTCGATAGAGACCGTTTTCGTCGCTGCGCTTATAGAGTTGACCGAGCATACATTCGAAGAAGCTACTCGACATGCCCAACAGAGCGGTCATCCACATCCAGAATACTGCGCCGGGCCCACCCATACTCACCGCAATACCGACCCCAACGATATTGCCGGTGCCGACACGACCCGCAAGGCTGAGTGTCAACGCCTGAAATGAACTCAATTGATGGCTGCCGGTGTGCCAACTGCCGCGTAAAACACCGAACATGTGGGGGAAGTATCTAATTTGGACAAAATTCGACCGGATTGTGAAGTAGCTTCCCAATCCAAGAACCAAAGGTATTAATACCTTGCCCGACAGAAAATCGTTGATAACGTCTAGCATTCAAAGCTCCTTGCTATTTAGAGTGCTGGCAAATTGATGGTGTGGTCAGTCCTGACGACTTTCAGGGGCGTAATATCCAGCCATATTTCATTCGATGCAATTTCGCAAGTTGCTTAAAAGTGATGCGAGTTGCTGCTATGGTTGCGCCTTCTTTATTTATGTTGAGTCATTGTATGTGTGAGTTTCTTCCGGCGAATTTGAGGCTGCTGTGTAGTCACTACAGATCTGTCGCGGAGGTTTGTAGGAAAGTTCGTATTAATCGTGGGCAATTCAATAAGTACCTTTGTGGGAAAAGTGTTCCTACACCTTTTAATCTCAAGCGGATCTGCGATTTTTTTGGTGTGGAAGAGTTTGAGATAGGACTGCCGGCGGAGCAATTCATAGCCCTGATTAGCATTAAGGACAGTAAAAGTCCGGCTCCGAGAAAAACGACTGCACCACAGATAATGCATGAACATCTTCGCCAGAATTCTTCGGCGGAACTGAAAGCCCATATCGGTTATTACTACGAGTATTATCATGCAATGACTGACCCCGGCTCTATTCTGTGTTCGCTTGTGCAAGTGCGGGAGGAGGGCGATGACATCATCTACGAGCGAAACGAGCGCTTACAAATAGCCGGTGCGGGGGAGGGCTTTGAAAGGTATCAATATTTGGGTGTTGCTTATTACCTGCGGGATCGTTTGTTTTTCATCGATTATGAATCGCTTACCTCCAACGAAATAAGTCAGACTATTCTCATCCCCAGTTTTAAAAGCTGTATTACACGGCTCAATGGTTTGAAGATGGGGGTGTCTGCTGCGGACTGTCGTGCCCCCGCGTGCTCGAGGGTTGTCTGGGAGTATCTGGGGCAGGAAATCGATCGGGTAGATGCCTATCGACGTGTTCGGTTGTACAAGACTGATGATTGCGCTATCGACGATGATCTGCGCGCGCGTCTAGCTCAGGCTCAAGTTGTTGAGGGCCTATTTGTTATCGCCTGAAAAATTCCCGTATTAGCAGCTGTCGAGGGAGTCGATGTGCGATCTTTTGATGTTGGTTTTTTAAGATCAAAAGATCGCAGCCTCGTTACACTCGACAGCTCGTATAGGGTGATCGGTCAGGGATTGTCGATCTGCTCCAGCATCCACTTCACGAAATCCCGTACCTTCGGCACTTCCGCCGCATGCTCCGGGTATGCCAGGTAATAGGCATCGGTGCTGGGCATGGCATGCTCAAAAGGAATGACCAGTTTGCCGTCGGCCAATTCCTCTTCCACCAGAAATCGCGGCAACAACGCCACACCGCAGCCAACCTGCGCGGCACGGATGCACATATAAAAGGTTTCGAAACGCGGCCCGTGATAGCTGTGCTCGGTCTGATAACC
Source organism: Pseudomonas sp. 3B-A001-10F (assembly GCF_056313565.1). Taxonomy (NCBI): domain Bacteria; kingdom Pseudomonadati; phylum Pseudomonadota; class Gammaproteobacteria; order Pseudomonadales; family Pseudomonadaceae; genus Pseudomonas; species Pseudomonas sp. 3B-A001-10F. Next base: position 78,340 of record NZ_JBQYFW010000009.1, read on the forward strand.
CTGACTGTCGAACCAGTCGTGCCAGGCCTGCGGGCGCGAGGCATTTTGCAGCAGGACCAGATCGGTGAGTTGCGTCGGATCAGTAAACGGCTTATCAGGCAGGCTGCCCGGCGCGCACACCGGCACCAACTCTTCGCCGAACAACTTCAGGCATTCAGTGCCGGGCCGTGAACCCTGGCCGAAATAGAACGCCAGATCGCTGCGCCCTTGCAGCAGATCATCCGCTTCCTGCTCGTTGCACAAGTCCAGATGAATCGACGGATGGCGCAGCCGCCAGCCTTTCAGGCGCGGCACCAGCCAGCGCGCACCGAAGGTCGAGGGCGTCGAGACGCGCAGGACTTCGGTCTCGCCGCCGTAGGAACGCAGGTAATGCGTCGACATCTCCACTTGTGTGAGGATTTTTCGTACTTCAACCAAGTACAAATCCCCTGCCGGGGTCATCTGCAAACGTCGACGCACGCGGCGAAACAATAAATGCTGCAACAGCTCTTCAAGCTGCGCGACCTGTTTGCTCACCGCACTCTGGGTCAGATTCAGTTCCTCAGCGGCGCGCGTGAAACTGAGGTGCCGGGTCACGGCCTCGAAACACTGCAGGGCGGTGATCGAGGGCAAGTGGCGTTTGTTCAGCATGGCCGATCCTTTTCTTGTCTTTCTAGCGCAGCATGAATAAACGGAATGATATCTCGCGTAAAGGTCGTTTGTTGCCTCGCCATTGTGACGCTACAACTAAAGGCCTGCCCGGTCGCGAAAAAGCGTCCGCACACATTCAGTTTTTTGCTTGAGGAGTGACCCATGGTTGCCGCATTGCTTGATCGTCTTGGTGTGAACCCGGCCCTTTATCAGAACGGCAAAGTGCCGGTAAATTCGCCGATCGACGGCAGCCGCATTGCCGCCGTGAACTGGGAAGGCCCGGCCGAAGTCGAGCAGCACATCAGTCGCGCAGATCATGCGTTCGAGCAGTGGCGCAAGGTACCGGCTCCGCGTCGTGGCGAGCTGGTGCGTCAATTCGGTGAAGTACTGCGCGAATACAAGGCTGATCTCGGCGAACTGGTTTCCTGGGAGGCGGGCAAGATCACTCAGGAAGGCTTGGGTGAAGTCCAGGAGATGATCGACATCTGCGATTTCGCCGTCGGCCTGTCCCGCCAGCTGTACGGTTTGACCATTGCCTCCGAGCGGCCGGGCCACCATATGCGTGAAACCTGGCATCCGCTGGGCGTGGTCGGGGTGATCAGCGCGTTCAACTTCCCGGTTGCGGTGTGGGCATGGAACACCACGCTGGCGCTGGTTTGCGGCAACCCGGTGGTGTGGAAACCGTCAGAGAAAACCCCGTTGACCGCGTTGGCCTGCCAAGCGCTGTTTGATCGCGTGGTGAAGAATTTCATCGATGCGCCGGCGAACCTGTGCCAGGTGATCATCGGCGGTCGCGATGCCGGCGAAGCGCTGGTCGATGATCCGCGTGTCGCACTGATCAGCGCCACCGGTAGCACGCGCATGGGTCGCGAAGTGGCGCCGAAAGTCGCCGCGCGTTTCGCTCGCAGCATTCTGGAGCTGGGTGGCAACAATGCGATGATCCTCGGCCCGAGCGCCGATCTGGACATGGCGGTACGGGCGATTCTGTTCAGCGCCGTCGGTACTGCCGGGCAGCGTTGCACCACCCTGCGTCGACTGATTGCCCATGAGTCGGTGAAGGAAGAAATCGTTACTCGCCTCAAAGCTGCGTACTCGAAAGTGCGCATCGGCAATCCGCTGGAAGGCAATCTGGTCGGCCCGCTGATCGACAAGCACAGCTTCGAAAACATGCAGGACGCGCTGGAGCAGGCGTTGAGCGAGGGCGGTCGGGTGTTCGGTGGCAAGCGTCAGCTTGAGGATCAATTCCCCAACGCCTACTACGTTTCGCCGGCGATCGTTGAAATGCCCGAGCAAAGTGATGTGGTTTGCAGTGAGACCTTCGCACCGATTCTTTATGTAGTCGGCTACAGCGATTTCCAGGAAGCGCTGCGCCTGAACAACGCCGTGCCACAAGGTTTGTCGTCGTGCATCTTCACCACCGATGTGCGCGAGGCCGAGCAGTTCATGTCGGCAGTCGGCAGCGACTGCGGTATCGCCAACGTCAACATCGGCCCGAGCGGTGCCGAAATTGGCGGCGCGTTTGGTGGCGAGAAAGAGACCGGTGGCGGGCGTGAGTCCGGCTCGGACGCCTGGCGCGCCTATATGCGCCGGCAGACCAACACCGTGAACTACTCGCTAGAGTTGCCGCTGGCGCAGGGCATCACATTCGACTGACAGGTGGAGATCCCTCCTTGTGGGAGCGAGCCTGCTCGCGAATACGGTGGGTCAGTCGACATTGATGTTGGCTGATACGCCCCTTTCGTCGGAACGCCGCCCGGAGCAAGCTCGCTCCCACAGGATCAGCACTGTGTTTGGCAGGTTTCTGTTGGAGTCTGGCAATGCCGTTACGCGAAGAATGTCTGTGGGAAAAGCTCACGCCACAAAGGCCGGATAAAACCGCGCTCAAAGGCGAAGTCAAAGTCGATGTCTGCGTGATCGGCGCCGGGTTCACCGGGTTGTCGGCGGCGCTGCATCTGTTGGAAAAAGGCAAAAGCGTCTGCGTGCTGGAGGCTCATCGCGCGGGGCACGGTGGTTCCGGGCGTAACGTCGGACTGGTCAACGCCGGCATGTGGATCCCGCCGGACGAGATCGAAGCCGGTTTCGGCGAAGCGGTGGGCAGCCAGCTCAACCGCATGCTCGGTGCGGCGCCGGCGCTGGTGTTCAGCCTTGTGGACAAGTACAACATCGATTGCCAGTTGCGCCGCGAAGGCACCCTGCACATGGCGCACAACGCCAAGGGCGAGGCGGATTTGCGCAGCCGCGAGCAACAATGGAAACGTCGCGGCGCACCGGTTGAACTGCTGACCGGCAAGGCCTGCGAGCAAGCCACCGGCACGCAAAAGATTGCCGCGGCTTTGCTCGATCGCCGCGCCGGCACGCTCAACCCGATGGCTTATGTCACCGGGCTGGCCAACGCGGTGAGCGGTCTCGGCGGGCAAATGTTCGATCATTCTCCGGTCACTCGCCTTGAGCGTCAGGGCGCGAAGTGGTCGATGCAGACCGAACACGGTTCAGTGCTGGCCGAGCAAGTGGTCATCGCTTCCAACGCCTACACCGAAGGCGACTGGACCGAACTCAAGCGCAACTTCTTCCCCGGTTACTACTATCAGGTCGCTTCGGTGCCGCTGAGCGAAGACGCCGCGCAGGCAATTCTCCCAGGCGGGCAGGGCTCGTGGGATACGCGTCAGGTGTTGAGCAGCATCCGCCGTGACAAAGAAGGGCGGTTATTGCTCGGCAGCCTGGGCAACGGCAATCAAAAACCGACCTGGTTTCTCAAGGCCTGGGCCGACCGCGTGCAGCAGCATTATTTCCCCAATCTGAAACCGGTCGAGTGGGAATGCACCTGGACCGGGCGTATAGCTTTTACGCCAGATCACCTCATGCGCCTGTTCGAGCCTGCGCCGGGACTGGTGGCCGTCACCGGTTACAACGGCCGTGGCGTCACCACCGGCACCGTGGTCGGCAAGGCTTTCGCTGATTACCTGTGTAACGGAAATCCTCAAGCCCTGCCGATTCCCTTCGCACCGATGCAGCCCCTGACCGGTGTGGGCTTGCGCAGTTGCCTGTACGAGGCCGGGTTCTCGCTGTATCACGCGGGCCAGTGCCTGCGCATTGTGATTTGAGTGTTGAAATATGTTGCCGGACGCGGCGCTTTTTCACGTAGCGACTAGCCTGTAATGGTGCGGGTTGTAGCAGTCCCGCACCAGCAGTGTGCAGTTCGGTGACGCGGGTTGTTACAGGCTGGTTGCACGTCGTTTGGCGCCGCGGTTGCAATGATGGCGCGTGCGGGTTGCGCCTGAAAAAATAAATGGTTTCACCTTCCGCGGTTTAGACGGTTGCACGCCCAATGAAAATGGGAACGAAACAGTCGAAATAACAAGAAAGCAGCGACTTTTTGAAGAATAAAAAACCGATGGCACGGCCCTTGCTCAGAGCAATCAGTGAAGTGAAGTCGCAGTGCCAACTAAAAAAAACCTTGGAGCACCACCTCATGTCCCAGACGTTTTACAAGAAAGGCTTTCTGGCCCTCGCAGTGGCTACTGCGTTGGGTGTTTCTGCGTTTGCTCAAGCTGATGTGAAAATCGGTGTAGCTGGTCCAATGACGGGCGCCAACGCGGCATTTGGCGAGCAGTACATGAAGGGTGCACAGGCAGCGGCTGACGCAGTCAACGCGGCAGGCGGCGTCAACGGGGAGAAAATCGTACTGGTCAAAGGCGATGACGCCTGCGAACCGAAGCAGGCCGTGACGGTCGCCAAGGACCTCACCAACCAGAAAGTCGCCGGCGTGGTCGGTCATTTCTGCTCCTCTTCGACCATTCCAGCGTCGGAAATCTACGACGAAGCCGGGATCATCGCGATCACCCCGGGTTCGACCAACCCACAAGTCACCGAGCGTGGCCTCAGCGCCATGTTCCGTATGTGCGGGCGTGACGATCAGCAAGGCATTGTGGCCGGCGACTACATCGTCGACGTGCTCAAGGGCAAGAAAGTCGTCGTACTGCACGACAAAGACACCTACGGCCAAGGCCTGGCGGATGCCACCAAAGCCCAACTGGTCAAGCGCGGCGTGACGCCTGTGTTGTACGAAGGCCTGACCCGTGGCGAAAAAGACTTCAGCACCATCGTTACCAAGATCCGTGGCGCTGGCGCCGACGTCGTCTACTTCGGCGGTCTGCACCCGGAAGCCGGCCCGCTGGTTCGCCAACTGCGTGAACAAGGCCTGAAAGACGTCAAGTTCATGTCCGATGACGGCATCGTGACTGACGAGTTGGTGACCACCGCCGGTGGCCCGCAATTCACCGATGGCGTGCTGATGACCTTCGGCGCCGACCCGCGTCTGTTGCCAGAGAGCAAGACCGTAGTGGACGCTTTCCGCAAGGCCGGTACCGAGCCTGAAGGCTACACCCTGTACGCCTACGCTTCGGTGCAAACCCTGGCTGCCGCGTTCAACGGCGCCAAGTCCAACAAGGGCGAAGAGGCTGCGGCCTGGCTGAAGAAAAATCCGGTGAAAACCGTGATGGGTGAAAAAACCTGGGACTCCAAGGGCGACCTGAAAGTCTCCGACTACGTGGTTTACCAGTGGGACAAGGACGGCAAATATCACCAGCTGGAAAAACAGAAGTAAGGGCTGACGCGACCCTTTGAACTCCGCAAAGCCCTGTGGGAGCGGGCTTGCCCGCGATGACGGCCTGACAGTCGACAACTGTGTTGAATGTTCTACCGCTATCGCTGGCAAGCCAGCTCCCACAAGGTCCTGTGGTGATCGAACCGTTCGCGCTCTGACATTGCTCCGACGTAAATCTGTATTTTTCCTAGAAGAACCGCACTCCACAGGTGTGCAGGTTCTCACTGCGTGAGATTGCGTTATGGATGGTATTTTCCTGCAGCAACTGGTCAACGGCCTGACCCTCGGGTCGGTCTATGGCCTGATCGCCATCGGCTACACAATGGTCTACGGCATCATCGGCATGATCAACTTCGCCCACGGCGAGGTTTACATGATTTCTGCTTACCTGGCGGCAATCAGTCTGGCTCTGCTGGCGTACTTCGGTATCGAATCTTTCCCACTGCTGATGCTCGGCACGCTGATCTTCACCATCGTCGTCACGGCGGTGTATGGCTGGGTCATCGAGCGTGTCGCTTACAAACCCCTGCGCAACTCCACCCGCCTGGCACCGTTGATCAGCGCCATCGGTATCTCGCTGATCCTGCAAAACTATGCACAGATCGCCCAGGGCGCCAAACAACAGGGCGTACCTACCCTGCTGAGCGGTGCGTGGCGTGTTGAAATCGGTACCGGCTTCGTGCAACTCACCTACACCAAAGTCTTCATTCTGGTGGCCGCATTCGTCGGCATGGGCCTGCTGACCTACGTCATCAAGTACACCAAGCTCGGACGCATGTGCCGTGCGACCCAGCAAGACCGCAAGATGGCTTCGATCCTCGGCATCAATACCGATCGGGTCATTTCCTATGTGTTCATCATCGGTGCAGCCATGGCGGCGCTGGCCGGCGTACTGATCACCATGAACTACGGCACTTTCGACTTCTATGCCGGCTTCATTATCGGCATCAAGGCGTTCACCGCAGCGGTACTCGGCGGGATCGGTTCATTGCCCGGGGCAATGCTCGGCGGGATCATCCTCGGCATCTCCGAGTCGCTGTTCTCCGGCCTGGTCAACTCCGACTACAAAGACGTGTTCAGCTTCTCGCTGCTCGTACTTGTTCTGGTCTTCCGGCCGCAGGGCCTGTTGGGCCGTCCTCTTGTGTCGAAGGTGTAAGCGATGTCTTCAACCACTCAAAAATCCATCGATATCAAAAAAAGCCTGGTTGAGGCGATTCTTGCCGGCCTGATTGCCCTGATCGTTTTCGGTCCGATTGTCGGCGTCGTGCTCGAGGGTTACAGCTTCAACCTCGAACCGACCCGGGTGGCCTGGATCATCGGCATTGTCATGATCGGCCGCTTTGCCCTCAGCCTGTTCCTGCAAACGCCCAAGGGCCTGAAAATTCTCGACGGATTCGAGAGTACTGGCTCTGGTGTGCACGTGCTGCCTGCCGATCACAAATCCTCGCTGCGCTGGATCATCCCGCTGCTGATTGTGCTGGCCGTCATCGTGCCGTTTGTCTCCAACTCCTATCTGCTCGGCGTGGTCATCCTCGGCTTGATCTACGTGCTGCTGGGGCTGGGGCTGAACATCGTGGTCGGTCTGGCCGGTCTGCTCGACCTCGGTTACGTGGCGTTCTACGCCATCGGCGCCTACGGTCTGGCGCTCGGTTATCAGTACCTCGGCCTGGGCTTCTGGACGGTGTTGCCATTGGCGGCGATCACGGCCGGGCTGGCCGGCTGCATCCTCGGTTTCCCGGTGCTGCGCCTGCACGGCGACTACCTGGCAATCGTGACCCTGGGCTTCGGTGAAATCATTCGCCTGGTCCTCAACAACTGGTTGTCACTGACCGGCGGCCCGAACGGCATGCCGGCGCCATTGCCGACGTTCTTCGGTCTGGAGTTCGGTAAGCGGGCGAAGGATGGCGGGGTGCCGTTTCACGAGTTCTTCGGCATCGCCTACAACCCGGATGTGAAGTATTACTTCATCTACGCGGTTTTGTTCCTCGTGGTGCTGGCCGTGTTGTACATCAAGCATCGTCTGGTGAAAATGCCGGTCGGTCGCGCCTGGGAAGCCTTGCGTGAAGATGAAATCGCCTGCCGCTCGATGGGTCTCAACCACGTGTTGGTCAAGCTCTCGGCGTTCACCATCGGTGCATCGACCGCCGGTCTTGCCGGTGTGTTCTTCGCGACCTATCAAGGCTTCGTCAACCCGACCTCGTTCACCTTCTTCGAATCGGCGCTGATCCTCGCCATCGTCGTGCTCGGCGGTATGGGCTCGACCATCGGTGTGGTGATCGCCGCGTTCGTGCTGACGGTTGCTCCGGAATTGCTGCGCGGCTTCGCTGAATACCGCGTGCTGCTGTTCGGCATCCTGATGGTGTTGATGATGATCTGGCGACCACGCGGGCTGATCCGCATCAGCCGCACCGGGGTCACTCCACGCAAAGGTGCCATTCACTATGAGAGGACTGCGCCATGAGTGAAGTCGTACTCTCTGTTGAAAAACTGATGATGCATTTCGGTGGCATCAAGGCCTTGAGCGATGTCAGCCTGAAGGTCAAACGCAACTCGATCTTCGCCCTGATCGGTCCCAACGGTGCTGGCAAGACCACGGTGTTCAACTGCCTGACCGGGTTCTACAAGGCCACTGGCGGCAAGATCGAACTCAACGTGCGCGGGCAGCAGACCAACGTCATCCAGTTGCTGGGCGAGTCGTTTAAGCCGACCGATTTCGTCTCGCCGAAATCATTCCTCAGCCGCATGTACTACAAAATGTTCGGCGGTACGCACCTGGTAAACCGGGCAGGCCTGGCGCGGACATTCCAGAACATTCGCCTGTTCAAGGAAATGTCGGTACTGGAAAACCTGCTGGTGGCCCAGCACATGTGGGTCAACCGCAACATGCTTGCCGGCATCCTCAACACCAAGGGCTACCGCAAGGCCGAAAGTGACGCGCTGGATTGCGCGTTCTATTGGCTGGAAGTGGTCGATCTGGTGGACTGCGCCAACCGGCTCGCCGGTGAGCTTTCCTACGGCCAACAGCGTCGTCTGGAAATTGCCCGGGCCATGTGCACGCGGCCGCAGATCATCTGCCTCGACGAACCGGCCGCCGGCCTCAACCCTCAGGAAACCGAAGCGCTCAGCGCGATGATCCGGCTGCTGCGCGACGAGCACGATCTGACCGTGGTGCTGATCGAACACGACATGGGCATGGTTATGAGCATTTCCGACCACATCGTGGTGCTGGACCACGGCATCGTCATCGCCGAAGGCGGGCCTGAAGCGATTCGCAACGATCCGAAAGTGATCGCAGCCTATCTGGGCGCCGACGAAGAGGAGCTGGTATGACGCAACCGATCCTCGAACTCAAAGACCTCGACGTCTTCTATGGCCCGATCCAGGCGCTCAAAGGTGTTTCGCTGCAGATCAATGAAGGGGAAACCGTCAGCCTGATCGGCTCCAACGGTGCCGGCAAATCGACGTTGCTGATGTCGATCTTCGGCCAGCCACGGGCGGCAGGCGGGCAGATTCTTTATCAAGGCGTCGACATCACCCACAAGTCCTCGCACTACATCGCTTCCAACGGCATTGCGCAGTCGCCGGAAGGGCGGCGAGTGTTCCCCGACATGACCGTCGAGGAAAACCTGCTGATGGGCACCATCCCGATTGGCGACAAGTACGCCAAAGAGGACATGCAACGTATGTTTACGCTGTTCCCACGGCTTGAAGAGCGACGTAACCAACGGGCGATGACCATGTCTGGTGGTGAACAGCAAATGCTCGCCATTGCCCGTGCCTTGATGAGCCGACCAAAGTTGTTGCTGCTCGATGAGCCGAGCCTGGGCCTGGCGCCGATTGTGGTGAAGCAGATTTTCGCGACCCTGCGCGAATTGGCGAAAACCGGGATGACCATTTTCCTGGTCGAGCAGAACGCCAACCATGCGCTGAAGCTGTCGGACCGCGCATATGTGATGGTTAACGGCGAGATTCGCCTGACGGGCACGGGTAAAGAGTTGCTGGTGAATGAGGAGGTGCGTAACGCCTATCTGGGCGGGCACTGATTCTTCGACGTTATGCACAGCCCCGGCGACGAAGTCCCGGGGTTTTTTCATTCCGCAAATCCACCGCAACCCCCTGTAGGAGTAAGCCTGCTCGCGATCGCGGTTTCCCATTCGCCATCACCGGTGGCTGATACACCGCTATCGCGAGCAGGCTCACTCCTACAGTTGATCTGCGCCAGAATCCAGAATTGTGGAAAACAAATTCCCCAAGCTGCCAAAGCGCGACATATAGACGCTGCAAATGGCTGTTTTTCCACAGTTTTGACTTGTCCCCGTTTGCTGTGGAGCTGGCTGTGAATAACGTGGGTGTATCTGGCTGCGCGCCATGTAAACCGTGGCCTGCAAGTGTGTGGTTGTTTTTTGATCAGGCGTTTTTGCGGGGCTTGAAGTCTTTGTTGTCAACCTTTTTATAGTGTCGCGGATAGCAGCGATTCCGGGTGAACAATCCTGTGGATAAGTCTGTGATTAAACTCTGGAAAGACTGCGCTGAGGGCCGTAATTACTGGCCTCGCGCAATCACTGCGCTGACTGCTCGGTCGTGCAAAATGCCATCTCCCGCACATCTGCCGCTTCAGGGTCAAGCAAAAAACTTTCTATTTCGCCCGCAAAGCCTTGTGTGGCGCGGCTTTGCGCGTTTCCAGTTGCCCCCGGAAACTGTGGAAGGGACTGTGGATAACATGCGTGCACATGGCTACAGGCCACGGTCGCTATGGCGTTGGCATGTCTGGTTGTTTTTTGTACAGCTTGTGGGTGTTGCCCGTGAATGCGCGGGCGGGCATGCTGCCTGCTGATTTTCTATTCCAAGGGCTGCCCCGGCGGCCGAAGCAAGGAGAACACGATGTCCAACACCCTGCTTATCACCGGCGCGACGTCCGGATTTGGTGAAGCCTGTGCCCGCCGTTTTGCCGAGGCTGGCTGGAAACTGGTGCTGACCGGCCGTCGTGAAGAACGCCTCAATGCGTTGTGCGCCGAATTGTCGAAACAGACCGAAGTGCACGGTCTGGTGCTTGATGTGCGTGACCGTAAGGCGATGGAAGCGGCGATTGCCAATCTACCGCCGTCGTTCGCAAAGCTTCGCGGGTTGATCAACAACGCCGGTCTGGCGCTGGGCGTGGATCCGGCGCCGAAGTGCGATCTCGACGATTGGGACACCATGGTCGACACCAACGTCAAAGGCCTGATGTACGCCACCCGCTTGCTGCTGCCGCGCCTGATCGCCCATGGCCGTGGCGCCGGCATCGTCAACCTTGGCTCCATTGCTGGCAACTATCCGTATCCGGGCAGCCACGTGTATGGCGCGACCAAGGCGTTCGTTAAGCAGTTCTCGCTGAACCTGCGCTGCGACTTGCAAGGCACCGGCGTGCGGGTCAGCAACATTGAGCCGGGGCTGTGCGAGAGCGAGTTCTCGCTGGTGCGTTTTGCCGGCGATCAGGAACGCTACAACGCGACCTACGCCGGTGCCGAGCCGATCCAGCCGCAGGACATTGCCGAGACGATTTTCTGGGTGATGAACGCGCCGGCGCACATCAACATCAACAGTCTGGAATTGATGCCGGTAAGCCAGACCTGGGCGGGTTTTGCCATTGAGCGGAACAAGGCCTAAGACCGCGTTGAAGCCATTCGCGAGCAAGCTCGCTCCCACATTTGATCGCGGTCTCATGTGGGAGCGAGCTTGCTCGCGAAGGGGCCGTCACAGGCAATAAATCCCGATAAGGTAAACTCCCCTCGCAACAACCCAACCGCACCCCGCGGTTTTCAGGGTTTTTCGAGGAGTCAAAGTGAGTAACCGAGGTGAGCAGGCACTGCTCAAACAATCGACCATTCTGATGTTGGCTGTGGCGATTGCCGGGATCGTCACCGGTTTTGTTTCAGGTTCCCAATCCATCCTGTTTGATGGTTTTTTCTCGCTGATCGCAACCTTCATCAAAGTCCTGATGCTGATCACGGCCAAGCTGATCGCCAAGCAAAGCAACCACCGTTTCCAGTTTGGTTTCTGGCATCTGGAGCCGATGGTGCTGCTGATCGAAGGCAGTTTCCTGATGTTGATCGCGATCTACGCGTTTCTCAACGGCGTGTTCGGCATCATCAACGGTGGCCGCGAGATCGAGTTGGGGCTGGTGATCATTTATGCGGCGGTGTTTACCGTGGTCGAGTTCGCCTACTTTTTCTACGTCCGGCACCGTAACCGCAAGCTCAAATCCAGCCTGATCCAGTTCGACAACATCAGTTGGCTGGTGGACGCGATGCTGTCCGTGGGCCTTTTGATCAGTTTCCTCGCGGCGCTGCTGCTCAAGTCGCAGGGCTATGGGCAGTGGGCGGTGTATGTCGACCCGCTGATCCTGATCGTGCTGGCCCTGACCATGTTGCCGCCGGCGTTCAAGATTCTTGGCCCGGCCCTGCGAGATGTCCTGGGGATTGCCCCGGACACGCTGGATGATCAGGTGCGCCAGGTGATGGACGCGGCGAAAATCGAGCATGGTTTCGACGATTACGTGTCGTACGTGCAGAAGCACGGGCGGGCGCGGTTTATCGAGATTCATGTGGTGTTGCCGGCGGATTATGCGCTGAGCAATGTCGGGCAACTGGATGCGTTGCGCGAAGAGATCTCGGCGAAGCTGGGCAAGCCGGATGCGGCGCGGTGGTTGACCATCAGCTTTACCGGGGACAAGAAGTGGATTGCCTAGAGACCGCATAACGGCCATTCGTCGGATCGCCGCCCGGAGCAGGCTCACTCCTACATTTGGAATGCGTTCCCCTGTAGGAGTGAGCCTGCTCGCGATAGCTATTTATCCGTCAGCGAAGATATTCAGCCAGGCCGCTATAGCAAGTCGCCAAGTGATACGGCGTAGTCGAAGGCATGTCCTTACGGCTCACCTCGCCCAACTCATCCCGGCACTCATGCCAGCCATCAGCATGCAAAAACCGCTGCTGCAATGCCTGCAACTGGCGCAGCACCACCGCTTCACTGCCCTGACGCAAGGTCAGGGCGCGCAGATATTCCGCCTGCGCCCAGATCCGCTGGGTCGAGTCTCGCGGGCGTCCGTCCGTTTCCAGATCGAGCATCGCCCGTACTGCGCCGGATGGCTGCACCACACCGTATTGCTCGGTGAAGGCAAACGCCCGGTCAAGCGCCGCATGCAGTTTCGAACCACGCAATAACGGCGACGATTCGAGCAGGAAATACCATTCGAACTGATGCCCCGGCTCATACCAGTTATCCACAGCCCCGAGCGGCTTCTCCATCAACACGCCATATTGCGGATCGACGAACTGCTTGTGCATGGCTGTGCATAACGCCAGCAACGCTTTCTGCGTTTGGGCATCTTCGCGCACGGCAAGGGTGGCGAGGAACGCTTCGGCCAGGTGCATCAGCGGGTTTTGCAGTGGACCGGTTTGCAGGGTGATCCAGTCGCGTTCCAGGCAGGCTTCGTACAGGCCATCGCCGGTGGCGAAGCGCCGGCCGATGATTTCCAGCGCCGCATTCAACGTCGACTCGACCAGCGGATCGCCGGATTTTGCCCAGTAATGCGCGCAGGCAAACAGGATAAAGGCGTGGGTGTAGAGATCCTTGCGCTGATCCAGCGGTTTGCCTTGGGCATCGACGCTGTAGAACCAGCCGCCATGCTCGGCATCATGAAAGTGCCGTTGCAAGGAGCGGAACAGTGCCGCTGCACGCACTTCAGCGTTATCCACAACCCCGATCAGACTGGAAAACAGATACAGCTGCCGTGCACAGGCCATCGCCCGATAGCGCTGCGGTGGCAGCGGCTGATGCGCGGCGTCCAGCGCCTCGTAGGGCAACGCCATGTCGGCGTTCCAGCCCGGGCCTTGCCAGAGCGGCACGATCACGTTGACGAAGTGCTGTTGCACAGCGCCGAACAGGGCGGTCAATTCGGGCAGGGAGGTGGAGCGAGAAGCGTGGGGCATGGGCGGACGTCGTCACGGCTGGGGCGATTGCGCGACATGGTAGCAGAGAGACTGACATCAGCGATGCGGCGTCTGATCGGCCGCCTTCGCGAGCAAGCTCGCTCCCACAGGTTTTGTGTTCGCCACAAATCCAATGTGGGAGCGCGCTTGCTCGCGAAAAGGCCAGTTCAGACAATAAAAACTAGCCTGCTAGCAACCAAGCCCCAGTCACCGCCGAAGCCGCACCCGCCAACCGCACCAGCGGCGCCGCTGCCTGCGGCAACACGCGAACCACGCCATAACCGACGGCATGCAAAGCGGCGGTCGCCACAACGAAACCCGCCGCATACGCCCAAGGACTGCTCATGTCTGGCAGTTCCAGACCATGCGCGACGCCATGGAACAACGCAAACAGCGCCGTCGCCGCTACTGCCATGACCAACGGCGGCCGCACCGCCAAGGCCACTGCCAGACCCAGCGCGAGCACCGATGCGGCAATTCCGCTTTCCAGCGCTGGCAATTCCAGCCCTTCAAAACCGAGCATGCCGCCGATCAGCATGGTGCCGACAAACGTGCACGGCAGCGCCCAGCGCGCGGCGCCCTGCTGCTGCGCAGCCCACAAACCGACAGCCAGCATCGCCAGCAAATGGTCGAGGCCGCCAATCGGGTGGCTGATACCGGCGACCAGGCCGCTGTCGCCATGCCCCGGGTGAGCGAAGGCCAGCGCTGGCGTCAGCAGCAGCGCCACGGCGCCAAGAATACGTTTGAGTGTCATGGATAAGCTTCCTTGTTGATAAGTGAATCAGGCTGCAGTCAGCAGGCCCTGGCGTTCGATGAAGGCGATGATTTGCTCAAGGCCCTGACCGGTTTTCTGGTTGCTGAAGACGAACGGCTTGCCGTTGCGCATGCGTTTTGTGTCGCTGTCCATCATCTCCAGCGAGGCGCCCACCAGCGGTGCGAGGTCGATCTTGTTGATGACCAGCAGATCGGATTTGCAGATCCCCGGCCCGCCCTTGCGCGGCAATTTGTCGCCCGCTGAGACGTCGATCACGTAGATGGTCAGGTCGGACAGTTCCGGGCTGAAGGTCGCCGAGAGGTTGTCGCCGCCGGATTCCACCAGAATCAGATCCAGTCCCGGAAAACGGCGGTTCAGTTGATCGACCGCTTCCAGGTTGATCGAGGCGTCTTCGCGGATCGCGGTGTGCGGACAGCCACCGGTTTCCACGCCGATGATCCGTTCCGGCGCGAGGGCTTCGTTGCGCACGAGAAAATCGGCGTCTTCGCGGGTGTAGATATCGTTGGTGACCACGGCGAGGTTGTAGCGCTCGCGCAGGGCCAGGCACAGGGCCAGGGTCAACGCGGTTTTGCCGGAACCGACCGGGCCGCCGATGCCGACGCGCAGAGGTTGTGTGTTCATCGAGTGTTTCTCCTAAGAACGGAAGAGGCGGCTGTACTGGCGCTCGTGGGCCATGCACGCCAAGGACAGGCCGAACGCGGCGCTGCCCATGTGGTCGGGATTGATTCGGCTCGCGTCCTGCTGCGCTTGTTGCAGCAGCGGCAGCAGTTCGCTGGTCAGGCGTTGGGCGGCTTGCTGGCCCAGCGGCAAGGTTTTCATCAGGACGGCGAGCTGGTTTTCCAGCCAGCTCCACAACCAGGCGGCGAGCGCGTCCTGCGGGTTGATGCTCCAGGCACGCGCGGCCAGCGCCCAGCACAGGGCCAGATGCGGTTCGGGGCATTGATCAAGAAAATCGCGGGCGGCTGCGTCGAGTTCCGGCAAACCATTGAGCAGTTGTTGCAACGAATAACCCATCTGCCGACTTTCCAGATGCAACTCGCGCGTCTCGCGGCTGGCGCGATGGCTTTCGCAGAGGCTCAGCAGCTCGGCCCATCGGCCATCCGCCGCCGCCTGACAATGCGCGAGCAGCAGCGGCGCTTCGAAGCGGGCGAGGTTGAGCAGTAACTGATCGCTGATCCAGCGCCGGGCACTGTCCGGGTTGTTCACACGGCCGTTATCCACCGCCATTTCCAGGCCTTGCGAATAGCTGTAGCCGCCAATCGGCAATTGCGGACTGGCCAGGCGCAGCAGCGCCCAGGCCGGATTCACAGGCGTACGCCGAACTGATGGAGTTTCGGCGCGTAGTTGAAGTCTTCGTCGCCGTGGCGTGAATGGTGATGGCCGCCGCCATAGGCACCGTGCTCGGGCTGGAATGGCGCTTCGATCGCTTCTACCTGCGCACCAAGCTGTTCGAGCATCGCCTTGAGCACGTAATCGTCGAGCAGGCGCAGCCAGCCATCGCCAACCTGCAAGGCGACGTGGCGGTTACCCAGGTGATAGGCAGCGCGGGTCAGTTCGAAGGCGTTGGCGCAGGTGACGTGCAGCAATTGCTCGGGGCGGGCGCAGACGCGGACGATGCGGCCGTCTTCAGCTTGTAGGCATTCGCCGTCATACAGCGGCGGCTGTCCGCGCTCCAAAAACAACCCGACGTCTTCGCCCTCGGCACTGAAACAGCGCAAACGGCTTTTGCTCCGCGCTTCGAAGGTCAGGTGCAACTCGGCGGCCCAGACGGGTTGAGGGTCGATTCTGCGGTGAATCACCAGCATCGGAAAGCTTCCAGCTATGGACAATACTCAGGCTAGAGCAAGGGCCTTGCCAATCGGACGAGATGTAGGAAATCCCTGTCGGAGCGTAGTGGATGTTTCAAGATGTTGCTGGAATATGGAAGGTTTTGGTGCGTGAAGATTTTTTTATGCACCAAATGGAGGCCGATGCGCCGAACCAAATGTGGGAGCGAGCTTGCTCGCGAAAGCGGTGGGTCAGTGATTTAGAAGTTGGCTGACACGACGCCTTCGCGAGCAAGCTCGCTCCCACAGGGGATTTGGTCTGGGCTGAAATAAAGGAAGGTTATTCGGTACTGCCCAGCCCCTGCCAGTGCTTGAGCCCAATAAAGATAAAGCGCAGTTGCTGGGTGATCTTCGCCTGCGGCGTCAGATGTTCCGGCAAGGCTTCGGCCGGCGGATCGATGATGTCGGGGAGGGTAGCGAAGACCGATTTGACGATCAGGTCAGCCATCACGCTCAAACCGGCGGCATCCAGGTGCTGAAGCTTGGGCATCATCGTCAGGTCGGCCGCCAGGTCGGAGCTGATGTTCTCGCGCAACCGGCCGATTGCCTGACGCACCGGCAGCGAGCCACCGTACTGCTCACGGGCGAGAAACAGGAATTGCGAGCGATTGGCGCTGACCACGTCGAGGAAGATCCGCACCGAGGCATCGATGATGCCGCCCATGACGAATTCGTTGTGGCGCACCAAGCGGATGGTTTCACGGAAGGTCTGGCCGACTTCACTGACCAGCACCAGGCCGAGCTCATCCATATCGGCAAAATGCCGGTAGAAACCGGTGGGCACAATCCCGGCGGTTTTGGTCACTTCGCGCAGGCTCAGGCTGCCGAATCCTCGGCCGCTTTCCATGAGGTGGCGGGCAGCGTCCATCAAGGCGTTGCGGGTCTGTTGTTTCTGTTCGGCGCGGGGCAGCATCGCAGGGTGTGTTCTTTGGCAGGACAAGCGCCGCACTCTAGCAAATCGGCTTTGTCGGCGTCGAACGAGAGGACATGGAGCAGGAGATTTCACCGGCCAGAAAAGTCAAAAGCCCAATCCGGTGATTGGGCTTTTTTTCGAGGCCGCCATGGGCTTAGCTCAAGGCACTGTTGCGTTCGATCACACGGTCACCACCACCTTCGGCAAGGGTTTGACCTTGTGGAGTGCGGTCGCCGCCATCGGAAGCCAGGGTCTGGCCTTGTGGAGTACGGTCGCTACCATCGGAAGCCAGAGTCTGGCCTTGTGGAGTGCGGTCGCTACCGTCGGAAGCCAGAGTCTGGCCTTGTGGGGTGCGGTCGCTGCCGTCGGAAGCCAGGGTCTGACCTTGTGGGGTCTTGTCGTAGCCGTCCTGAACCAGGCCTTTCTCTTCCAGGCGATCACGGCCGCCTTCAGCCAGGGTCTGGCCTTGTGGGGTACGGTCCGAACCATCAGCTGCTACGGTCTGGCTGAATACCGAGTGGCTGGATTTCACTTGCGGGGTAGCCTGGTCGGCAGCGGGCAGGGCGAAAGCAGTGCTGGCTAGCATCGACAGGGTAAGGCTGAGCAGTAGTTGGCGTTTCATGATGGGTTGCTCCTTGGGAGGGCGATAAAGTGGGTACGAGGGCAATGCTACTCTCGATAAGTCGATATAAAAGTTCATAAACGCAATGGTAATAATCAACAGAATTGATTGTTCTGCCGGGAGGCTCTAGATCGCGGCTTTCCGGGCGACGGTTTTGCACCGGGGTGGGTATTTCCGACTCACTCGCGCCTCGCAAAAGTGCGGGTCGCGGTAACACTGTTCGACTGATCGGTCAGATTTCGCGCGACTTTTTACGCGGTTATTGGCCTTTCGATTAAACCTGCGGCTGGTTTGCCAGTCGTAGATTTCATGAGGGCCGCTTTGGCCCGCCGTTTCAGCCGTACGCCGCAGTCTTTGCGTGCGGTCGTGATCAGGAGCTTTGTGCATGACGCGCACTGGAAAAATCTTCAGCTGGACCTTCGCCATCCTTGTGCTGCTACTGGCCGTGCTGGTGTTGATCATCGTGTTCTTCGACTGGAACCGGATCAAACCGCCGCTCAACGCCAAAGTCTCGGAAGAACTGCACCGACCGTTTGCTATTAACGGCAACCTCGCGGTGATCTGGCAGCGCGAGCCGGACGAGGGCGGCTGGCGCGCCTGGGTGCCGTGGCCGCACGTGGTCGCTGAGGATTTGAGCCTGGGCAACCCGGACTGGTCGAAAAAGCAGCAGATGGTCACGCTCAAACGCGTTGAGCTGCGTATCTCGCCGCTGGCATTGCTGGCGCAACGGGTGGTGATTCCGCGCATCGACCTGACCGAACCCAATGCAGAGTTGCAGCGTCTGGCCGATGGCCGCGCCAACTGGACGTTCAAGTTTGACCCGAAGGATCCGAACGCTGAACCCTCGAGCTGGGTGGTCGACATCGGCGCCATCGGTTTTGACAAGGGCCATGTCACCCTCGACGATCAAACGCTCAAAACCAATCTGGATGTGCTGATCGATCCGCTGGGCAAACCCATCCCCTACAGCGATATCGTCGGTGACAAAGCAGCGAAGACTGCGCAGGACAAGGGCGGTGCGCCGCAGGATTACGCGTTTGCCTTGAAGGTCAAAGGCCAATACCACGGTCAAAACCTCACCGGCCAAGGCAAGATCGGTGGGCTGCTCGCCTTGCAGGATGCGCGCAAGCCATTCCCGCTGCAGGCCCAGGCGAAGATCGGCGACACTCGCATCGAACTGGCCGGCACGCTGACGGATCCGCTCAACCTCGGCGCCCTCGATCTGCGCCTGAAACTGGCCGGCGCCAGCCTCGGCAATCTTTATCCGCTGACTGGCGTGACCCTGCCGGACACCCCTCCGTATTCCACTGACGGTCACTTGATCGCCAAACTGCACGATGAGGCCGGGGCGAAATTTACCTACGAGCAGTTCAACGGCAAGATCGGCAGCAGCGACATCCATGGCGACCTTACCTACGTCGCCAGCCAGCCACGGCCGAAACTCAGCGGCGCGTTGCTTTCCAATCAACTGTTGTTCGCTGACCTCGCACCGCTGATCGGCGCTGACTCCAATGACAAGCAGAAGGCGCGCGGCGGCGAAAGCAAACAGCCGGCCGATAAAGTGCTGCCGGTGGAAGAGTTCAAGACTGATCGCTGGCGCGCGATGGATGCCGATGTCGAGTTCACCGGCAAGCGCATCGTCCACAGCGAGAAACTGCCATTCAACGACCTCTATACCCACCTGAAACTTAACGATGGCGAGCTCAGCCTGGAGCCACTGCGCTTTGGCGTGGCGGGCGGCAATCTTGATGCACAGATCCGCCTCAACGGTCGTACCGAACCGCTTGAGGGCCGCGCGAAATTGACCGCGCGCAAGTTCAAGCTCAAGGAGCTGTTCCCGACGTTCGAGCCGATGAAGACCAGTTTCGGTGAACTCAACGGCGACGCCGATATCACTGGTCGCGGCAACTCGGTGGCCAAACTGCTGGGCGGCGCCAACGGCAAGTTGAAGATGTTGATCAACGACGGCGCGATCAGCCGTGAGCTGATGGAACTGGCCGGGCTCAACGTCGGCAACTATGTGGTCGGCAAGATCTTTGGCGACAAGGAAGTGAAGATCAACTGCGCGGCGGCGGACTTCGACATCAAGACCGGTCTGGCGACCACGCAGCTGTTTGTCTTCGATACCGAGAACGCGATCATCTATATCGACGGCACGGCGAACATGGCCACCGAGCAACTGGATCTGACGGTGACCCCGGAATCCAAGGGCTGGCGTTTGATTTCCCTGCGTTCACCGCTGTACGTGCGCGGCAGGTTCATCAAGCCGGACGCGGGTGTGAAGGCTGTGCCGCTGATGTTGCGAGGGGCGGGGATGGTTGCGCTGGGTGTGATCGCCGCGCCGGCGGCGGGGCTGTTGGCGCTGGTGGCACCGAGTGGCGGTGAGCCGAATCAGTGTGCGCCGTTGCTGGAGCAGATGAAGGCGGGCAAGGCGCCGGTTACCGTAAAACCTACCAAGTAATCTTCAGCGTTAGTAAAGACGCCATCGCGAGCAGGCTCACTCCTACATTTGGAATGCGTTCCCATGTAGGAGTGAGCCTGCTCGCGATAGGGGTTAGAGGTCGTTCAGGATGTCAGCCATGTCATCGGCGTGCTCTTCTTCCTGCGCCAGGATATCTTCGAAGATACGTCGCGTAGTCGGGTCTTTCTCGCCGATGTACTGGATGATTTCGCGATAGCTGTCGATGGCGATCCGCTCGGCAACGAGGTCTTCGTAGACCATCTCTTTGAGGGTGTTGCCGGCCACGTATTGCGCGTGGGACATCTTCGACAGCATGTCGGGGTTGAACTCGGGCTCGCCACCCAATTGCACAATGCGCTCGGCCAGACGGTCAGCGTGCTGGGCTTCCTGGGTGGCGTGTTCGAGAAACTCTTCGGCGGCCACATGGGCTTTCACGCCATTGGCCATGAAGTAGTGGCGCTTGTAGCGCAGCACGCAGACCAGTTCAGTGGCCAGCGATTCATTGAGCAAGCGCAGCACCTCTTCACGGTCGGCGCTGTAGCCCTCGGTGACGGCGCCGTTCTCGACGTGTTGGCGCGCACGTTCGCGCAAGGTTTGAACATCTGACAGATGCAGGTCGTCGCTCATTTCGATCTCCTGGAGGCTAATCCGATTGTCGCCACGTTCTGCGGACGCGGTCGCTACCTAAGCTGTGAGTCGTGAGCGTTGCAAAAAGTTTTATCGGTTTACGCAACCCCTGTAGGAGCTGCCGAAAGCTGCGATCTTGGCGCCAGCGCGGACAAAACTGCCTCCTCGCGCAACCAGGCAAAAAACGCCCGCACCGGCGGATGCCGCTCGCGCCCCGGCACGCACAACGCGCTGTACCCGGCGCCATCGACCTGAACCTGGCCCATGAACGGCACCAGCAAACCGCTGGCGACACTCTCCGACACCAGAATATTGCTCGCCAGCACCAGCCCTTGCCCGGCGATCGCCGCTTGCAGGGCGTAATGCTCTTCATCGTATTCGCGGATGGCCGGTTGCGCGTGTAACCAGTTTTCGCCGGCCTTGGCGCACCACGCTTCCCAGCCATGGGCATACAGCTTGGAATTGTGCCAGCGCACGCTGATCAACGTCGGTGTACGCCGCGCCGCCAGCGCCACTTGCTCGGGTGAGCCGTACACGCCGAACGACTCATCGAACAGGCACAGGCCATACAGGTTCGGGTAATCGTCGAGGCTATAGCGCAAAACCAGGTCGACACTGGCGTCCTGATGCAGATCGATGACTTCGCAGTGCGTATCGAGGCGCACGTTGATGTTCGGATGCTGCGCGTAAAAGCGCCCGAGACGCGGCACCAGCCACAGCGCCGCGAATGCGGCGGTGGTCGATAGCGTCAGCGTGCTGGCGTTGCGTTGCGGGCGCAGGGTGTCGACGCTTTGCGCCACCTCCAGCAATGCGCCGTGCAGGCTGCGAAACAGGCGTTCGCCGCCCTCGGTCAGGCGCACCTGGCGTGGCAGACGTTCAAACAACGCGACACCGAGCCAGTCTTCCAGCGAACGGATCTGATGAGAAATCGCGGTCGGCGTGACCGAAAGCTCTTCGGCGGCAGCCTTGAAGCTCAGCAATCGTGATGCCGATTCAAAGGCGCGCAGGGCGGTCAGCGGTAACGAGGCAAACATTGGAAAACTCCATGGATGAAATCAATTCATCCCGACTGATTTTTGCTCATTTGAGGCAACGGTCTGCTGCCTGCAATCTGCAGCGACACAGCAATCAAAGTCTAGCCTCAAGGAGTTTCAGATGAGCAAGATTCTTGCGATACATGCCAGCCCACGTGGTGACCGTTCGCACTCGCGGCGGTTGGCGGAAGCTTTTCTCAGCGCCTGGCAGGTGCGTCATCCACAGGCGCAGGTGACCCGGCGTGAAGTCGGCCGAGCGTTGATTCCGGCGGTCAACGAGGCCTTTGTCGCTGCCGCGTTTTATCCGGAGCCTGAAGCGCGCCCATTGTCGATGCAGGCTGATCTGGCATTGAGCGATCAACTGGTTGGCGAGTTGTTCGACCACGACCTGCTGCTGATTTCCACGCCGATGTACAACTTCAGCGTACCCAGCGGCCTTAAGGCCTGGGTCGATCAGATCGTGCGGCTCGGCCTGACCTTCGATCACACGCTGGACAATGGCGTCGCGCAGTACACCCCACTGTTGCAGGGCAAGAAGGCGCTGATCGTCACCAGTCGCGGTGGTTTCGGCTTCGGCCCGGGCGGCGAGCTGGAAGCCTTGAACCACGCCGATCCCTGGTTGCGCACGGCGCTGGGGTTCATCGGCATCAACGACGTCAGCGTGGTCGCTGCCGAGGGCGAAGAGTCCGCCGAACGCACCTTCGCGGTGTCGTTGGCCGAGGCCGAGCAGCGTTTGCTCAGCCTTGCCCGGGAGTTCTAGGTGGCCTGGCTGTTCCTGCTGATCGCCGCCGGATTTGAAGTGACGTTCGCCATGGGCATGAAATACGCCGAAGGCTTCACCCGGCTCTGGCCGTCATTGATCACGGTGATTGCAGCGTTCGGCGGGATCTACTTCCTGACACTGGCAATGCGCGAGTTGCCGGTGAGCATCGCCTACCCGATCTGGACCGCGATTGGCTCACTCGGCACGGTGTTCCTCGGTTTCGCCCTGTTGGGCGAGAGCCTGACGTTGGTCAAACTGCTGTCAGTCGGGCTGATTGTGGCGGGGGTGGTGGGCCTGAAGTAGGCTGGTCGTTGAGTTGTCATCATCAAGGAGGATGCTTGGCGGGCGTTTTGCACGCCTGGCATCCACTCACCGACCACAAGGATGTTTGCCCATGTCAACGCGTTATCCACTGGTGCTGGTGCCCGGCATGCTCGGGTTTATCCGGCTGGTTCTCTATCCGTACTGGTACGGCATCATCAAGGCGCTGCGCCGTGGTGGGGCGACGGTGATTGCTGTACAGGTATCGCCGCTGCATTCGACGGAGGTGCGCGGCGAGCAGTTGCTGGCGCGGATTGATGAGATTTTGCGCGAGACCGGGGCGCACAAGGTCAACCTGTTCGGCCACAGTCAGGGTTCGCTGACGGCGCGCTATGCGGCGGCGAAACGGCCGGATCTGGTGGCCTCGGTGACGTCGGTCGCCGGACCGAATCATGGCTCGGAACTGGCCGACTATCTGCAAAAACACTACCCGGCGGACAGCGCCAAGGGCCGTCTGCTTGAAGCATTGCTGCGTTTTGTCGGCTGGCTGATGGCACTGCTGGAGACCGGTTACCACGGGCCGAAACTGCCGGTGGATATTCACGCCTCGCACCAATCGCTGACGACTGAGGGTGTGGCGCTGTTCAATCAGCGTTATCCACAGGGGTTGCCTGAAATCTGGGGTGGGCACGGGCCGGAGGAGGTTAACGGCGTGCGTTATTACTCATGGTCAGGGACGTTGCAGCCGGGCAAGACTGATCGTGGCGGTAATCTGTTCGACGGCACCAATCGTAGCTGTCGCTTGTTTGCGAAAACCTTCGTGCGTGAGCCGGGGCAGTGCGACGGCATGGTCGGGCGGTACAGCTCGCATCTGGGCACGGTGATTGGCGATGACTATCCGCTGGATCACTTCGACATCGTCAATCAGTCGCTGGGGCTGGTCGGCAAAGGTGCGGATCCGGTGCGATTGTTTGTCGAGCATGCGGCGCGGCTTGAGGCTGCCGGGGTATAACCGTCAGACCGCGTTATCGTTCTTCGCGAGCAAGCTCGCTCCCACATTCGAATGCATTTCCCTGTGGGAGCGAGCTTGCTCGCGAAGAGGTCGGGTCAGGCAACGCTGATCCGGCGGCCCAACACGGTTGTCCAGCGCTCAGACAAAATCACCCCACCCAAGGTCAGCAACCCACCGACCAGGTGATACATCGCCAACTGCTCCTTCAACACCACTGCTGCAATCAGCGCGGTAATCAACGGCAGCAAGTTAAAGAACAACGTCGTGCGACTCGGCCCCAACCGCTGCACAGCTTGCATCCACGCCAGTGGCGCAAGCATCGACGCCAGCAGGCATGCATACAACACCAGCGGAATGTTCTGCAGGGTCAAACCGGTTTTTGGCGAGGCGGCATACAAAGGAAACAACACGACAATCGCCACCAGCACCTGCAAATACAGCAACACCAGCGGCGGCAGGCGCAGCTGCCATTTTTTCAGCAACGTGCTGTAGATCGCATAGGCCAGGGTGGCGATCAACATCATCGCATCGCCCATGTTCACGCCGTGCTGCAGCAACGCGCCGAGGCTGCCGGACGAGACCACGACCAATACGCCGGCAAACGACAGAACCGCACCGACCAGCGCACCGGCGGTCAGGCGTTGGCCGAGACTGATGATCGCCATGGCCAGCGACATCAACGGCATCAGCGAGAGGATGATGCCCATGTTGGTCGCCGTGGTCAGGGTTGCGGCGAAGTAGGCGAGGCTCTGATAGACCGCCATGCCGAGTACGCCGAGGATGAAAATCCTGCCCAGGTTTGGACGGATCTGCGGCCAGTGCGCGATGACGGCTTTGAGCATGAACGGGGTGAACAGCAAACCGGCGAGCAGCCAGCGGTAGAAACCGATCTCGGCGGGGAAAATCGCCCCGACCGCCAGTTTGTTGATCACGGTATTGCCGGCCCAGATAAAAATCGCCAGCAGCGGAAACGCGTATTGCATGAGTCGAAACCAGTACGTTGATGAAGGGCGATTATCCCTTGTCTGGATGCAGGCCTATACTGCGAACCAGACAACCTGCCTCTGAAACCGGACAGCATGAACAGCAAACACATCGATCTGCTGGATTTCAGCGAACTGCCGTCAGCGGTGTACTTCCGCTACGCCGACTTCAATGCCCACGAATTCGCCGCGCCGCATCGGCATCCGTGGGGCACGCTGGAGTACGCCGCTCATGGCGTGCTGCACATGGACGTCGACGGCAGCCGTTTCATGTCGCCGCCGCAGTATGCGGTGTGGGTGCCGCCGCAGGTCGAGCACAGCTTCTACAGCCATCAACCGGTCAACTATCGCGCGGTGTGCCTTGACCCCAAGGTCTGCGCCGAACTGCCCAAGCGCGCCTGTACCCTGGCGATCAGCGACATCCTCAAGGCGATTCTCAAAGACTTCGCCGCCCGCGACGTGAAGATTCCTGAACTCGATGCCGATCAGCGTCTGGCTCAGGTTCTCGTCGATCAACTGCAACAGGCGCCAGTGCACGAATGCTATCTGCCGTACGCGAGCAGTCCGGGGTTGCTGGCGATTCTCGAAACCTTGCAGGCCGAGCCGGGCAACAATCAGCCGCTGGCGCATTGGGCGCTGCAGGTGCATGTCAGCGAACGCACGCTGGCCCGGCAATTCGTTCGGGAGCTGGGGATGAGTTTCGGCGAGTGGCGCCAGCGTCTGCGCTATCTCGCGGCAATCGAGGCGCTGGAAACTTCGCGCAGCGTGCAGGAAATCGCCTTCGATCTCGGCTACAGCAGTGGCTCGGCGTTTATCGCCATGTTCGCGCGGCAGGCCGGGTGTACGCCAGAGCAGTATCGCCGTAGCCATCTGGAAGGCAGGAAGGTGTAACAAGATTTGGCTACACTCCAGCAGAGGCCGTTCCCATCGGTGCGGCGACAAGGAGAAAACTCCATGAAGATGTTGCGTGTCCCTTTGTTGATGATTGGTTTGCTCCTGTGTTCCCAAGGTTTTGCCGCCACGGCGCAACAGAACAAGATGACCACCTGCAATGCCGATGCGACCGCCAAGAGTCTGAAAGGCGATGAGCGCAAAACCTTCATGAGCACCTGCCTTAAGGCAGCGCCAGCGGCCAACGATGCCAAGGCCCTGACCCCGCAGCAGGAGAAAATGAAAACCTGTAACGCCGACGCGAAAACCAAAGCCCTGACCGGCGATGCGCGCAAGACGTTCATGAGTGATTGCCTGAAGAAAAAATAATCCGGTTCTGTGGAGTGTCAGGGTCGACGCGTCCGCTTGAGATTTGCCCTCACCCTAACCCTCTCCCGGAGGGAGAGGGGACTGACCGCGGTGTCTCAAGACATTCGTCGACCTGAAAAAAACCGGGCGATTATGGATTCCATGGCGCTGTTTCAGGTCACTGGATATCCAGTGCATCCCCCAATCGGTGCCCTCTTCCGGAGGGAAAGGGGACTGACCGCGGTGTCTCAAGACATTCGTCGACCTGAAAAAAACCGGTCGATTATGGATTCCATGTCGCTGTTTCAGGTCACTGGATATCCAGTGCATCCCCCAATCGGTGCCCTCTTCCGGAGGGCGAGGGGACTGACCGCGGTGTTTCAAGACATTCGTCGACCTGAAAAACCGGGCGATTATGGATTCCATGTCGCTGTTTCAGGTCACTGGATATCCAGTGCATCCCCCAATCGGTGCCCTCTTCCGGAGGGAAAGGGGACTGACTGCGGTGTCTCAAGACATTCGTCGACCTGAAAAAACCGGGCGATTATGGATTCCATGGCGCTGTCTCAGGTCACTGGATATCCAGAGCATCCCCCAATCGGTTCCCTCTCCCCCTGGGAGAGGGCTAGGGTGAGGGGACCTGAAGCACCGCATATTTCTAGTGCTCACCCCGGAACGCTGGCAGACTGCCAATCCTTTTACGCCGTTCGTTTTGAGGCTGTATGCCAACGTTTTCTGAGCGTCATGTAGTGTTCTGGGTCAGTTGCATCATCATTTTCGGCGGTTTGCTGCTGGTGCTGCCGCTGCGCTTGTTGCCGAGCCTGCTGGCCGGGCTGCTGGTATTTGAACTGGTCAACATGCTCACCCCGCAACTGCAACGGCTGATCGAAGGTCGCCGCGCGCGTTGGCTGGCGGTGGCGTTGCTGGGCACGTTAGTGGTGAGTGTGCTGGCGTTGATCTTCGCCGGCGCCATCAGCTTCTTATTGCATGAAGCGGAAAATCCCGGCGCCTCACTGGACAAGTTCATGGGCGTGGTCGACCGCGCGCGGGGGCAATTGCCGCCGTTCATCGACGCCTATCTGCCGGCCAGTGCTGCGGAATTTCGCGTAGCGATTGGCGAGTGGATGGGCAAGCACCTGTCCGACCTGCAACTGGTCGGCAAAGACGCGGCACATATGTTCGTTACGCTGCTGATCGGCATGGTGCTCGGTGCGATCATCGCCTTGCAGCGCATCCCCGACGTCACCAAGCGCAAACCGCTGGCGGCGGCCCTGTTTGATCGCTTGCACTTGCTGGTGCAGGCCTTCCGCAACATCGTCTTCGCGCAAATCAAGATTTCCCTGCTCAACACTTTCTTCACCGGGATCTTCCTCGCGGTGATCCTGCCGATGTTCGGCATCAAATTGCCGCTGACCAAAACCCTGATCGTGCTGACCTTCCTGCTCGGCCTGCTGCCGGTGATCGGCAACCTGATGTCGAACACGCTGATCACCATCGTCGGCCTGTCGCTATCGATCTGGGTGGCGATTGCCGCGCTGGGCTATCTGATTTTTATCCACAAGCTCGAGTACTTCCTCAACGCGCGGATTGTCGGCGGGCAGATCAGTGCCAAGTCGTGGGAGTTGCTGCTGGCGATGCTGGTGTTCGAGGCCGCGTTCGGCCTGCCGGGGGTGGTGGCGGGGCCGATTTATTATGCGTACCTGAAGAGTGAGTTGAAGCTGGGCGGGATGGTGTAACCACCCCGTGATCGTTCCCACGCTCTGCGTGGGAAAGCATCCCGTGACGCTCCGCGTCACAGCCTCAACAGCGGACGCAGAGCGTCCATGGCGGCATTCCCACGCGGAGCGTGGGAACGATCATCAGGTCATCGAACCATAGCGTTTCATCGCGTCAATCGCCAAACCGCTACCAATGCTGCCAAAAATATTCCCTTCGACATGCCGCGCATTCGGCAACATCGCCGAGACGCTGTTGCGCAGCGCCGGAATGCCGCTCGAACCGCCGGTGAAGAACACCGTGTCGACCTGTTCCACCGCCACACCGGCATCGTTCAACAACTGCGTAACACTGCCGCGTACCCGCTCCAGCAGCGCATCGATCGCCGATTCAAACAGCGCTCGGGTCAGCTCGACACTCAAACCGGCTTCGATCCGGTCCAGCGGCACATGGCGGCTGTCGCTGTGGGTCAGCTGGATCTTGGTTTCTTCGACTTCCATCGCCAGCCAGTGCCCGGCGCGCTGTTCGATCAGCTTGAACAAGCGATCGATGCCGCCAGTGTCTTCGATGTCGTAACGCATGCTGCCCAGCGCCAGGCTGGATTTTTGCGAGTACACCGAGTTGATGGTGTGCCAGGTCGCCAGGTTCATGTGGTGGCTGGTCGGCATGTAGGCGCCGCTCTTCATGCGGCTGCCGTAGCCGAACAACGGCATCAGGCCTTGCAGGCTCAACTGTTTGTCGAAGTCGGTCCCGCCGATGTGCACACCGCCGGTGGCGAGGATGTCATCGTGACGGTTATCGAGGCCACGACGCTCGGGCGACAGGCGCACCAGCGAGAAGTCAGAGGTACCACCGCCGATGTCGACAATCAGCACCAGCTCTTCTTTCTCGATGGTCGACTCGTAGTCGAAGGCCGCCGCAATCGGTTCGTACTGGAACGAGACCTCTTTGAAGCCGATCTTGCGCGCCACTTCGACCAGGGTGTCTTCGGCTTCCTGGTCAGCCAGTGGATCGTCATCGACGAAGAACACCGGACGGCCGAGCACCACCTGCTCGAATTCCCGACCGGCGGCGGTTTCGGCGCGATTCTTCAA
Source organism: Pseudomonas sp. 3B-A001-10F (assembly GCF_056313565.1). Lineage (NCBI taxonomy): Bacteria > Pseudomonadati > Pseudomonadota > Gammaproteobacteria > Pseudomonadales > Pseudomonadaceae > Pseudomonas > Pseudomonas sp. 3B-A001-10F. The sequence goes on from NZ_JBQYFW010000009.1 coordinate 106,869, forward strand.
CTGGCCGATGAACAGGCCGAGCAAGTCCTTGAACGGCATCGCCGTGCCGAGCACGCTGGTGTCGTGCTTGATCAGCTTGGAACCGAGCAGGCTTTTCAGCGAGCGCATCAGCCGGCCTTCGTAGCCTTCCAGGTACTCGTGCAGCGCCAGACGACCGTACACCGGGCGGCGTTCCTCGATGTTGAAGAAGACCACCGACGGCAGGGTGATCTTGTCGTCTTCCAGCGCGATCATCGTTTCCATGCCGGGGCGCAGCCAGCCGACGGTGGAGTTGGACGTGCCGAAGTCGATACCGCAGGCACGGGCTGGAGAGGCGTCTTTCATGTCTTTCGGTTCCGGTCAAAAAAACGGCCGCGCAGTGTATGTCAGTGCGCGCCAGATTCGAAGGCCGGTCATCTGCTATTTCACGACTAAACTGCCTTGAAACCTCAAGCTTTGCCCCAAACTTGCTGGCATGGGCCGGCAGAACCACCGGCGGTCGCAAGAACCGCCGTCCACTGCCGATAAACTTCTGCTGCGCCACCCGGTCACAACTTTGAGATCGGTCAACCTGGCACGCGCGAATCGGCGCATGCTGGCATCGGCGCGAAATCGATAACGGACGGTGACTCCTTCGATGGACTTCAAAGACTATTACAAGATACTCGGCGTGGAGCCGACAGCAGACGACAAGGCAATCAAGGCTGCCTATCGCAAGCTGGCGCGCAAATACCACCCCGATGTCAGCAAGGAAAAAGACGCCGAGGCCAAGTTCAAAGACGCCTCGGAAGCCTACGAAGCGCTGAAAAGCGCCGACAAGCGCGCTGAATACGACGAGCTGCGCCGTTATGGTCAGCACGGTCAGCCGTTCCAGGGACCACCGGGCTGGCAGAGCCGTGGCGGCTTTGGCGGCGGCGGTGGCGACACCGGTGACTTCTCGGACTTCTTCAGTTCGATCTTCGGCAATCGCGGCCCCGGTTTCGGTGGCGGCGAAGGTCGACAACAACGCAGTACCGGGCGCCGAGGGCAAGACGTGGAAATGGAACTGCCGATCTTCCTCGAGGAGACGCTGTCGAACGAGTCGAAGAAAGTCACCTTCCAGGTGCCGCAGTACAACGCCAACGGCCAGCACGTCAGTAACACCAGCAAGAGCCTGAACGTGAAGATCCCGGCGGGCGTGACCGACGGCGAGCGCATCCGCCTCAAGGGCCAGGGCGCACCGGGCGTTGGTGGCGGGGCGAATGGCGATCTGTACCTGACCATTCGTTTTGCGCCACACCCGAAATTCGATGTTGAAGGCGAAAACCTCATCATCACCTTGCCGCTGGCCCCGTGGGAGCTGGCGTTGGGCACCGAAGTGGCCGTGCCGACCCTGACCGGCAAGATCAACCTCAAGGTCCCGGCCGGCAGCCAGAACGGCCAACGCATGCGCGCCAAGGGTCATGGTCTGAAAAACAAGGCCGGCGAGCGCGGTTACCTGTTCGTCCAGCTCAAAGCCGTGATGCCGAAAGCTGCTGACGACGAGGTCAAGGCACTGTGGCAGGAACTGGCGAAGAAAGCCGCCTTCAACCCGCGCGAGAACTTCTGAACCCGACGACGGAGTAGCCCATGAGCAGCCCCCTGATCGTTCAACTGGACCTGGCAGAATTCTGTGAGGCGGCCGATCTGTCGGACGTCTACGTGATCGAAATCGTCGAACACGGCATCCTCGAACCTCAGGGTGCGCAGCCCCGGGAGTGGCGTTTCACCGACTACGAGCTGAGTCTGGCCAAACGCGCCGCGAAGTTGCGGCGTGATCTGGAGCTTGAGTGGGAGGGCGTCGCGCTGGCACTCGATCTGCTTGAAGAAGTGCAGGAGCTGCGGGCCGAGAACCGCATGTTGCGCCAGCGTTTGGCGCGGCTGGTGGTCGAGTAGTCTGCCTGATGTTTATCAGTTGCTTGATCGCGCCTCTTCGCGAGCAAGCCCGCTCCCACATGTGAGCACGGTCTCCTGTGGGAGCGAGCTTGCTCGCGAAGAACGATAACGCGGTGATCCTGCTTAAACCGTTCTGGGCAACACCACGTTGAACCGCGTCCCGTCAGTCTCGTTCGAGCTGACTTCGATGGTGCCGCCATGGGCACTCACCACTTCCTTGACGATAAACAGGCCCAACCCGAGGCTGGTTGACGGCTGTCCGAGTTCTTCGTCGGCGCTGCGCACCAGCGGATCGAAAATCGTGCCGAGCGCCTCTTCGGGAATCGGTGTGCCGTAGTTGTGCACCGACAGGCAGACGTTTTCGCCCGCGCCATCGATATCGAGAGTGACATCGCGCTTTTTGGCTCCGTGCTGCAAGGCATTGCCAATCAGGTTCTGCAGTAACTGGTCGATTCGGCCGGCATCCCAGGTACCGCGCGGGTCGCCGTTAACATTGAGCTTCGGATCGCACTCCGGATTGCCGGCGCACGCCTCGGCAATCGCCGCCCGTGCGGCATCGGCCAGATCCATTGGCGTCGGTTCGATCGGCAGGCTTCTGCCCAGTCGACTGCGCACCAGTTCCAGCAAGTCGCTGACCATCGCCGCCATGTGCCGCGCGCCACGCTTGATGTGCAGGGCGCAGGCCAGCGCATCGCCCTCGAGGCTGGATTTGCGCAGCAGCAACTCGATGGACATGCTCACCGCTTGCAGCGGCGCACGCAGGTCATGGCCGAGAATGGCGAGGAAGATGTCCCGCGAGCGATTGACCTGCTCGGCATAGGCCGCAGTCGATTCGGCCAGTGCTTCGTCGATGGCTTCGTTGAAGCGGATCATGTCCTGAAAACAGGCCATGTCCGGGGCTTTGAGGCTGTCGACCCACAGGCGGATCACGCAAGCGCGCAGATGACGGAACTCTGAGGTCATCTGCACCAGGTCAAAACCCACGGTGTGGCGCAACTCGCCATGACTGGCGCCGGCCTCGTCCAGACTCGGGGTCTTTTCCGGGCCTTCGCCCTTGGCTTTGGCGGCCTGTTCGGCAGGGCTCTGCGGCTTGCTCATGTCGCGGGCCGCGGCCCGTAGAATGGCGCTGGCGTGATCGCGCAGAGCCGTGGAATCCAGGTAGTCGGCGGCTGGCGTGATCGTTGCGGCGAACTGTTCCCACTCATCGACTATAGGCTCGATATTCGCCAGGATGAACTCGGATAGACGCATGGGCAGTTCCTGAAAAGAGGTGGAGCGAATCGAATAGTAGTTCCTTTGGCGAGAATTACACGACTGTTTGCGTGGTGGTTTCATACCGGCACGAAAAAGGCCCCGAGACTGTGCGCAAGGCGCGGTCCCGAGGCCTTTCTACAGCGTGGCGGCTGCGTCAGAACAGGAAATACCGCTGGGCCATCGGCAGCGTTTCTGCCGGCTCACACCACAGCAGAACGCCATCCGCCTTGACCTGATAGGTTTGCGGATCGACATCGATATTCGGCAGATAGTCGTTGTGGATCAGGTCGGTTTTCTGCACATCACGGCAGCCTTTGACCACGCCGATTTTCTTCTTCAAACCCAATGTTTCAGGCAGCCCGGCTTCCTGCGCCGCCTGACTGATAAAGGTCAGGCTGGTGGCATGCAGCGAGCCGCCGTAGCTGGCGAACATCGGGCGGTAGTGCACCGGTTGCGGCGTCGGGATCGAGGCGTTGGCATCGCCCATCAGGCTCGCGGCAATCGCACCGCCCTTGAGGATCAACGTCGGTTTCACGCCGAAGAATGCCGGACGCCACAGCACCAGATCGGCCCACTTGCCGACTTCGATCGAGCCGACTTCATGGCTGATGCCATGGGTGATCGCCGGGTTGATCGTGTACTTGGCGATGTAGCGCTTGGCGCGGAAGTTGTCGTTGCCTGCGCCGTCCTGCGGCAGCGGGCCACGCTGCTTTTTCATCTTGTCGGCGGTCTGCCAGGTGCGCGTGATGACTTCGCCGACACGGCCCATGGCCTGGCTGTCGGAGCTGATCATCGAGAACGCGCCGAGGTCGTGAAGGATGTCTTCGGCGGCAATCGTTTCGCGGCGGATCCGGCTTTCGGCGAAGGCGACGTCTTCGGCAATGCTCGGGTCGAGATGGTGGCAGACCATCAGCATGTCGAGATGTTCGTCGATGGTGTTGCGGGTGAACGGCCGGGTCGGGTTGGTCGAGCTCGGCAGCACGTTAGGGAAGCCGCAAGCCTTGATGATGTCCGGTGCGTGACCGCCACCGGCACCTTCGGTGTGATAGGTGTGAATGGTGCGGCCCTTGAACGCGCCGAGGGTGGTTTCGACGAAACCGGATTCGTTGAGGGTGTCGGTGTGGATCGCCACCTGCACGTCGAACTGATCGGCGACGCTCAGGCAGTTATCGATGCTCGCCGGCGTGGTGCCCCAGTCTTCGTGCAGCTTGAGGCCGATGGCGCCGGCCTTGACCTGCTCGATCAGCGGCTCCGGCAGGCTGGCGTTGCCTTTGCCGGTGAGGCCGATGTTCATCGGGAACGCGTCAGCGGCCTGAAGCATGCGCGCCAAGTGCCACGGGCCGGAGGTGCAAGTGGTGGCGTTGGTGCCAGTGGCTGGGCCGGTGCCGCCGCCGATCATGGTGGTGACGCCACTCATCAGCGCTTCTTCGATCTGCTGCGGGCAGATGAAATGGATGTGTGTGTCGATGCCACCCGCGGTGAGGATCATGCCTTCGCCGGCGATTACTTCGGTGCCGGCGCCAATGGCGATGGTCACGTTGGGCTGCACGTCGGGGTTGCCGGCCTTGCCGATCGCGGCGATGCGCCCGTCCTTGAGGCCGACGTCGGCTTTGACGATGCCCCAGTGGTCGATGATCAGCGCGTTGGTGATCAGCGTGTCGACCACTTCGGCAGCCAGCAACTGGCTTTGGCCCTGGCCGTCGCGGATGACTTTGCCGCCACCGAATTTCACTTCTTCGCCGTAGGTGGTGAAGTCTTGTTCGACTTCGATCCACAGCTCGGTGTCGGCCAGGCGCACCTTGTCGCCGACGGTGGGGCCGAACATGTCGGCGTAGGCTTGACGGGAAATTTTCATGCAGCGTCCTTCAGGAAAATAGTGGTGAGCCATCGACCCTCACCCTAGCCCTCTCCCAGAGGGAGAGGGGACTGTACGCGGTGGGCCGGCTATCGGAGATCGGCGCCGCAGAGGGGACTGGTCGCGGTGGGGCGGTTATCGGTGATCGGCTCCCTCTCCCTCGGGAGAGGGCTGGGGTGAGGGGCAGCGGTGCACGCAGATGTCAGAGGTCACCCATTATTCGTCCGGCAAACCCGAACACCCGCCGATGCCCGGCGTAATCCACCAACTCAACCTCGCGGCTCTGCCCCGGTTCAAAGCGCACGGCGGTGCCCGCCGGAATGTTCAGGCGCATGCCACGGCTGGCGGCGCGATCGAAGGTCAGCGCGTCGTTGGTTTCAAAAAAGTGATAGTGCGAGCCGACCTGAATTGGCCGGTCGCCGCTGTTGGCGACTTTCAGGCTGATAGTGCGGCGGCCGACGTTGAGTTCGATGTCGCCGGGCTGGATCTGGTACTCGCCAGGAATCATCACTGGGCTCCTTGCAGAATCTTGTAATAGAGGGCGGTCGGCCGATAGGTGCCGTGCGGATCGCAGGCGTAATCAGGGATTTCGCCTGCGCGGCTGTAGCCCAACGCCTTGTAGAAATCTTCGGCGGGCGAGCCGGCCTCGGTGTCGAGGTAAAGCATGCCGCGCTTGTGTTTCGGCGCTTCGAGTTCCAGCGCACTCATCAGTTGCTGGCCGAGGCCGCGACGTCGTGCGTGTTCGCGCACCAGCAGTTTCTGCACCTCGGCACGATTGACGCCGTTGGCCTTCTGGCACAGGCCCAGTTGCACACTGGCCAGTACCTGCTCGTCCTTGACCACCACCCAGAGCAGCACGCTGCCCTTGTTGACGTTGTCCTGCACCTCATCGAAATACGCGCGCGCCTGCGCCGCATCAAGGTCGGCCATGAAGCCGACGCTGGCGCCGTAACCCACGGCATCGAGCAGCAGATCAATCAGGCCCTGACGGTAATGCGCAAAACTTTCAGCATTGACGCGGCGCAGTTGGGCGGCGTTCATCGGTGTCACTCCTTGTTGGCGTCAGGCGGCTCCGCGCCAGGGTTGAGGGTCAGTTGCATGAAGGTCAGGTCGAGCCAATGGCCGAATTTGGTGCCGACTTGCGGCATCTGCCCGGTAATGTTGAAACCGGCGCGCTCATGCAGACGAATCGAGGCAGCGTTGCCGCTTTCTATGGCGGCGACCATCACGTGTTTGCCGCAGGTTCTGGCGCGCTCGATCAGCGCTGCCATCAATTGCGGGCCGAGGCCATTGCCACGCTGGTCGCTGCGCACATAAACCGAGTGCTCGACGGTGTGGCGAAAGCCGTCGAACGGTCGCCAGTCACCGAAGGAAGCGTAGCCGAGCACGCTGTTGTCGCCGTCGACGATCAGCAGAATCGGATAAGCCTGGGCCTGACGCGCGCTGAACCACGCCTGGCGGTTGCCGAGATCGACGGCTTGTTCATTCCAGATCGCCGTGGTGTTGAGCACGGCGTCGTTGTAGATGTCACGGATCGCCGGCAGGTCGGCGTGCAGCGCATCGCGAATGGTGTAAGTCATGGCGCGGCCTCAGACGATCGGCTGGTGGACGGTGACCAGTTTGGTGCCGTCGGGAAACGTCGCTTCAACCTGGATCTCCGGGATCATTTCCGGGATGCCTTCCATCACTTGTTCGCGGCTGAGCAGGGTGGTGCCGAAGTGCATCAGCTCGGCCACGGTCTGGCCGTCACGCGCGCCTTCGAGCAGCGCGGCGGAGATGTAGGCCATGGCTTCCGGGTAATTGAGTTTCACGCCGCGGGCCAGACGCCGCTCGGCGACGAGGCCGGCGGTGAAGATCAGCAGCTTGTCTTTTTCGCGTGGAGTCAGGTCCATTGTGGGGTTCCATCAGGGCAGATTTGTGAGGTTCTTGCGGGCGCGGGGTGCCCGTTGGAGCAACCCCTCACCCTAGCCCTCTCCCGAGGGAGAGGGGACTGATCTCGGTTGTTTTCAATGACCGGTTCAGTCAGCAGTATTCGTTCAGGCAGTTAAATTCATTTCAAACGACTCGGTCAGGCTCTCTCCTTCGAGGGAGAGGGGACTGATCTCGGTTGTTTTCAGTGGCCGGTTCAGTCAGCAGTATTCGTTCAGGCAGTTAAATTCATTTCAAACGACTCGGTCAGGCTCCCTCCTTCGAGGGAGAGGGGACTGATCTCGGTTGTTTTCAGTGGCCGGTTCAGTCAGCAGTATTCGTTCAGGCAGTTACATTCATTTCAAACGACTCGGTCAGGCTCCCTCTCCCTCCGGGAGAGGGCGGGGGGTGAGGGTCGCTTTTCAGGTGCTCCATATTCTGGGGGATACCGCGTCGCGACCCAGCAGGGCGGGTCTGAGCAAACGCCATAAATCGATGAGCCAGGCGCGGGCGAGCAGCGCCTCACTGGCCAGGCAACGAGCCACCAACAGCCCCGGCAGTTGGGTCAAATCCCCACGCACTTCGTGGCCCAGCGAGCGGCAGCGCTCCAGCAACTCAGCATCAATCTCACCAGTGACCAACAACGTCGCAAACACCGGATGACCATCCAGCCCGATCGGCGAATCAAGCAAACCGTCGTCACCGACAATGCGCTGGCGTTCATGCCAGAGCAATCGGCCATCGCGGCGAATATCCAGATGCGCCTGAAAATGCCCACGGTCAAAACGCTCGCCACTGGCCGGGCGACCCAACGCCACCACGTCCCAATAAAACAGCCGCGCATCGCCTTCAAGATCAATCGAAGTACTCAGCTCAGCCTGCGCGGCGCTGTAGACGATGGTCTCCTGCGGCAGCCATTCCAGCGTCGCCCCGGCCGCCACTTTCAAGTCGAGCTTTTGATACGCCGGCCCACCCGCGCGATACCACTTGGCCGCGCCGGGGCTGGTGATCTGCGCCCAGGCGTGTTGTTCGACGCGCGCGCTGATATCGAGGCGATCACCGCCGGCAATCCCGCCTGGCGGGTGGACGATGATGTGCTGGCAGACCTCGGGGCCTTCGGCGTACAGGTGTTTTTGCACCCGCAGCGGGCCGAGGTGCCGGCGCATGACCGGACGCGTGCAGTCACCGAAACGGGCGTAAGCGAGTTCCAGCTCGGCGTGCCAGCTCGGGGTAAACAGGGCAGGTGAAACAGTCGAATTCATGGTTTGTAATTATCGTTAGGAAGCTACAGATTAGTTCGTTGTACTAGATCGTTACCAGCCCGCGTACACCTTCGGCCTCCATATTTTCACCGCGACCCTGCTGCACGATCTCGCCCCGGGACATCACCAGGTACTGATCGGCCAGTTCTGCGGCGAAATCGTAGAACTGCTCCACCAGCAAAATCGCCATGTCACCGCGCGCCGCAAGTTTCTTGATGACCGCGCCGATCTCTTTGATCACCGAGGGTTGAATGCCTTCGGTGGGTTCGTCGAGGATGAGTAAACGTGGGCGGCTGGCCAATGCTCGTCCGATCGCCAACTGCTGTTGCTGACCGCCAGAGAGGTCACCGCCGCGACGCTGCTTCATTTGTAGCAGCACCGGGAACAATTCGTAGATGAAACCTGGGACTTCTTTGGCTTCACTGCCGGGAAACCGCGACAACCCCATCAACAGGTTTTCTTCCACGGTCAGGCGTCCGAAGATTTCCCGGCCTTGCGGCACATAAGCGATGCCGGCGTGGACACGCTGGTGCGGCTTGAACGCGGTGATCGGTTTGCCTTCCCAGTTCACCGCACCTTCCTTGGCCGGCAGCAAGCCCATCAGGCATTTGAGCAGGGTGGTCTTGCCCACGCCGTTACGGCCAAGCAGGCAGGTGACTTCACCGACTTTCACGTCGAACGATAGACCGCGCAGGATGTGGCTACCGCCGTAATACTGGTGCAGCTTGTCGACTTGCAGCATTTCCAAATCTCCCCCGGTGATCGTTCCCACGCTCTGCGTGGGAATGCATCCCGTGACGCTCCGCGTCACATAACGGCGGACGCAGAGCGTCCATGGCGGCATTCCCACGCAGAGCGTGGGAACGATCTATTCGCAAACCTTAGCGGCCGAGATAAACCTCGATCACGCGCTCGTTTTCCTGCACTTGCTCAAGCGAGCCTTCCGCCAAAACGCTGCCCTGATGCAACACGGTGACGTGATCGGCAATCGAGCCGACAAAGCCCATGTCATGTTCCACCACCATCAGCGAATGCTTGCCCGCCAGTGACTTGAACAGTTCAGCGGTGAACTCGGTTTCCGCATCGGTCATCCCCGCCACCGGCTCATCGAGCAGGAGCAATTGCGGGTCCTGCATCAGCAACATGCCGATCTCGAGAAACTGCTTCTGACCATGAGAGAGCAACCCGGCCGGGCGATTGACCGAGGTGGTCAGGCGAATCGTCTCCAGCACTTCGCTGATCCGGTCCTTCTGCTCGCCACTGAGGCGCGCACGCAGACTGGCCCACACCGACTTGTCGGTCTTCTGCGCTAGTTCCAGGTTTTCAAATACGCTCAGCGCCTCGAAAACGGTCGGCTTCTGGAACTTGCGGCCGATGCCGGCCTGAGCGATTTGCACTTCGCTCATCTGCGTCAGGTCGAGGGTTTCACCGAACCAGGCCTTGCCGTGACTGGGGCGAGTCTTGCCGGTGATCACGTCCATCAGCGTGGTCTTGCCCGCGCCGTTGGGGCCGATGATGCAGCGCAACTCACCGACGCCGATGTACAGATTCAGATTGTTCAGTGCGCGAAAGCCATCGAAGCTGACGCTGATGTCTTCCAGGGTCAGGATCGTGCCGTGACGGGTATCCAGACCCGGGCCGACGCGCTGGCCGAGGCCGATCGAGTCGCGACTGGTGCCCTCGTCCTTGTTCGGTTCGACGGGAAAAAAGGCCGGTTCCAACATGAATTCAGCGCTCGCCGTGACTCTCATTGTTCACCTCGTTTCTTCAGCAGACCGATCACGCCTTTGGGCAAGTACAGCGTCACGACGATGAACAACGCGCCGAGGAAGAACAGCCAGTATTCCGGGAACGCTACGGTGAACCAGCTCTTCATGCCGTTGACCACACCGGCGCCGAGCAGCGGGCCGATCAGCGTGCCGCGACCCCCGAGAGCGACCCACACGGCCGCTTCGATGGAGTTGGTCGGCGACATTTCGCTCGGGTTGATGATGCCCACTTGCGGCACATACAACGCACCGGCCAGGCCACACAACACCGCACTCAACACCCACACGAAGAGCTTGAAACCGCGCGGATCGTAGCCGCAGAACATCAAGCGGTTTTCCGCATCGCGCAATGCGGTCAGCACCCGGCCGAACTTGCTCTGCGCCAAGCGCCAGCCGATGAACAGGCTCGCCACCAGCAGCAACACCGTGGTCAGAAACAGCACCGCGCGGGTGCCCGGTTCGGTGATGCCGAAACCGAGAATCGTGCGGAAATTGGTGAAGCCGTTGTTGCCGCCAAACCCGGTCTCGTTGCGGAAAAACAGGAGCATGCCGGCGAAGGTCAGGGCCTGGGTCATGATCGAGAAGTACACGCCTTTGATCCGCGAGCGAAAGGCGAAGAAACCGAACACCAGCGCCAGCAATCCCGGCGCCAGCACCACCAGACACATCGCCCAGAGGAAGCTGCTCGTGCCGGTCCAGTACCACGGCAGTTCGCTCCACGACAGGAAGGTCATGAACGCCGGCAGACCATCACCGGCGGCCTGACGCATCAGGTACATGCCCATCGCATAACCGCCGAGGGCGAAGAACAGACCGTGACCCAGTGACAGCAACCCGGCGTAACCCCAAACCAGATCCAGCGCTAACGCGACGATGGCGTAGCAGAGGATTTTGCCGACCAGCGTCAGCGTGTAGGCCGAGACCGACAGAGCATTTTCCGCCGGCAACAACGACAGCAGCGGCAAGGCAATCAGCAGCGCGAGGATCACCGCGCCGACCGCGAGGGTGACTTTTGGGCCGGCCTTTTGTGTGGCCGTGACTAACAGAGGCTGGTTCATCAGTCGATCACCCGTCCTTTCAGTGCGAAGAGGCCTTGCGGACGTTTCTGGATAAACAGAATGATCAGCGCGAGGATCAGGATCTTGCCGAGCACCGCACCGATCTGCGGTTCGAGAATCTTGTTGGCGATACCGAGGCCGAAGGCCGCCAGCACGCTACCGGCCAACTGGCCGACGCCGCCGAGCACCACCACCAGGAACGAGTCGATGATGTAGCTCTGGCCGAGATCCGGGCCGACGTTGCCGATCTGGCTCAGCGCCACGCCGCCGAGACCGGCGATGCCTGAACCGAGGCCAAAGGCGAGCATGTCCACGCGCCCGGTCGGCACGCCGCAGCAGGCGGCCATGTTGCGGTTCTGGGTGACGGCGCGGACGTTGAGACCGAGGCGGGTTTTGTTCAGCAGCAGCCACGTCAGCACGACGACGAACAGTGCGAAGGCGATGATGAAGATGCGGTTGTACGGCAGCACCAGATTCGGCAGCACTTGAATGCCACCGGACAGCCACGCCGGGTTGGCGACTTCAACGTTCTGCGCGCCGAACAACAAACGCACAAGCTGAATCAGCATCAGGCTGATGCCCCAGGTGGCGAGCAGGGTTTCCAGTGGCCGGCCGTAGAGGTGGCGAATTACCGTGCGCTCCAGGGCCATGCCGATTGCCGCCGTGACAAAAAACGCCACCGGCAGGGCGATCAGCGGGTAGAACTCGATGGCCTGCGGTGCGTAGCGCTGGAACATCAACTGCACCACGTACGTCGAGTAGGCGCCGAGCATCAGCATTTCGCCGTGGGCCATGTTGATCACGCCGAGCAGGCCGAACGTGATCGCCAGACCGAGCGCGGCCAACAGCAGGATCGAGCCGAGCGACATGCCGCTGAAGGCCTGGCCGAGGATCTCGCCGATCAGCAGTTTGCGTTTGACTTGCGCGAGGCTGGTTTCCGCGGCGGTGCGCACGCCGGCATCGCTTTCGACGCCGGGTTCGAGCAAACCTTCAAGGCGTGTTCGCGCCAGTGGGTCGCCGGTTTCGCCGAGCAGGCGTACGGCGGCGAGGCGCACCGCCGGGTCGCTATCGACCAGTTGCAGATTGGCCAGCGCCAGGCTCAGAGCGGCATGGACGCTTTCGTCTTTTTCGCCAGCGAGTTGCTGGTCGAGGAATTTCAGCTGCGCGGGTTTCGCGCTTTTCTGCAATTGCTGCGCGGCAGTCAGACGGATTTTGGCGTCGGCGGCGAGCAACTGGTGGCTGGCCATGGCGGTGTCGATCAGACCTCGCAGGCGATTGTTCAGGCGCAGAGTTTTGGGTTGGCCGTCGATGGTCAACTCGCCTTGTTGCAGGGCGTTGATCAGTTCTATACGCGCCGGATCGGGCTGCGCGGCCCAGGTTTCCAAAAGTTTGGCTTGTTGCACGGGATTGGCCGCGACGAAGTCTTCGGCATCGCCGGCATGGGCCACCATCGGCAGCAATAGTGCGATGGCTAGAAGCAAGCGGTAGAGGGCAGTGCGCATATGCGTGGCCTTGCGTAGTGATCGTTCCCACGCTCCGCGTGGGAATGCAGCCCGGGACGCTCCGCGTCCCCAAAGCGGACGCAGAGCGTCCGTTGAGGCATTCCCACGCAGAGCGTGGGAACGATCAGGTTGAGCGGGATAACTCAGTTGCTCTTCACCGCATAATCCGGCTTCTTGTCGTTGCCCTGAATGAACGGGCTCCACGGTTGTGCGCGGATCGGCCCTTCGGTCTGCCACACGACGTTGAACTGACCGTCGCTCTGGATCTCGCCGATCATCACCGGCTTGTGCAGGTGGTGGTTGGTCTTGTCCATGGTCAGCGTGTAACCCGACGGCGCGGCAAAGGTCTGGCCGGCGAGGGCTTCGCGGACTTTGTCGACGTCAGTGGATTTGGCTTTCTCGACCGCCTGCGCCCACATGTGGATACCGACGTAAGTGGCTTCCATCGGGTCGTTGGTCACGGCTTTGTCGGCACCCGGCAGGTTGTGTTTCTTCGCGTAAGCCTTCCAGTCATCGACGAACTTCTTGTTCACCGGATTCTCCACGGACTCGAAGTAGTTCCAGGCCGCGAGGTTGCCCACCAGTGGTTTGGTATCGATGCCGCGCAGTTCTTCTTCACCGACCGAGAACGCTACCACCGGCACGTCGGTGGCTTTCAGACCCTGGTTGGCCAGCTCTTTATAGAACGGCACGTTGGAGTCGCCGTTGACCGTCGAGATGACCGCAGTCTTGCCACCGGCGGAGAATTTTTTGATGTTGGCGACGATGGTTTGATAGTCGCTGTGACCGAACGGCGTGTAGACCTCTTCGATGTCCTTGTCGGCCACGCCTTTGGAGTGCAGGAACGAACGCAGGATCTTGTTGGTGGTGCGCGGGTAGACATAGTCGGTGCCGAGCAGGAAGTAGCGCTTGGCGCTGCCGCCTTCTTCACTCATCAGATATTCAACCGCCGGGATCGCTTGCTGGTTCGGCGCAGCGCCGGTGTAGAAGACGTTCGGTGACATTTCTTCGCCTTCGTATTGCACCGGGTAGAACAGCAGACCATTGAGCTCTTCGAACACCGGCAACACCGATTTACGCGACACCGAAGTCCAGCAGCCGAACACCACGGCGACCTTGTCCTGGGTCAGCAACTGTCGGCCCTTTTCGGCGAACAGCGGCCAGTTGGATGCAGGGTCAACCACCACTGGCTCAAGCATCTTGCCGTTCACACCGCCCTTGGCGTTGATTTCGTCGATGGTCATCAGCGCCATGTCTTTGAGCGACGTTTCGGAGATCGCCATGGTGCCGGACAACGAATGCAGAATCCCGACCTTGATGGTCTCGGCAGCCTGGACAGTCCAGGTCATGCCCATCGCGGCAATGGATGCCGTGAGTGTGAAAGCCTTGATCAAACTGCGACGCTTCATTGTGCGATCTCCATGAACATTTAATTTTTCTGGTTGGCAGATGCGGACGACTGAAGGTGTGTTTTGCAAGGGCTGTGCCCGGTCGGGATCGGGTAGGAAAATGTCGTGTTAGAGCGGTTGTAAGGTGGGGGCGCGCACCAGTAGAGGACATCTGACGGGCGCTGGTGCGTCCGGGCGCGCCAGATTGGGGCGCACTACTGAGCGGGAAGATGAAGATACATAAACGATAAACATGTACCTCGGCTCACGGCGCGTGCAGCAACACACTCATTTGATCGTTATCCCGATTGTTCTTCGCAGGTTTCTATCATGAGTAATAGTTCAGTCCGATCCAGACGTGCCGCAACCGAGTCCCGAAAATCCAGGCTACCTCCCCTGAGTCCGCCGTTTCTGTCAGAGGAGGATGCTGCGTATTGGGTTCATACGCGCATACCGCCCAAGCCGGAAATGGAATATGGCAGCGTGATTTTGCTGCGGCCGGATGGGAAATTCGTGGCCACTTCACCGATACCCGGAGAGGCCACCACCTTTGATTTGAGCACCATCATCGACTTTGATGCGCTGGGAGAGCTGGAGCCGCCCAAGGGGTATCGGTTTGCTGCAAACATTCACAGCCATGCCGCTCTTCACGATGTAGTAGGTGAGGCCTATCCAGAACTGGATGAAATGAACCTGCGACTCTTCATCAACTTCTTCTCCAGTAGCGATTTCATGGGGGATGTGGATGGGCGCGCCTATTTTCGTGGTTCATACCTCTCCGGCCCCGATGGAACATTGCTCAAGTATTCGCCCAGTGGTTCGAAAGCGGAACTCGATTACTACCGTTGGCACGAGGCAGGTGCACGACCAGGGCGTGAGCCTTGGACTCGTGACGTGATGAGCATCATCAATAAGCTTGCATCTGTCGGTGAACTGAAAGTCCTCGTTTCAAGTGCAGACTGGGGGCATTCGGTGGGTGTCGTACCGCCGGACTGGCAACCAGGCCAGGGTTTTTCAACGGGCAGGGTGACCGAATTACCTTTGATGACCCGCATTTGCTCCACTGTCGAGCGGGCGGTACTCGCTGCACTGAAATCAAGAGGTGCACAGGACTCGGGGTTACTGCTGAAGAAGACTGCTGGCAATGAGTATGTCGCGACCCATGCACGCCCGTTCGGGCTCGCGTCATGGGATCCAGCGAAGAACTTTGCGGCGGGTGATGACGGTCAATTACGGTTGCCTGAAGGCTATAGGCTGGAAGGTTTTTACTACGCCTCCCGTCCTGACCCTTCGCGGCTCACTCCTGCTCAGCCGTGGCTCTACGAGAATTTCTTCACGCCACAGGACATTGCTCTGGCCATTTCGTGTCACAAGAGGAGTCAGCAATTGGCTGTGGCCGGTCGACCTTTGTCGCTGTACATGCAGGCCAGCGATGCGTCCATGTTGAAGTACAGCTTCAGCGGCAGCGAGATAGAAGCGGCACTGAGCGTCGAGCATTCCGACGGGTCGATCACCGACGCCGGGGTGCAATCCAGGTTGCTGACTGGAGCATTGTCGCCACGGGAATTTGTCTCGATGCTGATACTGGCGGGCCGGCTTGAGGTGTTGCGGGGCAGCGCGCTCTGGGCACGTTTGGGGAGGGTGGGCCTGGAATGGATACCCTTCGCGAACTTCCCTTGGCCGCCCTTGAGTCAGGCGTTTTTATCCGCCGATGACGCCGTTCGGTATGCCCACGAACAAGTCGGCATTCGCCGTGACCGCCAGTACGCAGGCTATGTATTTCAGCGCAGCGACACACGCTTTGTGGTCACCGAGCCGTTGGAAGGGGATATCGATGTGCTGGACCAGGGGCGACTTTATCCTCGGGATAATCGAGGGCGTCCGGTTTTCCCTGACGACCACGTGGTGCATGCCCGATATGTCTCCCACGTCGCGCTCACGCAGCTTGAGCCGGTCAATATCAGTTCCCGGCAGTGGACGCTCCAGGAGGCGTTACTAAGCCTGCAAATGTTGAGTGTAGAAGAGGTCCGGCAGGTATTGCTCGATAACACCGTTCTGTATTGCTCTGCTGCCATGAACAGTCTGGTCAGGTTTGCACCTTACGCAACCCCGGCTTCGAAGGATCTGGCGCGACGCCTGGGAACACGCGTGCATCCCGGTCCATTGGCTCTAGGTCTGGACAAGGGCAGCAAGCGACCGCAAGACTTCATCAGGGAGCAGGCCGCCGCCGGCTGGCTGTTCAACCTGACGGACAACGAGTTGTGGGGCCATCGCGGCCAAATATTACCGGGCTGGAGCATGTCAGAATCCGCCGGGTCAACCTCCGCAGAACCGACGTCACCCATACCTGCACTCCCTACGCCGTCCCTGCCTCAGCCGTCGCTGCCCCCGTATCCTTCGTCGTCTTCGCCCCGGCCATCTTCTCCTCGGCCTTTGCCATGGAAGCGGCCTGAGTTCGTCATGTACGGTCCTGTCTGTTCTTCGGCGGACGATGCGGCACAGTATCTGTTTGCTGGCGACAGGCGTTTGCACGATGAGAACCGTGCCTGGTTCGGATTCATCCTCAAGCACAAGGATCGGGAGGAATACATCTGCACGGAACTGTTTCCAGTCAGCGGTCAAGACAGCAATCTTTTTCGGCAGGCGTTGGTGTTCGCCTCTCGACGGTCGGCGCCGTGGCATCAATACCCGGAAGGCTTCGACATGTATGGGAGCTTTTATGCGCATCAGAAAGTAGAAGCATCTTCGAGCAGCCCTGAAGACTGGCTGGCGCAGTATTTTGTTTCGCCAGACATCCTGACAACAGCCATGTACTACGGTCGCCGTCGGCCTGTAATCGCTTCAAGCCCCGCCGCGTTTTATCTTGCCACTCGGGACGGTGCTCTGCTCAAGTATGCGAGGAGTCAGGCAAGCAAGTTGTTCCATGACGACACGTCTCAGACAACACTCGACTCGATCAAGCGAGGGCTCGCGTCCGGCGAGTGGCTGCCGACGGATTTCGTCCATACGGTCGCTGAAAGCGGCGAACTCTCGGTGTTGCGAACAAGCGCGTGCTGGGATCGGTCAGGAATGGTCAGGCCAACGTGGCAGCCCTACGCGAATCTGCAGCGGCGCTGGCTCGGCCCGGTTTTTCAGAGTGCTGACGATGCCGCAGCGTTTGCCAGATCGAGCTTGCCGCTGGTCACGGACAAACCTTTTGGCGGCGTCATTCTGAAACGCCCCGACGGCCTTTACGTAGCCTCTGCGCCCATCAAGGTGTCGCGGGAGGATTTCGACATCACCGAGATTTTTCCGGATGAAAGCAATGGCGCCGGGGTATTTCCTGCTGGCTGCAGTATCACGGCGCGTTATCGATCCAGAGTGGCCAGGGAGCTGTCGGTCATTTTTTCTCGTATTGAGAAGCAGATCTATCTGAACATGCTGTCCGTCGACACCGTGTACTCATCCTTCAAGCGGCTACCAAGAGTGGCATGGGATGAATACCTGTTCGGCCCCGACGGTTCGTTGATCCGCTATCAGCCAGGAATATGGGATCGTCTGCGCGCAGATCTCTTGGCAGCTCTGACGGATTACAAAACGCTTCCTGCGTCCCTTGATGGCGATGCGATAAAACAGAACATACGTAGCGCCAAGCTGAAACCGAGTGAATGGGTCGACGCCTTGGCAAAGGCCGGTTACTTGCAAATTGTCATCGGCAGTGAAATCTGGGGTTTGCCCCGCCAGATCAGTCGCTGGGTTCCTTTCTTTGCTGATCTGCAGCCTCTAATGGATTACACCAGAGCCGCGAGCGCACCACTTTGCAGCCCAGTGTTCGTTCAAGCAGATGCTGTTGCCCGGTATGTTCATGAAGCCTCGGTGAGCAGGGACACCCAGACGTTCGGATTCATACTGCGCTCTCGGGATGGCTTGTTCCTCGCCAGCCTGCCCGTTGATGTGCAACGCTCTGGCCTGGCTGTGGATCGAGTATTCGAACAGGCAAGACTGCCTTCAGGGTTTGAACAGGATTCGATTTATCTGCGCGCAGCGCTGCCTCCGCTCGGCGCACGGCTTGACGATATGCGAAATGTCTTTGTACTTCCCAACGATGTTCAGCAAGCCTGCCGACAGGCCAGTACGCCGCGGGGGTACAGACCGATCTATATCTCCTGTGCCGATGACGCGTTGTTGAAGCTGCAATTGCATGCGTTTGAACCCGGCGTGTTCTACGACGCTTTCGGGCAGGTTGAGTTGCGCCCCAATGCGTTTGTATCGCGTGAACAGGCAGCGATCGATGAACGTGACATTGCCAGTGGCCGATTCAGATTTACAGACTACGTGCACCGGATGGCCAAGGCCGGCCGGCTCGACGTGATTGAAACCAGCGACTACTGGTCGCGGCAGGGTCAAGTGGATGAGCATTGGCAACCGCGTATGGCCGATACTTCCAACGAGCAGCGATGGCGAGATAACCCGGTGCCGGCGCTGGGACCGATTTTTCATCACCCTGACGATGCCGCCCGCTATGCGCAACAACGCACGGACGATTCCGGTCACAGTGAAACCGGCTACGAAGGCGCGATCCTGGCGCGGTCGGCCAGCAGTCGATTTGTCCCGCTCGAGCCAATAGTCTGGTCTGCCCATGCCGAGGACCCTGTCCTGCGGATATTTCGCTCGTCGAGTGATCCGACGATCAGTTGGCGCAATCCGGCGGCGCGTTACCCCAATGGCTACACACTCGTGGCCAGCCACCAGTTCCATCTGTCGGGCAATACCACGCTCGCACCGGACACTGATGATGTCAGAGCAAATTTCGCTTCGCCTGCGCGGGTGCATGCGCACACGCATGAACTGAAGAACCAGGGTTTCGACATTCAGGATTATTACTACTCAACGCCGAACCACGTGTTGATCAGGTACACACCCGTTTACTCGCAGGCCGAGAGGGATTTGCTGCTGGCCCGGCCTGTGGATTTCGAAGCGGGGCGCTGGGTCAGCCGGCTGAGTCCGGGGGAGTTTGTTTCACAACTCATGGAACTGGGTGAATTCAGGGTGCTGCTCGCCGGGCATTACTGGCGTCAGACCGGACGAATGGGCGCCGGCTGGAGAGTGCGTCGCCAGCAGCCTGTAACGGAGGGTGGTGCGCGAGCCAGGGACGAGTTGTAACGCTCGATCCAGCGGCTACACGGCAGGAGTGTGCCGCCGTCGGCGGCCACTCCACATTGAGTCGGATTTACGTCGAGGCAGACTCAGGTTGCCGGTCAATGCGCGATAGCAGCAATCGATCCAGCAACCAGACGACCACCAGCGAAGCCCCCACCAACGGGAACACCACCGCCAGCGCCAACATGATTACCACGCCGGTTTTCCATTTCGGCAAGTCATGACGCAGCGGCGGTACGCCGAATTTGCCCTGTGGCCGACGCTTCCACCAGATCACCACACCGCTGACGGCACTGAGCAGAATCATCAGGCAGATCAGCAGCACGACGATCTGGTTGAAGGTGCCGAACATCTTGCCCTCGTGGAGCATCACGCCGATTTCCGTGGCCCGCGCCACCGTGCCGTAGTGTTCGAAACGCACATCGGCGAGGACCTTGCCGGTGTACTGATCGACATGCAGGGTCGCATCGTTGCGCGGGTCATCGGCGAACACAGCGATGGTGAACACACCGGTGGCGGTGGTCGGCAGGGTGATGCTGTAGCCCGGCTCGACCTTGCGTTGGGTAGCAATGTTTTGCACGTCTTGCAGGCGGATGGCGGGTGCTGCGGGGCCGGCGTTGCTGGCGCCGTGGTTCATGTGTTCGGCGTGGTCGCCGGACATTGGCATCGGCGTGTTTTCCATCGCCCATGGCACGGTCTGGCGGGTGGCGCTGTTAAGGCTGCGCGCCTCGACATCGGAGGTCGGCACGTTGTCCCACATCGCCGCTGGAAAGACGTTCCACACCTGGGCGTATTGCTTGCCCCAGAAACCGGTCCAGGTCATGCCACTGAGCAACATCACCAGCAACAGTGTTGCACCCCAGAACCCGGTGACCGCGTGTAGATCACGCCACAATACGCGGCCGCGACTGTTCAGCCGTGGCCACAAAATCCCCGCGGCCTGACCGCGTGGCCACCACAGGAAAAGTCCCGACACCACTAGCACCACGCCCCAGCCGGCGGCCATTTCGATGAGGCGGTCACCGACGGTGCCGATCATCAACTCACCGTGGATGGCGCGGGCGATGGCTTGCAGATTCTGCTTGGCATCCTGCTCGCCAAGGATGTCACCGTGGTATGGATCGACGAATACGTTGAGTTCGTGGCCGGCGTTCTTCACCACAAACTGTGCGCTGCGCTCGGCGTTGACCGGTGGCAGGTATTGGGTGACCTGGCCTTGTGGATAAGCGCTTTTCACCCGCTGCAGCAGGTCATCGGCCGGGACAGTGTGATGGCCGGCGGGGACATTGAGCAGGCTGCTGTACATCAGCGAATCGAGCTGCGGTTTGAACAGATAAATGATGCCGGTCAGGGCCAGCATCACCATGAACGGGGCGACGAAGAGACCGGCGTAAAAATGCCAACGCCAGGCCAGGTTGTAGAAATTCGGTTTGGGCTGTTTCATCACGTGTGCTCCGCTTGGCTTGGATCTTCTAGTTGTCATTGGCGGTTGCTGCGCAACCGATCGCGAGCAGGCTCACTCCTACAGTGGGAGCCAGCCTGCTGGCGATGCTGTTAGAAACTCATGTCGACCTTGGTCCAGAGCGTGCGCCCCGGCTCATTGATCGCTTGCGGGTCGTTGGCCGGGTAGCCGAACCCGGCGTTGCCCGCCAGGTTCAGGTGTTCGGCGTAAGCCTTGCCGAACAGGTTGTCGACGCCGCTGCTGACCTTCCAGTGCTTGTTGATCCGATAGGCACCGTTGAGTGAGAACACGCCGAAGCCGGAACTCTTGTCGTAATCCTTGCCGACCACGTTGCCCTTGTTCTGGTCGATGCGGTTTTGCGCGGCGACTACTCTCCACAGTGCCCCGGCGCTCCAGTTGTCTTGGCTATAGGTCAGACCGAAGCGGGCATCCAGTGGCGGCATCTGCGGCAGTGCCGAACCGTCGCTGCTGTTCTTGCCCCAGGCGTAAGCCAAGGTCGCATCGGCTTTCCAGTGGTCGGTGAGTCTGTACGCGGCACCGAGTTCACCGCCCATGATTCGCGCGTCGATGTTCTCGGCGCGCGAGGTGCTCATGCCCATCATTCCGGGCGTGTAGTCGAAGAGGATGTAGTCGCGGACCACGCCGATATAACCCGAGGCCCAGGCTTCAAGGTCGGCGCTCTTGTAGTTCACGCCAAAGTCGAACTGAGTGGTCTTTTCCGGTTTGATCGAATCGAACGCGTTGACCGATCCTGCCGGGCCAGACTTGGGCGAAAACAGCTCCCAGTAATCCGGGAAGCGTTGCGCGTGACCGAGACCCGCATAGAGCGTGGTCGGACTGTCGGCGAGGTCATGCTCGTAGCGGATGAACCCGCTGGGCAGGGTGTCGGCGCGGGTATCGTCGGCGGTCGGGTTGGGGCGGGACATCATTCCCGAGCCGGTGGTTTGCCGGTAATCCTTGGCTGAAGCGCGGTCGACGCGGGCGCCGCTGATCAGCCGATCACGGTCGGCGGCGTACCAGGTCATTTCGCTGAACACGCCGTAGTTATGGAAATCGGCGTCCTTGCTGTACGACTGATCCTTGTAGGTATCGATGCCCATGCCGCTGCGCTGGCGGTGTTCGTTGGTCTGCGCGTCGAGGCCGGTGATCAGTTGGATATCAGCCCAGCGCCAGGTGGCCTTGATCCGTGCGCCGAGGGTGCGACGGTCGACATTGGACGCCATTGGCCCCGACATCATCCCGGTGCCGGACGGCGTGCGCAGGGTGTAGTTGTCCATCACGTGGTCGGCGTAGTTGTAGTAGACCTGCGCTTCGAGTTTCTCCAGCACGTCAGTGATGTTGGATTTTTCGAAACGCAGGCCGAGGCTTTCGCGCAGGAATTGCGAGCCGTCCATGCCGCGTCCGGCATAGCGCGCTTCGCCGTCGCCCTTGCCGGCGGTGAGTTCGATCAGGGTGTCGGCGTCCGGGGTCCAGCCCACTGCGATGTCGCCGTTCCACTTGTCGTAGCGCGAGGCGACGATGTCGTTGTTGCCATCGCGGTAATCGTCGGAATGCGCGGTGTTGCCGATCACGCGCACGTAGCCCAACGGGCCGCCGGCAGCGGCGTCGACAACCTTGTCAAAACGTCCGTGGGAGCCGGCCAGAATGCTTGCGTTCACGCGGGTGCCGAGTTCGCCGAAGCTCTCTGGCTCACGATCGAACAGCACCGTACCCGCCGACGCGCCGGGGCCGTAAAGCACCGTTTGCGGGCCTTTGATCACGGTGAGTTTGTCGTAGGTTTCCGGCGAGATATACGAAGTCGGCGCGTCCATTCGGCCGGGGCAGGCGCCGAGCATCATGCTGCCGTTGGTGAGGATGTTCAGACGTGAACCGAACATGCCGCGCAGTACCGGATCACCGTTGGTGCCGCCGTTGCGCACCAGCGCGAAACCCGGAATGGTTTTCAGATAATCGCCGCCGTCACTGGCCGGCACCGGTTGTCGCGGATCTTTTGGATTGGTGACGATGGTCAGTGGCGAACTCGGGGCGATCGCGGTAATGACCGTAGGGCTCAGTTCTTCCTGGTGGCCGGCATGCTCATCGGCCAGTACCAGCGGGGACAGCAGGACACCGCAAAGAACGGCGGTAGCGTGCCTGAAACGAACCCGCGATTCGTTCAGAGCGAAGGACGCCGGGGCAACGCCCGAGCGTGGAACAGCAGAAAACCTGGACATGACAATTTCCATCAAACAGTCGTAAACGACACGGCCGGCAGCCTGAAGCTGTCTTCTCAACCGTGTGCAATCAAAGGTGCGTGTTTACGCTGCGATGGGCGGGGCGCGACTGCGGGCTCCGGGGAAGAAGGGTTGCCGGGCGTGGCCCAGGCGCGGGGAGGGCGGGGTGAAGGTGTTCAGCGGCGGGATGTTGAAGGCGACGAAATCACCGCCCCCAGTCAGCGCCGGGCAGTTGAACAGCAGGCTGCAATAGCCGCATTTTTCCCACAGCACGTGGTGCGAGGATTGCGGTGGGCAGTGTTCGGCGCTCGGTTTTGCATCATGGCCCGCGTGATCCATGCCCGGCATGTCCATCGACATGTCCATGCTCATCGGCATCGATGTCGAGGCGTGTTGATCCATCGGCATCGACTGAGAAATCAGTGGGCCGATGAAAATCATCAACATGGCGAACAGGGCGATCCAGCTGCCGCGAGTCAGGTGTTGAGTCTGACGGCGTTGCCGGGAGGGCCTGGCGCTCAGCGGGCGCATGGGCGGAGTCTGCCGGAAGGCTTACTGGGCGTGCGCGTGGGCCTGCGTGGTTTCCGGCGGTTTCTTCTGCACCGAGACTTCGACGGTGACGTCACCGGCCTTGTCGAAATGCAGCGTCAGCGGGAAGCGCTTGCCGTCGCTGAGCAGGCTGCGGTCTTTCGGGTTGAGCAGCATCACGTGATAGGCCATTGGCGCAAACGTCACGTTGCCGCCGGCCGGAATGGCCACGCTCGGCACTTGTTGCATCTTCATCAGATCGCCCTGCATGACGTGTTCGTGCAGTTGCGCTTCCGGAGCGATGGGCGAATCGACGCTGACCAGGCGGTCGTCCGTCTTGCCGGCGTTGTGAATGATGAAATAGGCGGCGACCGTCGGTGCGTTCGGCGGCAGTTCCTGCGACCACGGGTGGGCGATCTCAAGTTCGCCCGCCTTGTATTCGTGAGCATGGGCAAAGCACGCCGGCAACAGCAGCGCAGCGACGACGATGAGTTTGTTCAACATGGCAGTTCTCCAGAACGATTTGAAACGCAGGTCAATTGCGCGAACAAATCAAACCAGAGGGGAAGCGCGGGGATTGAGACTCGGCCATTGCTGGCGCGGAGTGGGTGTTTGCAGAGAGGCTGGCGCCACGCTGCGGTTGCTTTCGTAGCGGGCGAAATACAGCTGCGGGGAATGCCCCGGCAGCGCCACCAGTGGCGCCGAGCCTGAGCAACACCAGCAATGCTGCATGTTCGAATGATTGTCGTTGCTCGGGGCCTTTTGATCGGTGGTGCCGATGTTGATCGCCACCATCTTCGTCCCGCTGCCGGTGCAGAAACTGCTCCAGAGCAACTGTTCGGCCGGTGAATTGGCCGCCTGCGCCATCGCTCCCGTCATCGGCATGGCGAGCATGTTGAACAGCACTGCAAAGCAGGCGATCCAGGCAATTGCTAGCCGGTGTCGGTTCATGGGACAGATCCATTGGGTGGGCGATCAGGCGCGGCTATTTAGCCTGATCAGGGCCGATAAGTAAAAAAGCGTCGTGCGGTTTGGTGTCGCAGCGCCTTCACAGTGTTACGGCATGCAATCGCAAACCCAGAGCCTTCATGACTTTCATGATAGTTGCGAATTCGGGATTGCCAGTGCTACTGAGCGCTTTATAAAGACTTTCGCGACCCAAACCTGCATCCCGCGCCACTTGTGTCATGCCTTGAGCTCGGGCGATGTCATTGAGTGCTGCACGAATCAGAACGCCATCGCCTTCATCGTCGTCAAAACAGGCATCCAGATATGCCGCCATATCCTCGGGAGTCTTGAGGTACTCGACGGCGTCAAAACGGGCGAATTCTTCGGTCATGATTTACTCCTCATTTCCGATGTTATGAGCCATTTGCACGGCGCGTTTGATATCTCTCTTTTGTGTCGATTTGTCGCCCCCGATCAACAGCAGATAAATCACTTCGCCTTTACGTGTGAAGTACATTCTGTAACCAGGGCCGTAATGAACACGCATTTCATAAACGGTGTCACCGACGAAGCCGCAATCGCCGAAGTTGCCATGTTCGGCTGTTTTAATCCTGGAGATGATTCGGCCTTTCCCTTTGATGTCTTTTAAGGAGTCGAGCCATTCGGAAAATATGCGGGATCGTTCAAAAGCGATCATGTCGGGATCGTATTCCTTGGGATACAAGCTGGCAAGCCGCTTTTCTCGGCTGGCTGCTTGTGGGGATTAAAGGAACCGAAGTATTGGAGTCAGGGTGTAGTGAAGAACAGTCGGCTGCGTCCTCAAAATTTGCAGGTAAATTCACAGATAAATACGAAATGATGAAAAGTCTTACGACGTCAGGGCTTCAAGGACTTCAGACGCTGATCGAAACTCCCGATCAACCCCCGGCAACCCCGGTCGCTTCAACACAATCACCGGCACCCCACGCTCGCGCGCCACTTCCAGCTTCGGCTCGGTGGCGGTGCTGCCGCTGTTCTTGCTGATCAACACATCGATCTGCCGCCGTTCGAACAGTGCGCGCTCATCCTCCAGCAGAAACGGCCCGCGCGCGCCGATCACTTCGCAGCGTTCGTTGCCGGGGTAGACGTCGAGGGCGCGCAGGGTCCAGAACTGGTCCTGAGGGATTTCATCGAGGTGCTGCAGCGGTTCGCGGCCGAGGGTGAACAGCGGTCGGCGAAACGGTTTGAGAGCGGTGATCAGCTCGGCCCAGTCGCTGACTTCGCGCCAGTCATCACCGGGCTGCGGCTGCCAGGCCGGACGGCGCAGCGCCCAGCAGGGGATGTCGGTCAGTCGCGCGGCGGTCGCGGCGTTCTGGCTGATCTGTGCGGCATAGGGATGCGTGGCGTCGAGCAACAGCTCGATGCCTTCGTCACGAATGAATTGCGCCAGACCCTCAGCGCCACCGTAACCACCGACGCGGACCTGACAGGTCAGATCCGTCGGCACCCGGCCAACACCGGCGAGGCTGTAGATATGTTCTGGCCTGAGCGTGCGGGCAATCGCCAGTGCCTCAGTGACGCCGCCGAGCAGCAAAATGCGCTTCATGCAAAACCTCCGGCATGCCCGACAATCCCGCCCTGACGATCAATCGCAAACACCTCGACCTGCACCTGCGGCGGCACCACGCTGCGGGCGAAATTCAACGCATGGCGGCAGACTTCATCACCGAGGGCGATCCCCGCCGCACTGGCCATGGCCAATGCCTGCTGGCTGGTATTGGCCTCACGAATGCCCTGCTGCAATGCCTCGTCGGCGCCAATCGCCGCGGCCCAGTCAGCCAGTTGCGGCAGGTCGATGCTCGAATGCCGCGAGTGCAGGTCCATGTGCCCGGCGGCCAGTTTGCTGATCTTGCCGAAGCCGCCGCACAGGCTGAGTTTATCCACAGGCACTTTGCGCAGATGCTTGAGCACCGCGCCGACGAAGTCGCCCATTTCGATCAGGGCGATTTCCGGCAGGTTATAGACCCGGCGCATGGTGTCTTCGCTGGCGTTGCCAGTGCACGCGGCGATGTGCAGATAACCGTTGGTTTTCGCCACATCGATGCCTTGATGAATCGAGGCGATGTAAGCCGCGCAGGAAAACGGCCGGACAATGCCGCTGGTGCCGAGGATCGACAAACCGCCAAGAATGCCCAGTCGCGGATTCATGGTTTTCAGCGCCAGCGCTTCGCCGCCCTCGACGTTGACGGTGACGTCGAAGCCGCCGCCGTAACCGGTCTCGGCGGCGAGCAGTGTCAGGTGATCACTGATCATCTTGCGTGGCACCGGGTTTATTGCCGGCTCGCCGACACCCAGCACCAGTCCCGGCCGCGTTACGGTGCCCACGCCGGCGCCGGCATTGAAACGAATCCCCGGTTCACTCAGCAGCCGCACGCGCGAATAGAGCAACGCGCCGTGAGTCACGTCGGGGTCGTCGCCAGCATCCTTGATTGTGCCGGCCTCGGCGCCATCATCGGTCAAGCGGCAGAACTCCAGACGCATCTGCACCTGTTTGCCTTTGGGCAAGACGATCTGCACCGCATCGGCCGCCAGTCCGCTGAGCAACAGGCGCGCGGCGGCCAGGCTGGTCGCGGTGGCGCAGCTGCCGGTGGTCAGGCCGCTGCGCAAGGGCGCGGGTTGTTCCGCGGTTTCGTCACGCATCGAGGGGTTTGACCAGATCGAGCAGGGTGATCGGCAGTGCCTGGCGCCAAGTGTCGAACTCGCCGAGCGGCTGCGCCTGGGCGACATGGATACGCGTCAGCTCGCCGCCGAAGCGTTCGCGCCAGTTCATCAGGGCCATTTCGCTTTGCAGCGTCACCGCGTTGGCGACCAGACGGCCACCGGGTTTGAGCTGTTCCCAGCAGGTTTCGAATACGCCCTCACGGGTGACGCCGCCGCCGATGAAGATGGCGTCCGGGCGTTCCAGTCCCGCGAGTGCTTGCGGTGCCTTGCCGCGAATCAGTTGCAGGCCCGGCACGCCCAGTGCATCGCGGTTGTGCTCGATCAATTGCTGGCGACCATCATCGGCTTCGATGGCCAAGGCGCGGCAGCTCGGATGCGTACGCATCCACTCGATACCGATCGAACCGCTACCGGCGCCGACATCCCAGAGCAGTTCGCCGGGGGTCGGGGCGAGGCGGGCGAGGGTGATGGCGCGCACGTCGCGTTTGGTCAACTGGCCGTCATGCTGGAAGGCCGAATCCGGCAGTCCGGCGAGACGCGAAAGGCGCGGGGCCTGTGCGTCGGCCAGACATTCGATGGCGATGACATTGAGGTCGGCCACGGACGCGGCATTCCAGGCATTGGCGGTGCTGTCGATGCGCCGTTCGGCGACACCGCCAAGATGCTCAAGCACGCTCATGCGACTCGAACCGAAGCCGCGCTCGCCGAGCAATTGCGCGACCGCTGCCGGGCTCTGGCCATCGTTGCTCAGCAACAACAGGCGCACGCCGCTGAACAATTGCGCATTGAGCGCCGCCAGCGGTCGGGCCACCAGCGACAGCGTCACCACCTCCTGCAATGGCCAGCCGAGACGGGCGGCGGCCAGCGCGCAGGACGACGGGGCGGGCAGGATCAGCATCTCTTCGCTTGGCACCTGGCGGGCGAGGCTGGCACCGACGCCGAAGAACATCGGGTCACCGCTGGCCAATACGCAAACTGCTTCGCCACGCTGTTCCAGCACCGGTGCGAGGGAGAACGGGCTCGGCCACAACTGGCGTTCGCCGCGAATACACACCGGCAGCAAATCCAGTTGACGCTGGCCTCCGACGATCCGCGAGGCGCCCAGCAGGGCACGCCGGGCGTTTTTGCCCAAGCCCTTGAAGCCGTCTTCACCGATTCCCACTACCGTCAGCCAGGGTGACATCTATATTCCTCTAAACACGCCGTTCCGACGGGCAGTCTTTTCATGCCAGCGGACAAAGCAGGCATAATACCGCGCCTTCGCCCGCGAAGCGCCTTTCCCACGCAGCCGGTCAGCCCCTTGAACGAACGCCCGATGTCCACCGCCTTACGCCCCTCGGCCTGCCCGGGGTTGCTGCGTATCGTCCAGGCACTGGACGGCGGCATCTGCCGGATCAAGCTCAATGGCGGTTCGATTAGCGCCGATCAGGCCGACGCGGTGGCCGATGCTGCCGAACAGTTCGGCGCGGCGATCGAGGCGACCAACCGTGCCAATCTGCAGATTCGCGGGATCGGTGAGCAATCCGCAGCGCTGATCGAGCGTCTGCTCGCCGCCGGCCTTGGCCCGCGCACGGCGGCCGGTGACGATGTGCGCAACCTGATGCTCAGCCCCGCTGCCGGCATTGATCGGCAGATGCAGATCGACACGCGCGGCCTCGCCGGGCAGATCCTCGATACTTTGCAAAGCCATCCACGGTTCCACGAGCTGAGCGCCAAATTCGCCGTGCAACTGGATGGCGGTGAAGCGCTGGCGATGCTCGAACATCCCCATGACCTGTGGATATCGGCGTTCGCGCGTGACGGTAAGCCCTGGCTGGCGTTCGGCCTGGCCGGGTGCCCGACGGATCGTGCGCTCGGCGCGGTGGCGCTGGAGCACGGCCATGCGTTGGTGGTGGCGGTGCTGGAGTTGTTCCTGGCGTTGGCGCGTCCCGAGCAGACGCGCATGCGTCATTTGCTCGATGAATTGCCGATGCCGGCGTTTCTGCAACAACTGAGCGCACGTTTGCCGATCAAGCCGATCAGCGATTGGCAGCGCACCGCCGTGGCGGACAATCTGCACATCGGTGTTCATCCGCAAAACAATCTGGGTCAGGTGTATATCGGTGCGGTGCCGACGCTGGGCCGTCTCGATCCGGCGATGCTGCGCGGGGCTGCGCAACTGGCTCGCCAGTTCGGCAATGGCAGCCTGCGTTTTACGCCTTGGCAAAGCCTGCTGGTACCTGACGTCAAAGCAAGTGATGCGGCTCAGGTGCTGGAAGGCTTTGAGCACCTGAACCTGTTGACCCGCGCTACCGAGCCCCTCTCACGCCTGATCGCTTGCACCGGTGCCAGTGGCTGCGGCAAAGGCCTGGCCGACACCAAGCAGGACGCCCGCCATCTGGCGACGTTGCTGCCCTCGGCCCTCAACGTCCACCTCAGTGGCTGCACGCGTTCTTGCGCTGCCGCCCACTGTGCCCCGGCGACGTTGCTGGCCGTCAGTGCCGGTCATTACGACCTCTATTTTCGCGATGCAACGCAGCCGGGTTTCGGCGCGCTGCACGCACGCAACCTTACTATTGAAGCGGCCGCGACCCTGCTCGCCGCCCGCTCTCGGAGCCCCTTTGATGCTTGATTACATCCGCGATGGTCAGGAGATTTATCGCAACTCCTTCGCGATCATTCGCCGCGAGGCCAATCTGGCGCGCATCCCGGCCGATCTGGAAAAACTCGCGGTGCGGGTGATTCACGCCTGCGGCATGGTCGAGGCCATTGACGGTCTGCAGTTCTCCGAAGGTGCGGGCAAGGCCGGGCGCGACGCGCTCGCCGCCGGTGCGCCGATCCTCTGCGATGCGCGGATGGTCTCCGAAGGTGTGACCCGTGCGCGCCTGCCGGCCAACAACGAAGTGATCTGCACCTTGCGTGACGAGAGCGTGCCGGAGCTGGCGCGCGAGCTGGGCAACACCCGTTCCGCCGCCGCACTGGAGCTGTGGCGTCCGCATCTGGAAGGCAGCGTCGTGGTAATCGGCAACGCGCCGACCGCACTGTTTTATCTGCTGGAAATGCTTGACGCCGGCGCACCGAAACCGGCGCTGATCCTCGGCTTCCCGGTCGGCTTCGTCGGTGCCGCCGAGTCGAAAGCCGCCCTGGCCGCCGACAGCCGTGGCGTGCCGTTCGTGATCATGCAAGGCCGCCTCGGTGGCAGCGCCATGGCCGCCGCCGCCGTCAATGCCCTCGCCACGGAGATCGAATGATGCAGGCCAAAGGACGTTTGCTTGGCCTGGGCGTCGGCCCGGGGGATCCGGAGCTGATTACCGTCAAAGCCCTGCGCCTGCTGCGCGAATCGCCGGTGGTGGCGTACTTCGTCGCCAAGGGCAAAAAGGGCAACGCGTTCGGCATCATCGAAGCGCATCTGCAACAGGCGCAGAACCTGTTGCCGTTGGTCTATCCGGTGACCACCGAAGCGCTGCCGGCGCCGCTGTCCTATGAGCAGGTCATCAGCGATTTCTACGACGAAGCCGCCGAGACGCTCGCCGCACACCTGGATGCCGGTCGCGATGTGGCGGTGATTTGTGAAGGTGATCCGTTCTTCTACGGCTCCTACATGTACCTGCACGATCGCCTCGCCACTCGTTATGAAGCCCAAGTGGTGCCGGGCGTGTGCTCGATGCTGGGTGGCGCTTCGGTGCTCGGCGCGCCGCTGGTGTATCGTAATCAGAGCCTGTCGGTGCTCTCGGGCGTGTTGCCCCATGAAGAGTTGAAGCGGCGTCTGGCCGATGCCGACGCGGCGGTGATCATGAAGCTGGGGCGCAATTTCCCCAAAGTGCGTCAGGTCCTCGAAGAACTCGGTCTGGCCGAACGCGCGCTGTACGTCGAGCGCGCGACCATGGCCAATCAGAAGATCGTGCCGATGGATCAGGTCGAGCCGATGTCGTCGCCGTACTTCTCGCTGATCATCGTGCCGGGCGAACGGTGGCAAGGCTGATGACTCAATCCACGCCAGCCATCGTCATTCTCGGTCAGGGTAGCTTGGCCACCGCACGGCGCATTCAGCAGGTCTATCCGGCAGCGCAGATCCACGGCCTCGCCGGGCGCGTCGAAGGCGCCGATTGCACCTATCAGGAATTCGGCGCGACCCTGCGCGCGCTGTATCAGCAAGACACGCCGATCATTGCTCTGTGCGCGGCCGGCATCGTCATCCGTACGCTGGCGCCGCTGTTGCTGGAAAAGGGCGCCGAGCCTGCGGTACTCGCCGTGGCCGAAGACGGCAGCGCCGTGGTGCCGCTGTTGGGTGGCCTCGGCGGGGTGAATGTCATGGCGCGCGACATCGCTGCCGGGCTGCAAGTCGCAGCCGCGATCACCACCAGCGGCGAGTTGCGTTTTGGCACGTGCCTGCTCAACCCTCCGAGCGGTTATGCCCTAGGCGATCTGGAACTGGGCAAGCGTTTTGTCTCCGACCTGTTGGCCGGTCACAGCGTGCGCATCGAAGGCGCGGCGCCGTGGCTGGATCAGGCGCAATTGCCGGAAGATCCGCAGGCGCAGCGCTCGATTCATGTCGGCAGTGCCGCGCGTGAGGCGAGTGCCAGTGAGTTGCTGATCTATCCACGCAGCGTCGCGGTGGCGGTGAGTGCCGAAACAGCTGACCTGGCGAATGCCGTTCGCCGCGCGTTGCAGCAGGCGAAAATCGCCGTGCAGTCGCTGGCCTGTCTGTTGGCCAGCGAGACGCAAATGGCTTCGCCACTTTTGCGTGAAGCGGCGCTTGAGCTGGGTGTGCCGCTGCGCTTCGTTGCGGCGCAAAGCGACATCGAAACTCTGGCACGTGCCGCAGTGCCTGAGGCTAAAGTTGTGGTCAGCCACGGCATGGCAATCGCGGTCGCCGAACAGCCGTTGGATGTTTCCAGCATTGGCCGGCCACGCGGCCGTCTCGCCGTGATCGGCCTCGGCCCCGGCGCTGCCGAACTGATGGTGCCGGCAGTCAAAGCCGAACTGGCCCGCGCCACTGATGTGCTCGGCTACGAAACCTACGTACGCATGGCCGGGCCGTTTCGCGACGATCAAGTGCAGCACTGCACCGACAACCGCGAAGAGATGCAGCGCGCCCGTCACGCCTTCCGGCTGGCTGCCGAAGGGCGCTCGGTGATTGTCGTGTCATCGGGTGATCCCGGCGTGTTCGCCATGGCGGCGGCGGTGCTCGAAGCCTTGCACGAGTCGACGGACCCGGCGTGGCACAGCGTCGATGTCGAAATTCTCCCGGGTGTTTCCGCTTCGCTGGCCACCGCCGCACAGGCCGGGGCGCCACTGGGCCATGACTTCTGCGTGATGTCGCTGTCGGACAATCTCAAGCCTTGGTCGATCATCGAAAAACGTCTGGATCTGGCCGCTGAAGCGGATCTGGCGTTGGCGTTCTACAACCCGATCTCCCGGGCGCGTCCGTGGCAACTGGGCCGGGCGCTGGAGATTGTCGCGCAGCATCGCACGCCGCAAACCCCCGTGGTGTTGGGCCGCGACATCGGCCGTCCGGGCCAGACCCTGCGCACCACGACACTCGGCGCGTTGACCCCTGAGCAGGTGGATATGCGCACCATGGTGTTGATTGGTTCTTCGACCACCTGCACCTTCCCGCGCGGCGACGGCGGCGTCTGGGTTTACACCCCGCGCTGGTACGGTGAAAAACCCGGGGCGTGAGAAAGTCGTGTTGAGCGTCAAGCGCAGTTGTAAGCAACTGCGTGAGACGTGATATCCGGTTAACGCTTCGGATTGAATCATCCCGCTCGAACACAAGGCCGCCAATCTTCTGGATTGGCGGCCTTGTGCGTTTGTGCGCCGGTAAGAAACCAGGCAATTCATTGCCACATGGTTCAAGCGCAAACCCCGAGTGTTATTGGCTGTTTCACTGGACATCGTTTGAGTTTGTTCGGGTTTGAGCGTGGTACTCCAGTTCAATAGTTTCGTGGCGAACGAAGCCGTTATTGAAGAAGTGCCACGATGAAAACCAACAAGCCGTACGAAATCCTTTCCGCCAAAGATTTCTCGCAACTGCAGCGGGCGCTGAGCGAGTTTGCCGGCAGCGCTGAATACAAGGTGTTGCTGTCGCACTATGAACTGGCCAGACAAGCCGCTGATGACCCGCAGCGACTGCTGTTGATCAAGCTGTTTCAGCAGGCGCTGGAGTCGTTGCTCCAACGCAGGACTCAGCCCCTTTCCGAAGCCATCAGCCAGATCAGATCGGATCTGGTCAAGTCTGTCGCCAGGCTGGAGGACACACACGCCATGCTCCATGGCGTGGCCAGGCCCGTGGCGAAAATCATGCACTTTGTCTGGGTCGGCGGCAGTGAAGTCGGGGCCAATCAGCGCGACTACATGAACATCTGGCGCCAGGTGCTGGAGCCGCAGGGTTACCGCTTCAACCTCTGGTACGACAGTGATGCGTTGCTGGCCTTTGAAATGAACCGGGTGATCCTCGACAGCGCCAGAGTGGATGCGCTGGAGTCGGGCGGTGACAAGGTCAGCAAGGCTTTTCAGTTGTCGCAGATGATCGAAGACCGTGCGCGGGTGTTGAAGCAGCAGATGTTCGCCCACCTTCAGCAAGCCCAGTGGCGGGGGCGAGCCGACGAAGCGCGGATCGACTTGATGGTGCGTGCCTACGGCAAGAATCGGGCGACGCTTGAAGCCTTTCGCCAGCGCTGCCTGCAGACGCATCAGGCGATGCTCGGAGCGGACCTGCAATTGCGCGATGTCGGCGACGAATTTGCTGGGCACTTTTTGCAGGATGTCTATCAGCGCGAGGTGGCCATGCGCGGCAATTTTGCCGCAGCGAGCGATGTCGTGCGCCTGCAGGCCGAATACCTCGAAGGTGGCCGTTACAGTGACATGGATTACTTGCCGCCACTGGCGGACACGCTGGCCGGTGTCGATATTCTCAGCGTCGGCGAAGAAGGCCGAATCGGCGTTTTGCAGTTGCTGTTGAACCACAATGAAGCGTTGATGCCGGGACGCGACCGCCAGCGTTATCTCGACCGCACTGACAAAATCCCGCCCGAACACCTCGAAGCATTGACGGCGTTTGCCCGTGAGCAACACCCGCTAAGTGAGATCTTTGTCGCACCGCAAGATCACGCGGTGCCGCAGGACGCGATGCGTTTGGGCACGGCCTATGGCTTGCCGGACTGGGCGGAAATGAATGCGCACATGCTGGCCCATCCCGGCAGTGCCATGACCCTGGCGTACATGCAGATGATCCGCCTCAATTATGACTGTCTGCTGGAAGTGGAGCGGCGTGCGGCGCTCGCCGGCATCGACGCGACGGATCAGGCACGGATGTTTGATGTGGTCGAGAATGTGGTCAACGAAGCTCAGGCGCAGGGCAAACTGCCTGAAGCGCAAGGCGAGGTGTTCCGCTCCAGACTGATCGACGCGATTTTTACCTATTACCGCGATGGCATTCGCCTTGAAGCCCGCGGCACCATCACCCTGACGGGCCCGGGGGCCGCCGCGGCCGCGCTGCTCAAATACATAGAGCAGCACCTGCAACCCGATCGACATGTACAGATCCGTGAGCGCCTGAAGTTGCTCGAAGGCTACAACACCCACACCGAGGAGGAGATGATCTCCGGCTGGACCGTCGATGGTAAGGCCGAGCAATGGTTGCTTGAGGAGCGGGAAAAGTGGCAGAACGGCAAACTGAAATCGCGCTACGTCGGCCAACTGGCGGATCTGCTGAAAGCGCACACGCTAACCTTCAAGCAGGGCTGGCCGGTCATCGAAGGCCAACCGGTGATGTTGACCTCGGTATTGCAGCCACTGATGGACGATCTGGGCGAGCCGTTCCTGCGCGCGATGCAGGAGAAGTTGAGCGGCGACATGACGTTCAATTCAGCGATCTCCATCGGTTTCGACAGCCGTGAGCAGATTCGCGCGCAAACAGTCCGTGCGATTCCGCTGTCCCATGGCGCGGAGCCTACCCGCAATCTCAATGAGTTGTTCACCCTCGTTGCCCATGGCTCGCTGGCGGTTGAGCAACTCAGCCCGTTGCAACGCGTCATCCTCGGCGGAATGTTGGGGGCAAACAGTCTGGATGCCGCCGGGTTTGCCCCGGTCTGGCAGAGCGTCATGGACATCGCTCGGGAAACCGCTGAGGGCGGCTTGTTCGCCCGTTACCACGCGATCGAAAAGGCCCTGATTCAGCAGGCGTCGCCGAACTTCGAGGCGGGGCTTGCCGGCGCGAGCATCCACGGCACGCACACGGCGCGCGAACTCAAGGCGTTGGCGATGAGCGAACCGCTGACGCTGAAACAGTGGGGCGAGCGCATCGGACAGATCAATCGCACGGCACGGCGTGAATATCACAGGCACATTTTCAAGCGGGGTGGCCAGGTGCGCGAGGCGTTGTTCCAGTCCGGTGCCGTGTCCGTCAGGCAACTGCCGCAGGATTTGTTGAGGCGCAGCACGGGCGACCCGGGACGCCGTTGCTATCCGCTGGCGTTGTTGATGGGCGCCGCCGTGGCGGCTGGCGGGTTGGCCGAGCGTGCACTGATCGGACGTGTGGCCAATGCCAGCCTGAGGCCGCAAGACGTTGATTCGCGGGCGTTGCACAGTGCGCTGGATGAGCTGGGCGAGGTCTCCGGGCGTGCGATCGGACAGGCTCGTGGCCGGCAAAATCTCGACAGCGTGATGCAGACACTGGAAGCGAAAACCGCCCCCGGCGCCCTGCTGCTCGACACAGGCAATCACGCTTTGCTGGTGGCCAAAGTGCAAGTGGATGAGCAAACGTTCTATCGCTTTTATGATCCCAATTTTGCGATTTATGGATTTGCCGCAAGCGCAGAAATGAAGCAGGGCGTGGCACGCTATTTAAGTGACGACGGCAACACTTTGGCGAAGTTGTACGGCCTGACTGACATCGGCACTGCGCAGTTCGACGTAATCGAACTGGACACCGTAGCGCTCGCCGAGCGGACATTGTCGTCCGGGTTGCGCGTCGAGAGTTTTTTGCAAACCGCAGCTATCGCCGACCCTCAGGCGGCTTCGGTCTGGGCCAGGCAAGCTGTCGCACGCACGCGCTTACTCAGTGAAAACGCGCGGCTGGGGGCTAGCCTCGCGCAGTTGGACGCGCGTTACTGGGCGCAGGAATTTGATCAGGCAACCCGGCAGCTGCGCGCTGAACACACATTGGGTCGCGACTATCTGCCGTTGCTGGAAACGCTCAAGGCAAACCCGGACGCGGGTTATTCGCTGACGCTGGTGGATGTGCAGAACCCGGCCAGATCACTGACAGTCGGCACCGCCGATGCGCGGTTCGACAGGCTTAAAAAACACCTTCAACGTTTGGTTGTCACATTGACGGGCAAGCCGAGTACCGCGGTCGAAGCCGACGGCGGCAGTCGTCTGAGTTTCGCCTTCGCGATCCAGGCGTTGGTCACTGAAATGCGCCATCGTGACTATCAGGCTGATGGCGAGCGGGCGCCGGTTTTGTCGATAGCCCTGCAAGTGCAGGTCTATTTCAACTATGCGCAGTTGGGTTTCGGCGTATTGAGCGACACGGCCCAGACGATCAATCTGGTGCGTCAGGTGGCGGCCAGCGAACGGGCATTGACGCTTGGTCAGTCGTCGTTGTCCGGGCGTCTGCTGGGGCGTGCCACCACGGCAGGCGGATTGGTATTTTCGCTCGCCAACATCGGCTTCGATCTCCACAACCTGTCGGTGGCCGAGAACCACGAGCAACGCTCGCGGTTCTCCACATCACTGGTGTTCAACGTTGCGGCATTGGGGGTGGATGTTGTTGCTTTGGCGGCTGGCGGGGCGGTGGGCACGGCAGCGGCCGTTCTCTCGGTGCCGCTGCTGGGTGTCGGCATTGGGGTGACGGCGATTGCCAGCAACCTGGGGCAGATCAGGGACAAGGCGACGGCGGTGGGCAATCATCTGCGTGCGATCGGTCATGCTTACCGGCGCGGTGCCTACACCTTGAAGGATGGCGTGCTGCAATTTCCCGCAGAAGCGGTCATCGTCAGTCTGAACCTGCAAACCAATGACGTGCGCTTCGACAGCCAGAAGTTTTACCCCTGGACGGGCGGGCCACTGGAACTGCCGCAGTACAACGATGACCCGCAGGCTATTCACCTGTCCCTCGATATCCGCCAGGCACTGGGGCTGCCCGAGGTCGTTCATCTTTACCGTGACGAAACCGATAGGCTCGAGACGCTGGTGCTGCCGTGCACGCCGATCTGCCATTACGGTTACGAGTATCAGTTGAAGGGGCTGGGCGGGTACACCTACGACCCCCTTCCCGGCGAGGTCGGGGACGCTGGCGACATCCCTGCTGAAACCCGCTACCCGCAAGTGACGGATCGCATGGCGGACACGCTGGAGTATGACCAACACGGAAACCGGCGCTTTTATCTCACCAGCAACCCGTCGCTGCCGCACATTCTGTACAAGCTGCATCCGGTCTATCAACCGACAGACATCAGCGTGGTGCTGGACAGTCAGGTACGCCAGTTGGTGGTGCCGACGCTGGAAGCGCCAGTGCAGAACAAAATTTCCTACGCGATCACCGCTCCTGCTGGGCACTATCAGGTGCGTCTGGTACCCGGCATTGTGGCGGTCAGATTTCATGGCCCAGCCAAGTGGATCGTACAGGCGACCTGGGCTTGCCTGGAACAGGTCAGATTTGCCGTCCCGAATCGGGAAAATGATGATGAAGTCCAACTGATGGTCGATGGCACGGTGCTGTCGGTTTTCGATGGCTTGATCGAACTGGCCGAGGGCCTGTTCCGGGTCGATGGGTGGGAGCGCTGCCTTCGCTTGCAGTCGGTCACCCTTGATGAGCAAAGCCGCCTGCCGCAAATACTGGCGATGCTGCGCCAGCACGCCCGCGAAGGCCGATTGGTCGCAAATGCTGTGGCGCTGTACAAATTTCGCGTGCCCGCCGCCACCATGGTGGTGACCACCGCCTGGTATGACGCGACCAGTGATCGTCTGTTGTACGCACGTAATCTGCCGAGCGCGGTGAACGAGGGGCTGCTGTTGGGCGGCGCCAGTGCCCGCCATGCCTGGTTCTACCATCCGCAACGGGCGACGGTCTGGCGTGTCGACACGATCACCGGCACGGTTGTGCATCGCTACCGCTTGATGAACCCCGCGAGCGGGTCTCACATCATGGGTTGTGTCCAGGACGCCGATGGCAGTTTGCGAGTGTTGCAACGCTTGCTGATCGACGCCCGGATAACTGAAACCGAAACAACACTGGAGTATCGCCTCAGCGATGCGGCCGTGGTCCTGACGGGCATCAAGTCGTCGTTTATCGAGGAACCCACCGCGCGCCCCGGGCAGGGCGACTTGCATCACTTCACGACCTTCGGCGCGTATAACGATGAAACCCCGGGCATGGCCAATGCCATCAGCACCTGGGTATATGCATCGTTCGTTTACGCGCGCACCTACTACTTCGAAGGATTGCGCCGGCGTGCCTGGGTCAACAAACGCACGGGCCACTATTTTTCGGCGGGGTTGGGCAGTGAGGCGGACATGGTCATGTTGATGCCGGCCGATCCGCAGAGCGGTGCGCTGCTGTTCTACAGCAAGCAAGCGCAGACCATCAGTCAAGGGGTGGAGCCGAGGGTGGGGCAATTCATCAATCGGGTCATCGAGCGCGATATTGTCGACGTCACCCAAAGGTTCGGAAGCTACATTGCCACCAAGGCCGACGGCCGCCTCTTCGAGGTCGACACCAGCCTCAAAGATGAGCAGTGGATGGACGGCATTCCCACGCCGAACATTCTGAAATTTGCCGGCCTCGGCCAGCGCTGGCTACAGCTCAACTCCGACTGGCTGGACGCCTTGCCGGCGCTGGCAAAAGTCTACAAAGCCGAACCTTTTCCGCTCATCGGATTGGGCAATGGGGCGGCTCATGCATTTCTGCCGGCGTGGTGCATCGAGGAGCAATTCGTTGTGTCGAACATCGGTCCTGAAGTGCAGTTGACGCCGTTGGGACTGACGCCGGACAAACAGGCCGCATGGTTGCTGGAGGGTTCGACCGGGCGGCTTTATCGCCAGCCGACGATTGCCATCGGGGCATTGCGCGTCGCGTTTGCTGCAGGGCTGCAGCGCGTGAGTCCCGAGCAGTTGCCCATGGCAGAAAAGGTCTGGTCGCAGTGGTCATTTGTTCACGTGCTGAGGCATGGACAAGGTCTGCTCGGGCAAACCCGCGACGGGGTCAATGTCGAGCTGCACGATCAGCAGCCTGCGCGGATCATCAGCGTGGAAAATCGCTGGTCGCATGTGCAGGGGCAGACGGCCGAGCAGTGGCGTACGCGCTTGAAAGGATTGCTCGCGGAACAGGTCCACGCGCAGGTCCTGCCGGTCGAACACACCGGCATGCGCTACACGTATTACCTGCCTGCAACGGATCGCTTGTTTGAGGTCGCCGCCCGCCATGCGCGACAGTGGCCGACGTTTCTTGGCACGCGCCAAAACACCGCAGCGCTGCTGTTCGACGCAGTTGACGGACTTGTCTTCAGCGCAGGCCCGGTCGATCCTGATCCTGTCTGGATTCCGGGCTGCCACGCGCACCGCGAAGGCGAGGTGTTGTCCCTGTCCTTGAGCGATGAGGTGACCGATGTCTGCGCATTGTTGCCCGATGGTATCGACACACTGATTCTAGCCTTCGGTTCCCGGGAAACCGGGTATCGCATCACCGACGAAACCTGGCAGCGTCTGGACTGCATCGTGGTCGATACGCGGCTGGCAACGGACGACGATGGTTCGGGCACGAACCTGCTGTTTCTCGACATGGCTGACTGCGCGCGCTTTTTGATGTCGCGGGTTGAAGGGCATCTGGTGATTGCCGACCCGGACAGTGCAAGCACGCTGATTGTGCGGGATGTCGAGCCGCAGGGCGGCGAGGAAAACACGCCAATGGAAATAACAGTCCGGCTCAATGAGCGGCTCCACTGCACGTTTACCCTTACCGATTGGTTGCAGCGTTTTGCACGGCTGCAGGGTGCTAACGCCGTGGTCAGTCTGAACGTGCTGATTGAGGCAGCGCTTTGAACTCAAAACCGATGTAGAAGCAAAAAGGGCCGTGAAGAATAAATTCACGGCCCTTTGCAAGAAGTGTACGGACGTATTCGATGCGCTTGTTCAGGGCACCAAATAGCCTTTGACCCCTGTAAAAATGATCTGCGCCGCCAAAGCGCAAACAAACAATCCCATCAAACGACTGACGATCTGTAAGCCCTGATCGCCCAGAATCCGCTCGATACGATTCGACAGGTACAGCACCACGCCGACGGTAAAACTGGCCAGGGCAATACTCATGATCGCGGTGAGTTTGTCGTCCCAGTGCGGCTGGCTGACGCCCATCACCAGCAAGGCACCGATGGTGCCCGGGCCGACGGTCAGCGGGATGGTGAGCGGCACGATGGTGACGTCCTGCTGCACATTGTCGGCCTGTACCGCCGGTTTGCCCTGCGCCATGCCCAGTGCCGAAATGAACAGCACACTGCCGGCGCCGATGCGAAACGCATCCACGGTGATGCCGAACACATCGAAAATTACCCGCCCGAACAAATACAGTAAAACGCTGGAGACCAGCGTGGCCACGGCGACTTTCCAGGCCAGCCGCCGTTGTTCCTTGCGCGAATAACCGCGGGTCAGGCTGATAAAGCACGAAAGCACGAAGAACGGGCTGTAGAGCACCAGCATCTTCAGGTAAACGCTGAACAACACATGGAGCATGGTGCAAGCTCACTGGCGAGGGAATTCGTGGGGGAGTCTATCAGGCGCTACGGGGTCTGTCGGCTCAGGAGGTGGGCGTCGTGGCACGGTTCTGCTGATCACGCTCGGCTACCCAGTGCTCGATCAGCTCGCGCAATTGTGACAACTCGACCGGCTTGGACATGTGCCCATCCATCCCGGCCTGACGCGCGCGCTCCTTGTGTTCGGCGAGAATATGCGCCGTCAACGCCACGATCGGCGTGCGAATGCGTTGATTGCTGACTTCCCAGGCGCGCAATTGCTGGGTCGCCGAGAAGCCATCGAGGATCGGCATTTCGCAGTCCATCAGCACCAGATCGTAACGCTGGGCTTTCATCGCTTGCAGGGCTTCTTCGCCGTTGGCGGCGGTGTCCGGTTGCAGGTTGAGCTTGCCGAGCATGCCGCGAATCACTTTGGTCGAAATCGTGTTGTCTTCGGCGACGAGGATGCGGAAATCGCTCGGCACTTTCGCCGCCGTGGCCGGGGTGACCACTTGCGGCTGGAACACCACCTGACCTTTGTTGCGCTGGTTGAGCTCGTCGGCCAGGGTGGTCTTGAGGGTGTAGCCGGCCACCGGTTTGGCGAGGATGCGTTTGATCCCCGAGTTGCGCGCGATGATCTTGCTCGGCGCATTGCTGATGCCGGTGAGCATGATCAGCAGGATGTCGTGGTTCAGACTCGGGTCTTCCTTGATCTTGGCCGCGAGCTGCATGCCGGTCATGCCGGGCATGTTCTGATCGAGCAACACCACATCAAAGTAATCACGCAGGTGCGCCTTGGTCCGCAGGAGAGCCAACGCTTCCTTGCCTGAAGGTACGGCGCTGACATTCAGCCCCCACGCACTGCATTGCTGGACCAGCACTTTGCGGCAGGTGTCGTTGTCGTCGACCACCAGGACCCGCGCACCCTGCAGCGGACTGTCGAGATCGGAGGTCGGGTGTTCGAGGCGGTCGGGGTCCAGCGGCAAAGTCAGCCATAACGTGCTGCCTTGATTGGCGCCGCTCTTGATGCCGAACTCGCCATGCATCAAGCGGATCAGTTGTCGCGCGATCACCAGCCCCAGGTTGCCACCCAGACGATTGGCCGAAAGGAAGTGCTTGCTGTGCAGTTCGGCGTGCATCAGTGCGTCACGCTCTTCCTGATCCATCGGTTCACCGCTGTCCTGCACGGCGATGCGCAGACGCGGTTTGTTGCTGCGCTCGTCGAGGGCGACGACGATCAGCACTTCACCTTCATCGGTTTTCTTCAGGGCGTTTTCCAGCAGGCTCAGCAGAGTCTGGCGCAGGCGGGTCGGGTCGCCGCTGATCACCCGCGGTACTTGCGGCTGGATAAAGCTGATCAGTTCGACGTTCTGCTGTTCGGCCTTGGCCCGGTAGATGCTCAGGCAGTCGTCGATCAAGGCATTGAGGTCGAACTGCACATCGTCCAGTTCGATCTGCCCGGACTCGAGCTTGGAGATGTCGAGAATCTCGTTGATCAACGTCAGCAATTCGTTGCCGGCGCTGTGGATGGTCTGCACGTAGTCGCGTTGCTTGACCGACAGTGGCGTGCCCAGCAGCAGTTCGGTCATGCCCAGCACGCCGTTCATCGGCGTGCGGATTTCGTGGCTGATCTTGGCGAGGAACTCGGCTTTGGCGTTGATCTCGGCATTGCTCGCGGCGAGGTCGCGGCTGACGCTGAAACGACTTTCGGTGATGCTGCGCTGACGCTCGCCGAGGGCGATGCTCATCAGCAGCCCGCTGATACAGATGAATGCCATCAGGGTCATGATCAGACCCTGCGGCGACACCAGTGTCAGCCCCAGCAACGCGGGAAGAATGATCAAGGTGCCGATGTTGAACACCACCATTGCGGCGACGAACAGGCGCGCCGGGCGGTAACCCTTCTGCCAGTGATAGAAGGCGACAAACAACATGCTCAGGCCGGCCAGGGCCACCAGGGCATAGGTGATGATGTTCAGCGGCAGGGTATTGACGAACAGCAGCAACAGGCTGCAGGTGACGATAAACAGGATGTCGCCAATCAACAGTTTGTTCAGCGGGTGCGGGCCGAGCGGCGCGAAGAAGCGATAGGCGAACATCAATCCTGCGGGAGCGGTCAGCAGCAACGCCAGATAGGCGCCCGGGGTCTGCACCGCGTGCCAGTTCGGCAGCCAGGGGCCGGCGAGGTTGAGCAGTAGCAACAGACTGAGGCCCAGCAGGCCCTCGCAGACCGCCAGCCACAGGCTGCTGCGCGAGCGGGAGTAGGCGTAGCGCACAAGGTTGTGCAACAGCAGCATGGCGAGACAGCCGAACAGCAAGCCGAAGATCAGCGTCTGATTGTGGTTGGCCGCGCTCATCACCGCCGATTGCAGGGTGACGTGCGGGCGCAACTGGTGATCGGAGACCAGGCGCAGATAGACATCGAGCGGTTTGTCGGTCTGTGGCAACGGCAGCATGAAGTCGCTGCTCGGCAACGGTCTTTCGGCCTGTGGCTGGTCGGTGCCGGTGTTGCGTTGCTCGATCAGCTTGTCACCGTCGAGTACGTAGAGATTGAGCTGTGACAGGTCGGGGGCAAAGATGCGCAGCACTTGTTCGTGCTTGCCCGGTGCCAGTTTGAAGCGCAACCACAGGGCGCCATCGGGCTCGGCCGCAGTGAGGCGGTCGAGGTCGATGGGGCTGAATTGATTGGTGTAGCGAGCGGAGCGGATATCGCTCAGTTGCAGACTGCCCTGATCGTCAAGCAATACCGACCAGCCACTGCCTTGCGCGGCCTGGGCCGGGAGCATGCAGAGCAAGGTCAGCAACGTGACGGTGAAGCTTATGGCAATCCTGAGCCAGCGCACGGCGAAATCCCTTCGTAGGTTGATGCCAGAATATAACGATGCGCGGCGGCGGAACAGCCCGGCGAGGAACGGTATCCCTCGCCGGGCTCGATCGACAGCTTATTCCTGGGTTTCGCCACGTTCACGGGCAATGGCGCGGTAGCCAATGTCCTTGCGGTAGAAGCAGCCTTCCCAGTCGATGGCTGCCGCCAGCTTGTAGGCTTGCTGCTGAGCTTCACCGACGCTGGCGCCCATTGCAGTGGCGCAGAGTACGCGACCACCGGCAGTGACAACCTGACCATCCTTCAGCGCGGTACCCGCGTGGAAGACTTTGCCTTCCAGGCTCGCCGCTGCGTCCAGACCGTTGATCGCCGCGCCCTTGGCGTAGTCGCCCGGGTAGCCGCCAGCGGCCAGCACGATGCCGACGCTCGGGCGTGGATCCCACTGTGCTTCAACCTTGTCCAGCGCTTGCGCCAGAGCGGCTTCAACCAACAGCACCAGGCTCGATTGCAGACGCAGCATCACCGGTTGAGTTTCCGGGTCGCCGAAGCGGCAGTTGAACTCGATAACCTTTGGATTTCCAGCCTTGTCGATCATCAGACCGGCGTAGAGGAAACCGGTGTAGACATTGCCTTCTTCAGCCATGCCACGCACGGTCGGCCAGATCACCAGATCCATCACGCGCTGGTGCACGTCGGCAGTGACCACCGGGGCAGGGGAGTAGGCACCCATGCCGCCAGTGTTCGGGCCGCTGTCGCCGTCGCCAACACGTTTGTGGTCCTGGCTGGTGGCCATCGGCAGGACGTTTTTGCCATCGACCATGACGATGAACGAGGCTTCTTCGCCGTCGAGGAATTCTTCAATTACCACGCGCGAACCGGCGTCGCCGAACGCATTGCCAGCAAGCATGTCGCGCACGGCGTCTTCGGCTTCGGCCAGGGTCATGGCGACGATCACGCCTTTACCGGCCGCCAGGCCATCGGCCTTGATCACGATCGGTGCGCCTTTTTCACGCAGATACGCCAGGGCCGGCTCGATTTCGGTGAAGTTCTGGTAGTCGGCGGTCGGGATCTTGTGGCGAGCCAGGAAGTCCTTGGTGAAGGCCTTCGAACCTTCCAGCTGCGCAGCGCCGGCGGTCGGACCGAAGCAGTCCAGGCCACGGGAGCGGAACAGATCAACA
This sequence comes from Pseudomonas sp. 3B-A001-10F, assembly GCF_056313565.1. NCBI lineage: Bacteria > Pseudomonadati > Pseudomonadota > Gammaproteobacteria > Pseudomonadales > Pseudomonadaceae > Pseudomonas > Pseudomonas sp. 3B-A001-10F. The sequence goes on from NZ_JBQYFW010000009.1 coordinate 151,459, forward strand.
ACGCCAGCGACCAGCGGCACTTCCGGGCCGACGATGGTCAGGGAAACGTTTTTCTCGGCGAAGTCGGCCAGTTGCTCAAGAGCCAATACGTCGATGGCGACGTTCTCGCACTTGGCTTCGATGGCGGTGCCAGCGTTGCCCGGCGCGACGAACACCTTCTGTACGCGCGGATCCTGAGCCACTTTCCAGGCCAGGGCGTGTTCACGGCCACCGCTGCCAATGATCAAAACATTCATTTCAAAAAACCTCGGATGACGCTAATTCTGTGGGGGCTGATCGTTCCCACGCTCTGCGTAGGAATGCCTCTACGGACGCTCTGCGTGCCCACGCAGAGCGTGGGTACGATCAAGCAATAATCAGTGACGGAAGTGACGCATGCCGGTGAATACCATCGCGATGCCAGCTTCGTCGGCAGCAGCAATCACTTCAGCATCACGCATCGAGCCGCCCGGCTGGATCACCGCAGTGATGCCGACCTTGGCCGCGTTGTCGAGGCCATCGCGGAACGGGAAGAACGCGTCCGATGCCATCACCGAACCGGCAACTTGCAGGCCAGCGTGCTCAGCCTTGATCGCGGCGATACGCGCCGAGTTTACGCGGCTCATCTGGCCAGCGCCGACACCGATGGTCTGACGGTTCTTGGCGTAGACGATGGCGTTGGACTTGACGTACTTGGCCACTTTCCAGGCGAAGATCAGGTCGTGGATTTCCTGTTCGGTCGGCGCGCGTTTGGTCACGACTTTCAGGTCATCGGCGCTGATCATGCCGATGTCGCGGCTCTGTACCAGCAGACCGCCGTTAACGCGTTTGTAGTCCCACGCGGCTGCGCGGTCTGCCGACCACTCGCCGCAGGCCAGCAGGCGCACGTTGGCTTTGGCTGCAACGATGGCGCGAGCCTCTTCGCTGACGCTAGGGGCGATGATCACTTCAACGAACTGACGCTCGACGATCGCTTTGGCGGTCTCGGCATCCAGTTCACGGTTGAAGGCGATGATGCCGCCGAATGCCGATTCGGTGTCAGTCGCGTAAGCCAGTTCGTAAGCCTGACGGATGCCGCCTTCAGCGTCCGGGCTGACGGCCACGCCGCACGGGTTGGCGTGCTTGACGATCACGCAGGCTGGCTTGACGAAGCTCTTCATGCATTCCAGCGCGGCGTCGGTGTCGGCCACGTTGTTGTACGACAGTTCTTTGCCTTGCAGTTGGGTCGCGGTAGCGATGCCGACTTCGGCAGGCTTGGCTTCCACGTAGAACGCCGCGCTCTGGTGCGGGTTCTCGCCGTAGCGCATTTCCTGGGCCTTGATGAACTGGCTGTTGAAGGTGCGCGGGAATTCGCTGCGGCCTTCAGTGCTCAGGGTTTCAGCCGCTTGATTCACGGTGCCCATGTAGTTGGCGATCATGCCGTCGTAGGCGGCCGTGTGTTCGAAGGCCTTGAGCATCAGGTCGAAACGCTGCGCGTAGGTCAGGCCACCGGCTTTCAGGCCTTCCAGGACGCTGGCGTAATCGCTGGCATTCACCACGATCGCTACGTCTTTATGGTTTTTCGCTGCCGAACGGACCATGGTCGGGCCGCCGATGTCGATGTTCTCGATGGCGGTCGGCAGGTCGCAGCCTGGCTTGTTGATGGTGGCTTCGAACGGGTACAGGTTGACCGCCACCAGATCGATCGGCTTGATGCCGTGCTCGCTCATGATTGCGTCGTCGATACCGCGACGACCGAGGATGCCGCCGTGGATTTTCGGGTGCAGGGTTTTCACCCGACCGTCCATCATTTCGGCGAAACCGGTGTAATCCGCGACTTCCACTGCGGCAACACCGTTGTCGCGCAGCAGCTTGAACGTTCCGCCGGTGGAGAGGATCTCGACGCCCAGAGTTTCAAGCTCCTTGGCGAATTCGAGGATCCCGGTCTTGTCGGAAACGCTGATCAAGGCGCGGCGGATCGGCAGGCGGGTAGTCTGGTCGGTCATCTCAATTTCCATCAAAAGCAAAGGAAGTCAGCAAAAAAGGCGACCGTTTTTTACGCGGGCGCCTTTCTGGTTTGATTGAATGCTTACAGCAGATCGTACTGCTTGAGTTTCTTGCGCAGCGTGCCGCGGTTAAGTCCGAGCAGCTCACTGGCCTTGGTCTGGTTGCCCTTGACGTAGTTCATCACGCTTTCGAGCAGGGGAGCCTCGACTTCGGAGAGCACCAGGTTGTACACATCCGTGACGGACGCGCCCTCAAGGTGGGCGAAATAATTGTGCAGCGCCTTCTCGACACTCCCGCGAAGGGTCTGGCCTTCTTCGCTCGGGGTATTGAGGTGCTGTTTCAAATTCACGTTGTCGCTCACGGGTGCTGTTCCACTCACTAAAGTCTCGGTCATCATCGTCATGCGGCCACCCCTTCTTCGTCCCCTGTCAGGCTCTTGTAACGCTCGGCGAAAAACTCCCGAACGTTGGCGCATTGTGTTTCCGTACCATCCAAACGATTGAAGTGGGCGCGAAACTCCCTGGCGCCCGGCAAGGTTGCGAGATACCAGCCCACATGCTTGCGCGCAATGCGCACGCCCATCACATCCCCATAGAAAGCGTGAAGGGCGGCCAGATGCTCCAGCAGAATGTGTTCCACTTCGATCAGTTCCGGTGCCGGCAATTTCTCGCCGGTACGCAGGAAGTGTTCGATCTCGCGAAAAATCCATGGCCGCCCTTGGGCGGCGCGGCCTACCAACAGGCCATCGGCACCGGTCGCGTCGAGCACGTAACGGGCCTTTTCCGGCGAATCGATATCGCCATTGGCAAACACCGGCATCGACACCGCCTGCTTGATCGCGGCAATCGTGTCGTACTCGGCTTCACCGGTGTACAGATCGGCGCGAGTGCGGCCATGCACTGCCAGCGCGGTGATCCCGGCCTGCTCGGCGATCTTCGCCACGGTCAGGCCGTTCTTGTTGTCGCGATCCCATCCGGTGCGGATCTTCAAGGTGACCGGCACATCAACCGCAGCCACAACGGCCTGCAGGATCTCGGTCACCAGTGCTTCGTCCTTCAACAACGCGGAACCGGCGGCCTTGTTGCAGACCTTCTTTGCCGGGCAACCCATGTTGATATCAATAATCTGCGCGCCCAATTCGACGTTGGCCCGGGCCGCATCCGCCAGCATCTGCGCGTCGCCACCGGCAATCTGCACCGAGCGGGGCTCGGGATCGCCTTCGTGGATCATGCGCATGCGCGACTTGCGGGTGTTCCACAGGCTCATGTCACTGGTGACCATTTCCGAGACTACAAGCCCTGCGCCCAAACGCTTGCACAGCTGACGAAAGGGCTGGTCGGTGACGCCCGCCATCGGGGCGAGAATCAAGCCGTTCTGCAATGTGTATGGGCCGATGCGTACCGCCGACATAGGACTTCCCTGAGGTGGGGCCGGATCATGAGAGTTCGAAAAAGGGTTGGCATGATACCCGCTCTCGATGACTGGATAAAGGCTGAATTGAACAAAATCTGAACAGTTATTCCGTTATCGCCACAGGTTTGGTTGTGGGTGGCAAAGTCAGAAAACCGCCGTCAATTGCAAACCGCCGCAGGGATTCACTCGGGCGAGTGGAAACTCAGGCTGTAATTCACTGCTTTCGGGCCTGGGTCGAGGATATCCAGCGCAATGTGGATCGGCGTTTGCGGCGGCATTTCCGCCAGACCTTCGAGGTCCCCTCTGAGGTACTCGCCGGGTTTGAAGCGACGACTGGCGATCAAGTGGCCATTGAGGTCGGCGAAACGCAGTTCCAGTAATGGAAAGGGCTGAGAAAATGTCGCGCGGTTATAAATGATCGCGTCGACCACCAATGCGCCGTTGAACTCTGGATGACTGCGCACCACCAGGTTGCTGCTCTTGATCCGGGCGATGTCGACCTTGGACGGCACCGTGCAGCCGATCTGCGGGCAGATTTGCTGGAACCACGGACGGTATTGATCCTGGCGGGCGAGTTCGTCGAAATGATAGGCGATGTATTGGGCAGCCAGTCCGCCCGCCGCCAGTAGCACCAACAGCAACCAGAGCAAACGGCGTCCCCACGGCGAGCGGCGTTTCTGCCAGTCCAGTTGCAGCGGGTCGTCAGTCAGGTCCTGCAGGACTTCAGCACGTACACCGGGTTCTGCGCGCTCGCGCTTTTTGCGCAGCGGCTCGATCGATGGCAACTCGTCGCCGTCATCGTTGTCGTCGCTGGCAGAAAATCGTTCACGACGGGCATTCGGATCGATCGGGTCGTGAAGGCGCAGTTGCGGGATCGCCGGCTCGTCGTCGAGATCTACCGGTTCCAAAGTCAGCGAAGGCTCGGTGCGCGCGGCTTTGGCCGGTTCGATCTCCGAGACTTCTGCCTCGTCGTCGGGCTCGATCGTGTGCTCATCGGCATGTTCGCTGAACAGGCTGTCGCGCCAGACGGTTTCGTCCGGCTCAGGCATGTCGCGCCGGGCGCTCAGGGAATCTTCGCGGGGACGACCGAATTCGGTGGTCGGCTGGATTTCCCGTTGCTCGAGGCGGGCAAGTTCCTGGTCCAGATCGAGGCTGTCGAGATCCAGCTCCGAGGCGCTCCACTGCTTTTGGCTGATGGCGCGCGGTGCCGGCGGCTCGACGATGGCTACGGGTTCGACGGCTGGCGTCGACTCGACAATCGGCGGTGGCTCCGCAATCGGCAGTGGCTCGGCAAGCGACGGCGCGAGCGGCGTCACCGCGTCCTTGCCAGCGTGTTGTTCCAGCAGCTGTTTGGCGGCATTGAACACTTGCAGGCAGGAGCCGCAGCGAACCACCCCGCGGGCCACGCTCAATTGAGCATGGCTGACACGGAAACTGGTTTGGCAATGCGGGCACTGGGTGACGAAACTGTCAGTCATGCGGCGATCCGGATTATGCAGGCGGACATATTAGCGCCGACGGCCGGTGATGCGCACCCAGCCATCGCGATTGGCGATCGGGTCGAGATCGAAGTCCTGTGCATAAGCGGCAGCGACTTCATCACCTTGTTCCGCGAGGATGCCCGACAGGGCCAGACGACCGCCGGATTTGACCAGACCAGACAGTTGCGGCGCCAGCGAAACCAGCGGACCGGCAAGAATGTTGGCAACCAGCACGTCAGCTTGAACCTGCGGCAAGTCTTGCGGCAGGTACAGCGGGAACAGTTCGTCGGCAATATTGTTGCGACCGGCGTTGTCGCGCGAGGCTTCCAGCGCCTGCACGTCGATGTCGGTACCAACGGCTTCTTTCGCACCGAGCAACAGGGCGGCGATCGCCAGAATTCCCGAACCGCAACCGAAGTCGAGCACGTCGCAGTCTTTCAGGTCCTGGCCGTCGAGCCATTCCAGGCACAAAGCGGTGGTCGGGTGAGTGCCGGTGCCGAACGCCAGGCCCGGATCCAGCAGCAGGTTGACCGCATCAGGTTCCGGCGCGGCGTGCCAGCTCGGCACGATCCACAGGCGCTGGCCGAAACGCATCGGCTGGAAACCGTCCATCCAGCTGCGTTCCCAGTCCTGATCTTCGATGACTTCGCTGTGGTGTTCGGGCAGCGGGCTGCCGGTCAGCAGTTCCAGATGGGCCAGTACCGGGGCTGGTTCGGTGCCGCCTTCGAACAGCGCCAGCAAGTGGGTGTGCGACCACAATGGGGTGGTGTTGAGTTCCGGTTCGAAGATCGGCTGGTCTTCGGCGTCCATGAAGGTCACCGACACGGCGCCGACTTCGAGGAATGCGTCCTCGTAGGTTTCGGCTTGTTCGGGGGTGATGGCGAGACGGACTTGCAGCCAAGGCATGGCGGGCACCTTTGAAAATCTGTGGGGCAGCCCGAAGCTGCAAAAGCGCGCAGTTTACGCCAGGTCGCCGGCAAAGTGGACAAGCCTCTTGGCTGTTACACATTCGCCGGCGCGATATACATATGTATCCCCGGAGCGCGGTTGCCGGCAAATAGAGTGAAAGCTCATTTCTACGCAAGCGGGCTGGACGATATGGCGAGTGAACAAGGGATTGTAGAAGAAAAACCACCGGAAGCCGCTGCGCCCACAGGGACGGCCCAGGAGATTCTGCTGCGGATCACGCGTTGGCAGGTACTCATCGACAAGCGCCTGAGCAGTCAGCTGACCTTGTTGGAGGCCATGGAAGCTTTCGCGTTGACCGAGCTGCGCAATCATTACCCGCACGGCAATATCGATCCGGGTTTTGTGCTGGCTTTGCTCGATTCGATTCTGCAGAAAATCATCGACGGCAAGCCGATGATGTACCTGGCGATTCAGGACGCTCCGTACCGCTGGCCGGGTGCTGCTGACCGGGGATTTCCGCTCGGCCATCGTCAAGCGGTCATCCAGACTGTGGAGAGCGTTTCTGAGCATTTCCTTGATCAATACAAAAACTACCTGCGAACACATTGGGAAACCAAAGGGCAGGAGCCTGCGTTCGATCAGTTGGTTTTGCGCAAATTGCAGCGTTATATCGATGACATCGACGCGCTGTTCCACACTGACCGGCTCGTGCGACTGACGCCGGATCGATTGCGCAGGCAAATCGAAAAGGTTCAGGAACGAGGCGCTCGCCGCTATCGGTTGACCGCACTGGCAACGGGTGCGGAAAAGAAGAGGCTCGAAGCGCAGTCATACGCGCAATTGCCGCATTGGCTGCGGGTGCTGAACGAACCGGAGCGTGCCAGGCTGCGTCGTTATCAAGAACAGACGTCGCAGGCCCAGGCAGCGCTCGATGATCTGCTGGAAGGCTACGGCTCGTTGCGCGCCTATGCCCGGCAACAGGCGATTGACTATATCCAGCTCAAACTCGACATGGAGGTGGAACCGGACCGGATCGATGTCCGCCTGAGGTGGCTTTCAGCGGTCGGCGAGCCGACGCAGAACCGCAGTTTGAGCCAGTTGCTCGCGGCGGGGCCGATCGGTACGGATTTCGCTGCCGTTCTGGAAGTCTCCAGTGGTCCTTCGCGACGCAATCAGCCGCTGGAGCCGGCATTCATCGCCGACATGCTGGCCGGCCAGGATTATCCGGTCGGGTACCTGCGAGCCCTCGCCGGGCAGTATGAGCGCGAGGACGTACAAAAGGCCTTGATCGACTGGTTTGTCGCGCGACTCAAGCAAAGCGCGTTCGTTGCGCGTTGTGCGGGGCATCTGGCGGTGGACGATCATGATCGTCTCGAATCGATGTGGGCAGGGGAAACCATGGGCGAATCCTTGCGCGTCGCCGCACTGACTTTACCCAACAGCATGCAGTGTGCCGACTTTCTGGTGTTTTACCGGCAAGAGCCTGCACCAGCGGTGAGCGATCTGCTGCTGTACGCGCCAAACAAGCCAGACGGCCAGGAGTGGGTGCGCCTGCCTTCGCTGGCGGCATTGACCGGAGAGGTCTGGGGCTGGACGCAGAGCGAGTCCGGTCGCGAATATCTTTTGCAGCAGCTTTCTCCCACTGCCCATCGTCGAGCGCGGGAGTATCTTGTCGCCGTGGCTGCCGACCCTGGCCGTTGGGGTATGAGCAGTGATATTCGGCGTGCGCCCCTGCCGTTTGCTCAGTGCGTCGAAGCGGCTGTAAAAATGGGCCTGGCCAAAAACCTGCAGCAGGTCGAAGAGGACAATTTACTGCGCTGGAACTCAACGCTGACCCTGGATGCGCGTCGACGCCTCAGCAGCCTGAATCAGGAGCTGGTTGTTCATCAGCAGGTCTTCAATGAGTTGCTGGGCGGTTTCGAAGTCTTTGTCGACTTTGCCAGACGCACGGTGGCCGCAGAGATCGCGCCTTATATGCGCAGCAAACAGGTGCTGGAACCGGTTGATCCGGCCACCGTGTTGATCGATTACAACGCCGGCATCGCCGATCGCAGGAAACAGTCGGTAGCCAGCCTGCTCGATCTGGCGATCTACGGCTACGACGACAACGCTGGTATCGACAATCCGAAAAAGGGCGTGCGCTCATCCGTTGGCCAGGATCTGAGCGAGGTGCGCAGCGCCGATCTGGCGTTGTATCTGCGCGGGGCCTGGCTGGGTGAGAAGTACGCCAGCGAAATCCGAGGCAAATATCTCGACGCTCGCCATGCGGACTACGAGCCGCGCCGGTTTGCCTGGCGCAATGTGCTGCTGTCGACAATGGATCGTGACTTGCGGGTTGCGCGAAGTCAGGCACGGCTAAGCGACACGGTGTATACAGCGCTCGTCCGCCAGGTCTCGCTGTTGAGTCAATTGCCAACGTCAGGGGGCCATTTGCCGGGCGCCAACAGGGTCACGACTGACGGCGTATTCAGGTTTACTGTGCGTGGTCATGTCGTACTCGGGGTTTATGTTTTTACCGCTTTCGATCCCGAGCCGTCTTGGTGGTTGTATACCCCGGATGCTCCTGACGGCCTCGCGGTGCGCCCGTACCATTCACTGTTTGGCGACATCGCCGGCGAGCTGCATGACTACTTGATGGCGCGCACGGCGGTTGCTGCACGCAAAACCGTTTCGCTCTCCTTGCATGCGATAGCGGTAAAAAATCAGCGCGTCGATACGTTGTACGAAGCGCAGCGAGTGAGCGACGCGCGGGTTGAGTTCAACGCTTACATCGAGCGCACGGTTACGGATGTGCACGACATCACGACCAGCCGCGCGGAAATGATCGAAAGACAGATGGTCAAGGGACTGATGTTCGCCGCCGCGCCGTTTTGCATGGTGTTTCCGCCCTTCGCCTTGCTGCTGGACGTGGTGTTCATTGCCGTCAGTGCCGGTGATGCCGTCGCGGCGCATCTGGAGGGCGATGTCGATGGCGCGCTCGGCCATTGGCTTGAGGCGTCGTGGGGCGCGCTGTTTGCCATGGTTGGCGCCGGCAGTACGGTCAAGTTACTCGGGCGCACGGTCAGAAATCTGAAGCACACGACGCGGCCGGTCTCATTGCTCACAGAACGCTTGAGCACCGTGGATCCGATTCGCAAGGAAGTGCTGCCGGCGGTTCGCAAGGTGCGTTTTCACGCCAGACAGGCCGTCAGCAACAAGCCGGATAATTTGCAGCAGGTCACTGAAGAAGGTGTCTTTTTTGGCACATGGCGCAGTCCGCCCAGTGCTGCACAGCCCCAGCCGACCTATTACATCCGCAACAGAGGCAAGTACTTCCAGGTCAGGGAAAACCAGCATTTCGGGGGGCTCAGCCTGATCGATGCCCGGCGCCCCGAAGCCATTTATCAGCGCTCCGTACGTCTGACCGCGAGTGGCAAATGGACGCATGACCGGGTCGGGCTGCGCGGCGGCAATGATCAGGTACGTAATCTTGGTCGAGTGAACAATCTGCGCAATGCGTTTCCTGGCCGGGTCGAGCCAGTGCTGAACCGTGGTGCGTTGCAGGGCGAGGCTGTGGTGGCGAAGTTTGTCGCCGGGTCTATGGACAATTATCTGTTTTCGCTGAATGCGCAGACCTGCGTGATTGCCTCGATGTACAACCCGGCGACAAAGGTCGGCGCAGTCATTCATTTCGATCACAACATTCGCTCGCTGATCAACCACACCGTCAAGGATGCGATGACGCGTCTGGGAGGCTCGCCCAAAGATGTTCGGGTCACGCTGGTGGGCGGTGACTGGCTGACCGGCACCGACATCGGTGGACCGGTCAGGAGTGTATTGCGTCAACAGGGGCTGAGGCCGACATGGGATTACTGGTCGTATTCTTCCTGTCTGGGTAATACCTATGCTGTTTCATTGAATCTGAACAACGGTGTTTCGACGGTGTTCAAGACTTCAGCCAGCCAGGTTGAACGCTTGTATTCGCCGGTTTTGCAGCGGGCCAGATATGCCAGCGATCCGGTGTCGAAACGTGCACAGGTATTCATGGAGCGGTTTCGTCGAAAGCCATTGCACCAAGATGCCTCTGGCGCTGTAGTCGACCAGAACGGGCGCCGGGCAACCCCTGAAATGATTCAGGGGCAGGCTTTTACCTTGGTGTCGATGTACTGATGCGCTGGTTGCAGGCATAAAAAAACCCGATCCACAGGGATCGGGTTTTTCCACGCCAGGTCAGTCTTACGACTGCTTGGCCAGCTTGTGCTCGAGGTAGTGAATGTTCACGCCACCTTTGCAGAAGCCTTCGTCACGAACCAGGTCACGGTGCAGCGGGATGTTGGTCTTGATCCCGTCAACCACGATTTCGTCCAGGGCATTGCGCATGCGGGCCATGGCTTCGTCGCGGGTCGCGCCGTAAGTGATCAGCTTGCCGATCAGCGAGTCGTAGTTCGGTGGAACCGCATAACCGCTGTACAGGTGCGAATCGACGCGAACGCCGTTGCCGCCTGGTGCGTGGAAATGCTTGACCGTGCCCGGGCTCGGCATGAAGGTTTTCGGGTCTTCAGCGTTGATCCTGCATTCCAGCGAGTGGCCACGAATAACCACGTCATCCTGAGTGAACGACAGCTTGTTGCCAGCGGCGATGCTGAGCATCTCCTTGACGATGTCGATACCGGTAACCATTTCCGAAACCGGGTGCTCCACCTGAACACGGGTGTTCATTTCGATGAAGTAGAAGCGACCGTTTTCGTAGAGGAACTCGAAGGTGCCGGCGCCACGGTAACCGATGTCGATGCACGCCTTGACGCAACGAGCCAACACTTCTTCGCGAGCCTTCTCGTCGATGCCCGGTGCCGGCGCTTCTTCGAGAACCTTCTGGTGGCGGCGTTGCAGCGAGCAATCGCGGTCGCCCAGATGGATGGCGTGGCCCTGGCCGTCGGACAGAACCTGCACTTCGACGTGACGTGGGTTGGTCAGGAATTTTTCCAGATAGACCATCGGGTTGCCGAACGCCGCGCCTGCTTCGGAGCGGGTCAGTTTCGCCGAGGCGATCAGGTCTTCTTCCTTGTGCACCACGCGCATGCCGCGACCACCACCGCCGCCAGCGGCTTTGATGATCACCGGGTAGCCGACTTCACGACCGATGCGCAATGCCGTTTCTTCGTCTTCCGGCAGCGGGCCATCGGAACCTGGAACGGTTGGCACGCCTGCTTCGATCATCGCGTGCTTGGCCGAGACCTTGTCACCCATCAGGCGAATGGTGTCGGCTTTCGGGCCGATGAACGCGAAGCCGGAGTTCTCGACCTGCTCGGCAAAATCGGCGTTTTCCGCGAGGAAACCGTAGCCTGGGTGAATGGCGGTAGCGCCAGTCACTTCAGCGGCAGCGATGATGGCCGGGATGTGCAGGTAGGACTGAGCGGCAGAAGCCGGGCCGATGCAGACGGATTCGTCTGCCAGACCCAGGTGCATCAGCTCTTTGTCGGCCTTGGAGTAAACGGCGACGGTCTTGATGCCCATCTCTTTGCAGGCACGCAGAATCCGCAGGGCGATCTCACCGCGGTTAGCGATCAGAACTTTTTCCAACTTCGCAGTCATCAAAGGCTCTCCGCAGTTCAAACGATGGTGAACAGCGGTTGGTCGTACTCAACCGGCTGGCCGTCTTCGACGAGGATGGACTCGATCACACCGCTGGTTTCAGCTTCGATGTGGTTCATCATCTTCATGGCTTCGACGATGCACAGAGTGTCGCCTTTCTTCACGGTCTGGCCGACTTCAACGAAGGACGGCGAGGTTGGCGAAGATTTGCGATAGAAAGTGCCGACCATCGGCGAACGGGCAACAGTGCCGTTCAGCGCTGGTGCAGCAGCGGCAGCCGGGGCTGCGGCAGCAACCGGAGCAGCAGCGGCGGCAGGTGCGGCAGCCGGAGCGTGCATCGGAGCCGGCGCGTAGTACTGCTGAGCCGGGGTCTTGCTGTGACGGCTGATGCGTACGGACTCTTCGCCTTCCTTGATCTCGAGCTCGTCGATGCCGGACTCTTCCAGCAATTCGATCAGTTTCTTAACTTTACGGATATCCATGAATCATCAACTCCCAAGGGTCGGTCAGGGGCGTTTAACGCTTGTAGTTCAAGCCGTTGCCTGTGTTTCAAGCTGTTCTAGCGCAGCCTCCAGGGCCAGTCGGTAACCGCTGGCGCCAAGGCCGCAGATCACTCCCACCGCAACGTCGGAGAAGTAAGAGTGATGGCGGAAAGGTTCACGTTTGTGCACGTTGGACAAATGCACTTCGATGAATGGGATGCTCACTCCCAGCAACGCGTCACGTAATGCGACACTTGTGTGCGTAAAAGCTGCTGGATTGATCAGAATGAAATCGACCCCTTCGCCACGCGCGGCGTGGATGCGGTCGATCAATTCGTACTCGGCATTGCTTTGCAGATACAGCAAATGATGACCGGCTTCACGGGCGCGGCGCTCCAGATCCTGATTGATCTGCGCCAGGGTCGTTGAACCGTAAGTGCCGGGTTCGCGGGTGCCGAGCAGGTTCAGGTTGGGGCCGTGCAGCACCAGGAGGGTCGCCATCTGCGTAGTCCTTGTTATGAATGAGCAATCGTCAGAACCCGGCGACTATGCCGCAAAGACTTTGTGACTGTCCAGTTCTATGCAATAGCCAGCACGATGGCCGATGTTTGCGCGAAATATGTGACCAAGTGGTTTGATCCGGTCATTTGTGGTGTCTGGACTGACGCCTTCGCGAGCAAGCTCGCTCCCACAGGGGTATGCATTCCAATGTGGGAGCGAGCTTGCTCGCGAAGGCAATTTGTCAGACGCGAAATGCCTGTACGGCCGTATGCAATTGCCCACCCAATACCAGCAGATTCTCACCCTGCTCACGCCCGCGGCCGATACGCACCAGATTATCCCCACCCAACTGATGAATCCGCTCACTGTGATCGCGAATCTCGCTGACCGCGCCGCTCTGCTGCGCCGTGACGTCGGCAATGCGGATCGCCGTGTCGGAAATGGTCTGGATCGCGCCGACGATTTTATCCAGCGCGCCATCCGCCGCTTGCGCCTGATTGGCCGTGGCTTCGGCGTGCTCGACCTGCGCGCGCATGCCTTCGACCGATTGACGAGCAGCGGTTTGCAGGCCGGCGATCAGGGTTTGAATTTCGGCAGTTGCGCCGGCTGTACGTTGTGCCAGCGAGCGCACTTCTTCAGCCACCACGGCAAATCCTCGACCCATTTCCCCGGCACGCGCCGCTTCGATCGCCGCGTTAAGCGCCAGCAGGTTGGTTTGATCGGCAATCGAGCGAATCACCGTCAATACGCCACCAATGGTCGCTGACTCCTCGGCCAGATGCTCGATCATTTGCGCGTTGCCCTGAACCTCACCGACCAGCGCGTGCAGGCCGGTGAGGCTTTGGCCAATCACGGTCTGGCCATGCTCGACCGCCAGTCCGGCATGACGGCTGGCATCCGCCGCCTGCTGCGCATCGCCAGCGACCTGCTGAATCGTCGCCTCCAACTCGCCGAGTGAATCGCGGATCAGCGCGGTGTCACCGGCCTGATGTTCGGCGCCGCTGTGCAAGTCGTTGCTTAGTTCGGCGAGCGTGCGACTGCTGCCTGCGACTTGTTCGGCATTGCCGCGAATTGTCCCAACCAAGTCCACCAGGTAGGCACGCAAGCGATTGAGCGAGGCCTCGATGTCGTGCAGTTCACGGTTGGTTTTGCCCAAATGAATGTCGCGGCTGAAATCGCCTTCGGCCCAGTTCGACAGCGCCGGAGCGAGATTGGTCAGCGTGCGGGCCAGCCGCCGCTGCAAGGTGTCGATGAGCAACGCAATCAGCAGAATCAAGCCGATCATCACGCCTTGCATCAGCCGCACTTCGCCTTGAATTTGCCCGTGCTGCGCGCGCACGACTGGCTCAAGTCCGGCGATGGCCTGCTGCACGGCGGCGATTTTCTGGTGGGTGGCGGTGCTGAGGTCGGTGCGTTTCTGGATCTGATCCCGTGTGCGTGCCAGCTCCGCCGGATAGCGTCCGAGCAAGCTGTTGAGCTCACGTTTGAGCCCGACACCAGCGTCTTCGGCGACGGTTTTTTCGCTGTTCTCGATGCCCATCATTGCCGCAAAGTCATCACTGCCCGATTCGCTTTTGGCGACAACACCGAGCAAGGGCAGGGCCTCAATTACCTGAGCTTGCGAGCGGATATTGGTGACTTCGCGCTCAACATCGGCGGCCAGTTCACTGCGCCCGCTGCTGACCAGTTTGTCCCGCGCCAGTGACAGTTTGCCTAAGTGCTGAGAGGCGACGAGCAACGGCGTCAGATAAGCCGCGTTGCCGTTGGCGTAAGTGCTGAGCTGATCGAGGCTGGCGCTCAGTTCGCGCTCTGCCTGCAACAGCAAGGCCTGCGGGTCGCCCGCCAGTTTGCCGGCAGCGAGCAAGTCGGTCTTGCTGAATTCATCAAGGCCCGACAGGCTCGGGCGCAGGGTGTCGGCCAGCGCTGGCGGCAATTCGCCGAGTTCTTTCTGCAAATTGTCGATGGCCTGACTGGCACTGCTCAGGCGCAAGGCGTCGCCGCTGGCGAGGTAATCCTCGACGTTGCGTGCCACCTCGTTCTGAAATTGTTGCGACAGACCGAGATAGCGCTCCATCAAAAGGTACGGGCGCTCAAGGGCTTTTTGCGACCACCACAGCGTCGCGCCGAGTGCGAGACACACGGCGACCAACAGCAGGGTATTGAGATTGGTGAGCAACTTCAGGCGCATGACGGCTACCAACGGCAGAAATGGTAAGCGCCTGAATTTATTGCGGTTCTATTACAGGGTTATGACCGAATCAGTGGAATCCGATGAAAAAGTGGCACTTTGCTTTGAGTCGCGCGCGGTCTGCACGCGATTGCGTCCGGCGCCCTTGGCGCGGTACAGCGCTTCGTCGGCCTGACTGGCCATCATCAGGCTGTCGCAGTCGTCGTGCATTTCCACCACGCCAGCGCTGAAGGTGCACCACAAATCCTGCGGCTGCGCCGGGTAGTGGATTTCAGCGAAGCGCTGGCGGATCTCGTCGAGCACTTTGTGCGCGGCTTCTATATCGGTGTCGGGCATGACGATGGCGAATTCTTCGCCGCCGTATCGGCCAATGAAATCGGTTTTGCGCAAACGCTGCTTGAGAAACAGCGCGAGGCTCTTGATCACCCGGTCGCCCATCGGGTGGCCGTGGCTGTCGTTGACCCGTTTGAAATGGTCGATGTCGAGCATCGCAAAGCTCAATGGCTTGTTCTCGCGGCGGGCGCGGAACGAGCAGTCTTCGAGCAATTGCAGAATGTGCGTGTGGTTGTACAGACCGGTGAGGCTGTCGCGGACCATCCGTGCTTTGAGGTTGCGTGCGCGGGCGGCGCGGTTGCGCACGGTGGTGATCAGGTGGCGCGGCTTGATCGGTTTGGTCAGGAAGTCATCGCCGCCCTCGCTCATGGCGTCGAGCTGCTTGTCCAGATCGTCCTCGGCAGACAGGTAAATGATCGGCACGCTGACATAGCGATCGTTGTGGCGAATCACTTTGGCCAGTTCGGTGCCAGTGCAGGCTGGCATGTACATGTCGAGGATGATCAGGTCGGGCTGGAAATCGGCCAGTTCCGCCATCGCCTGAATCGGTTCGATCAAGGTCCGCGTGACGATGCCGGCGCTGTTGAGCAGGCGCTCGGTGTGCAAGGCCTGCGCACGCGAGTCGTCGATGATCAGCACTTTATAAGGTTCGTACTGGGCGACGCAGGTGAGGACTTCTATCTTTTCCAGCAGGCTCGACGCTTCGAGGGTGCCGGTGAGGAACTCCTGGCCGCCGGCGCGCACGGCGGCGAGACGGGTTGGCGTGTCGGTTTCGTGCAGGCTGAAGAACAGCAGCGGCAGCGGTTCTTCCAAACCGACCTGGGCCTCCGCGGCAAGTTTCAGGCCGATGCCGGCGCCGCTGAAATCGACGTCCATGACGATCGCCGCGGGCAGGCGCTCGACCATCGAGGAGCGAAACGCCGACACACTGTCCAGCGCCTGCGCGCTCAGACCGAAGAATTCCAGTTGTTTGGCCAGGCGTTCGGCGCGGTCGTGATCTTGCAGCATCACATAGATCGGTTTGCGCAGCGGTGGCAGGAAAGTCTGGTCGAGTTGATCGCCATGGCGCAGGCCGGTGCGTGACAAGCGCTGCATCAAGCGATTGAGGTCGGTGATCAAGCCACTGCTCAGGCGACCGCGATTGGCGTCCACCGCTTCCAGCGATTGGCTGATATGGCGCGCAAGCTGCGTGTGTTCGGGCTGTTCGAAGCGCTCGGCAAAACGCAGCAGGCGCAGGTTGGCCTCGCTCAGTTCGGCGAGATCGACATTGGACCACTCAGTGCGTTGCAGGCGCTGCCATATCTCAAGAATCTGACGTGCCTGATGAATTACCCGCTGGGCAAAGTGGTGCTTGAGACGCTCACGGCTGGGGTCTTCTGGCTCGGTCATATCCTGACTACTAGTTAGGCTGCATGCTGAGATCGACTGGTGGCTCTATGCTAGCACCTCTTTTCCCTTACACGAGTGTCGTACGTCAATAATCTGCAGTGCGTCACCATTCAGTTTCTGACCGGGCGGTTTTGTTTTTGACCTGAGTGTCTGACAAGTCCCCGTAGGCCGGGCACTCCCTGACTAAGCTGGGTGATCAGGATGACGGGGCAGTCGTGCTTTTATCCGTGCAGTGAATGACTTTTGCGATGGTTTTCAATCCGATGGGCTGAAGCATGGGCATCGGGGATTCCCTTAGTCATCGTCGAAGCGTCATTCGCCCACACGAATTGCGGCTTATCTTTACGCGCGGGTGCCCGGCCTCGGCACGTTGTTGTATGGTTGTGGTCGAACCGTTGAACCCAAGTGATTGAAAGGATATCGCCATGCTGGACTGGAAAAACCGCGCGGGCAGCGCGCCTGAACGTGCCGCCGAACCCAAGTCGGCCACCCGCAGCTATGTTGGCGGATTACTGTTCAGCCGTGCATTGGCCACGCTGATCGGCATCTACCTGCTGGTGACCATTGGCCTTGGCTGGTACTGGAGCCAGGAGCCGGCGCTGTTTCCGGTCGCACAAAACGCGCAAGTGGCGGCCGAGAAAGAAGGCAAGCAGATGGTGATCGGCTACACCACCGTCGAAACCCTGAAGACCGTTGCCGGCACCTTGCTCAACAAGCCGGGCGGCTACATTTCCAACGACCGCTTCCCGCCGGGCCTGTGGATGGACAACACGCCAAGCTGGGAATACGGCGTGCTGGTGCAGGTGCGTGACCTGACCCGTGCCCTGCGTAAAGACTTTGCCCGTTCGCAGTCGCAGTCGGCGGAAGATGCCGATCTGGCCAAGGCCGAGCCGCGTTTCAACTTCGACAACAAGAGCTGGATCCTGCCGTCGAGTGAGTCGGAATATCAGGAGGGCATCAACTCGCTGAGTCGTTATCAGGCGCGCCTGTCTGATCCAACCCAGAAAAACGCGCTGTTCTATGCTCGCGCCGACAACCTGAACAACTGGCTGGGCGATGTCGGCACCCGTCTCGGTTCGCTGTCGCAACGCCTGTCGGCCAGCGTAGGCCGAGTCAAACTCAATACCGCGCTGAAAACCGAAGTGCCGGCGATCGGCGAAGTGCCGCAGGTTGACGAAGAAGTCGTCGAGACCCCGTGGATGCAGATCGACAACGTGTTCTACGAAGCCCGCGGTCAGGCCTGGGCGCTGTCGCACCTGCTGCGCGCCATTGAAGTCGATTTCGCCGATGTGCTGGCGAAGAAGAACGCCACCGTCAGCGTGCGCCAGATCATCCGTGAACTGGAAGCCTCGCAGGAGCCGGTCTGGAGTCCTATGATTCTTAACGGCAGCGGCTTCGGCGTGCTGGCCAACCACTCGCTGGTCATGGCCAACTATATTTCCCGGGCCAACGCCGCGGTGATCGATTTGCGTCAACTGCTCAATCAGGGCTGATTCATGAGCCACAACGCCAAAGAGGCGGCCCATCGCGCCGCCTCCGATGCTGAACAGATCGCCTGGGTCGATGAGCAGGACAACCTGCTCGGCGCGCTCGTGCGCGCCGATTTGCGCGAGCGCGGGTTGATCGGTCGTGGCACCTACATCATGTTGTTCAATTCCGCCGGTGAGCTGTGCGTGCACCGGCGCACCTTGAGCAAGGCGATTTATCCCGGCTACTGGGACGTCGCGGCGGGCGGCATGGTCCAGGCAGACGAGACCTACGCCGAGTCGGCGGCCCGTGAACTGGAAGAGGAATTGGGCGTCAGCGGCGTCGAGCTGACGGCTCATGACCATTTCTATTTTGAGGACACCGGCAATCGCCTGTGGTGTTCGGCGTTTTCTGCCGTATGGGACGGCCCGTTGAAACTGCAACCGGAGGAGGTGCTGGAAGCGCGCTTTATTCCGGTCGAGCAGGTGCTGCAGGAAATCCAGCAGAAGCCTTATTGCCCGGACTCTCTGGCCGCATTGAAGCGCTATCTCAAGGCGCAGCAAAGCGACGTCGCAAAGAACACATAAATTGGCGCCGATTGGCACTTAGCAATCGGGATTTTTGCCGTTACACTGCGCGACCTTTTCAAGCTGCACCGCGAGTGCTTTTTGTAGGAGCTGCCGCAGGCTGCGATCTTTTGATTTTTTGTTTTGGCGTCGAAATCAAAAGATCGCAGCCTCGTTTCATTCGACAGCTCCTACATTTGGCGCTTTATCGGTGCAGTAGCGCTGCCCCTGCCTGAGTGGGGCTTCGCGGTCGATGACCTTGCCCAAGGTCGCGATCAGTCTTTGTCCTCCCGAGAGGATTGCCGGTGGCCAAAAAAGCCGCATCCTTCGCCGCCCTGGGCGGCCTGGTATTTTCCACCGACGCAGGTCGTCATTGCCCGGAATGCAGTAAGCCGGTGGACGCCTGTATCTGCAAACAAACCGTGATCCCGGCTGGCGACGGCATTGCCCGCGTGCGACGCGAGAGCAAGGGCCGTGGCGGCAAAACGGTGACTACCATCACCGGCGTGCCACTGGCCGAAGACGCGCTCAAGGAGCTAGCGACAACGTTGAAGAAACGTTGCGGCACTGGCGGCGCGTTGAAAGACGGAATCATCGAAATCCAGGGCGATCATGTCGAGCTACTCTTGGCTGAGCTGATCAAGCACGGTTTCAAAGCGAAGAAGTCCGGCGGCTAGCAGCCTCTGTGAAAACCACCTGCGGCTTGATCCGGCGCTGAAACACTTCAGATCCGGCGTCGTCTCCATGGTTTTCACAGAGCCTGTTCATGACCGGTTTCTAAACTCCACGCAGTCAGTGCGGTCTACCGCCGCGCTGACAAACCGTCATTTTCATTCTTTAGAATGCGCCGGCCTGAGATCAGGCGACGCACTATGACTTCTTTATAGGGGACTTCGATGTCCGTACGACGCACACGCAAAGACGATGGCAGCCAATGGACAGTTGCGGACAGCCGCAGTGTTTACGGGATTCGCCATTGGGGGGCCGGGTATTTCGCGATCAATGACGCCGGTCGCGTCGAAGTTCGTCCGAACGGTCCGAGCAGCTCGCCTATCGACCTGTTCGAACAAGTCGACCAACTGCGCAAAAGCGGTTTGTCCTTGCCGTTGCTGGTTCGCTTCCCCGACATTCTGCAAGACCGTGTTCGCCAACTGACCGGTGCCTTCGATTCGAACATCGAGCGCCTGGAGTACCAGAGCAAATACACCGCGCTGTACCCGATCAAGGTCAACCAGCAAGAAGCGGTGATCGAGAACATCATCGCCACCCAGGACGTTTCCATCGGCCTGGAAGCCGGCTCCAAGCCTGAGTTGCTGGCCGTGCTGGCGCTGGCGCCGAAGGGCGGCACCATCGTCTGCAACGGTTACAAGGACCGCGAGTTCATCCGTCTGGCGCTGATGGGCCAGAAGCTTGGCCACAACGTCTTCATCGTCATCGAGAAAGAATCCGAAGTCGGTCTGGTGATCGAAGAAGCCGCCTCGCTCAAGGTCAAGCCACAGGTCGGCCTGCGCGTGCGTCTGTCGTCGCTGGCGTCGTCGAAGTGGGCGGACACCGGTGGCGAGAAATCCAAATTCGGTCTGTCGGCAGCACAACTGCTGTCGGTGGTCGAGCGTTTCCGTGCGGCTGGCCTGGATCAGGGCATTCGCCTGTTGCACTTCCACATGGGCTCGCAGATCGCCAACCTGGCTGACTACCAGCACGGCTTCAAGGAAGCGATCCGTTACTACGGCGAGCTGCGCAATCTCGGTCTGCCGGTCGATCACATCGACGTCGGCGGCGGTCTGGGCGTCGACTACGACGGCACGCACTCGCGCAACGCCAGCTCGATCAACTACGACATGGACGATTACGCCGGTGTCGTGGTCGGCATGCTCAAGGAATTCTGCGACGCGCAGAGCCTGCCGCATCCGCACATTTTCTCCGAAAGCGGCCGCTCGCTGACCGCGCACCACGCCATGCTGGTGGTGCAGGTCACCGACGTCGAGAAGCACAACGACGAAATCCCGCTGATCGAAAACAAGGAAAACCTGCCGGAAACCGTGCAGTGGCTGGTTGACCTGCTCGGCCCGACCGACATCGAAATGGTCACCGAAACCTACTGGCGCGCCACCCACTACATGAGCGACGTGGCTGCGCAGTACGCCGACGGCAAACTGACCCTGGCGGAAAAAGCCCTGGCCGAGCAGTGCTACTTCGCCGTGTGCCGTCGCCTGCACAACTCGCTGAAAGCCCGTCAGCGTTCGCACCGCCAAGTGCTCGACGAACTCAACGACAAGCTGGCCGACAAGTACATCTGCAACTTCTCGGTATTCCAGAGCCTGCCGGACACCTGGGCAATCGATCAGGTCCTGCCGATCATTCCGCTGCACCGTCTCGATGAAGAGCCGCTGCGTCGCGCGGTGCTGCAAGACCTGACCTGCGACTCCGACGGCAAGATCAATCAGTACGTCGACGAGCAGAGCATCGAAACCAGCCTGCCGGTACACGGTTTGAATGAAGGCGAAGATTACCTGCTGGGCGTGTTCCTGGTTGGCGCCTATCAGGAAATCCTCGGCGACATGCACAACCTGTTCGGTGACACCGACTCGGTGAACATCTACCAGAACGCCGATGGCAGCGTGTACCACGCCGGTATCGAGACCCACGACACCATCGAAGACATGCTGCGTTACGTGCACTTGTCGCCGGAAGAACTGATGACCCACTACCGCGACAAGTGCGCCAGTGCCCGCATCAGTGCCAGCGAGCGCACGCAATTTCTCGATGCCTTGCGTCTGGGCCTGACCCGCTCCTCCTACCTGTCTTCCTGAGGCCAGGTGGCGATCTTGCCGGGTTGTCTGAATTTTTCCTGAGCGTGGCGGAAAATTCGGATGATCCGGTGGGATATCTCCCAAAATCTTCGCGAAATCCATGGCATTCCTGGCCAGCAAAGTCATCCGGTCTGCTTTTCGCGTAGGTCATTTCCTAAGTTGTACTTCAGCTCTCTACTCGGCCATGGCTCTCGGCGAGAATCCCCGACCGCCCCTCCTGTAGAGATCCGCCCATGTTCGAACCAGTCAACGAGTCGTCCTTTCGTCTCGATGTAGCGGGCCTGTCCGACCCTTTCGAAGTCCTGGCCTTTACCGGTAGCGAAGCCCTCAGCGAATCCTTTGCGTTCGAGATCGATGTGTTGATCGACGATCCGCACCTGGATCTCGCCGGCCTGCTATACCGTTCGGCGTTCCTCTGTTTCGGGCCGTCGGGGGAGGGCGTGCACGGGCAATTGCAGAGCCTTGTCCAGCATGAACACGCAGAGGGTTCGAGATTGAGCCGGATCCGTCTGGGGCCGAAACTCGGTTGCCTCGCGCTGCGCTTCAGTCAACGCATCTTCAGTGGCCGTTCGGTGCCGCAGATCATCGAACAAGTGCTCAGGGAGCACGGGATTGTTGGTGCCCAGCGCCGCTTCGATCTGTCCGGCGGCTACCCGGCCCGGACGTTCTGCACGCAGTACCGCGAGTCCGATTTGCAACTGCTCCAGCGCTTGTGTACGCAGGCGCGGATTCACTACTACTTTGAACACGATCGCGACCGGCATTGCCTGGTGTTCGCCGATGATCCGGCGCAGTTACCCTTGGCCGGTACCGCGCAGTATCCGCGCGAGGACGACGGGCAAGATATGTCACCCGCGTTGCGGCAATGGCAATTGCAAAGTGCAATTGGGAGCAGTTTATCGGGTGTGCAACGGGCTGAAGGCCAGAGTGAACTGCCAGCGTTGCGCAGCGGTCACTGGCTGCGGTTGGCCGGTCATCCCTTCGCTGAATGCAATCGGTCGTGGTTGCTCACACGCATTGAACATCGCGCCGATCCATCCCGTGAACCTCCCTACGTCAACCGCCTGTTCGGCACGGTGCAAGTGCCGTACACATCGGCTACAGCGCCATCGCGCCTGCGCATGCACAGCCTGCAACGGGCCTGGGTTGTGGCGGTCGATGAGCCGCAGCCTGACCGGATGCGTCCGGTGGCGGTGCAATTCGACTGGCTCTATCAGGGCGAAGGGGCCGCCCCGAGTCATTGTTGGCTACCGCTTGCGCCGTCCCTGGCGCAGGTGTCCATGGCGGCGCTGAGCGAGGGTGTCGAGGTGGTGGTGAGTTTCTTCGAGGGGGATCCGGATCAGCCGATGATCAGCGGCGTGCTGCAGCCGCCATCCGCCGTTGCCGACACCGATGATGACCTGCCCATGCCTCTGCCCGACAGCCTGGTGAGTGACGGCTTGCAGCAACTGCTGACTTGCGGTGAACCGTTGCTGCTGTTGTGCCTGATCCCCGGCGGCGGCAGTTTCAACCATTGCGCTCAATCGGTGTGCAGTTGTCGACTGGTCACCGCGCTTGAACAGAGCGGCGCAACATGAATGGCGCGGCGCTTGAGCCCATGGCGCAGTGGCTGTTGCTCGATGGCCCGGATGCACCGCAGGCCTTGCTGACCCTGCGCCGGGCTTTTGCCGGTGTGCAGTGTTTCAGCCTGTTCGAAGGCACTGAGTTCGAACCGGTCAGCGAGCACGGCCCGGTGTTGATCGAGCTGCGTGACTGCCCGGCATTGGCCGCGTTGTGTCACAGCGACCCGAACACCTGGCGCGGGCTGTTGTTGAGCAGTGAGGTTGCGGCGCAACAACTGCTGAGTCACTTGCAGCGCATGCTCACGGTGTCGTTTGGATTGAACCACCGGGCTTTGCTCAGCTATTACAACCGGCAGACCGCGAGCTATTTTTTCGATGCCTGCGATGCCGCTGAGCTGAGCCGCTGGCTCGGGCCGATTCGTCAGCTGCGCTGGTTCGGTGGCACTTGGGCCGACCGGGCGATTGGCAGTCTGGGCTGGCAGCAGTTGCGCAACCCGGGGCTAGCCGTCGAGCCGCTGAGCATCGAAGAAAGCCTGACCCGGCGCCAGCGCGAACGCCTGCAAACCTGCTTGCTGGAGCAGCATATCTGGCGCTGGTGCCAATCGCTGGGAACCGATTACGCGACGATGGCCTCCCATGTGCATCAAGGCCTGACGCTGGGATTCAGCGACCGCACCGTGCTCGATGGCTGGTTATGGCTACGCTTGCTGCATCCGCGAGCCGTGCTGGTGCCACCGCCGGTGGGTCTGACCCAACAGCAGCGGCTTGATCATGTGCGGCGCCAGTGGCGCAGCGATCAGTCCTGAGGCGAGGTTCGGCGCGTATGGCAGGTTTATTCCGGCAAGGGTTGGGGATCGTGTTGCTGCTGGTGCTGGGCGGTTGTTCGCCGGTGCAGTTGCTCAATGCGTTGACTCCGGACAGCACGTACGCCAAAACCGTGGGCATCGCCTATGGCGACGATCCGCGGCAGAAGCTCGACGTGTATGTGCCGCATCAGCCGATGCCCGGCGCGCCGGTGGTGGTGTTTTTCTATGGCGGCAGCTGGAACAGCGGTTCGCGCGTCGACTACCGCTTTGTCGGCGAAGCGCTGGCGTCCCGAGGGATTGTTGCCGTGGTGGCGGATTACCGTTTGTATCCACAGGTGCGCTATCCGCTGTTCCTGCAAGACGGGGCGCGTGCGGTGGCATGGACCAAAGCGCATATCCACGAGTTTTCCGGCAACCCGCAGCGCTTGTATCTGATGGGCCACAGCTCGGGCGGGTACAACGCGGCGATGCTCGCGCTGGACAGCGAATGGCTCGCGGCGGTGGGCATGTCGCCCAGGGATGTACGAGGCTGGATCGGTCTGGCCGGGCCGTATGATTTTCTGCCGATCAAGAATCCTGAGGTGCGTCCGGTTTTCTTCTGGCCTGACTCACCGCCGCAGTCGCAGCCGATCAACCATGTCAGTCGCGGCGCACCGCCTGCGCTGTTGATTGCGGCAAGCCGGGATGATCTGGTCAACCCGACGCGCAACACCGGTGGCCTTGCGAGCAAGCTGCGCGAGGCCGGTGTGCCGGCGCAGGATTTGTATTACTCGCGGCCCAGCCACATAACCTTGGTAGCGACCCTGTCGCGGCCGTTGCGGCGTCTGGCGCCGGTGCTCGATCAGGTGGTCGGGTTTATCGCGCACACGCCGAGTCAGTGAACGCCGCCACTGAACCAGCCATCGTTGCGCTTGAGCCACCAGGCTTGCGCACCGAGGGTCAGGCTGCGCAACACCATGAACAGCAGAAAAGATATCCACAGCCCGTGATTGCCCAGACCTTGCAGCGCCCAGGCGAACGGCAATAACAGCACCACGGTGATCAGCATGCCGTTGCGCATTTCCCGCGCGCGGGTGGCGCCGATGAACAAACCGTCGAGCAGGTAGCTCCAGACTGCAATCAGCGGCAGCACGGCGAGGTAGGGCAGGTAGACGAACGCGGTGTCCCGCACGCTCTGGATGTCAGTCTGCATCTCGATGAACAAGTGCCCGGCCAGCAGGAACAGCATGGCGAAGCCGAGGCTGGCGATCAGTGACCAGCCGCCTGCCACCACCAGTGAGCGACGCAGGGCCAGACGATCACGGGCGCCGATGGCGTGTCCGCACAAGGCTTCGACGGCGTGGGCCAGACCGTCCAGCGCATGCGCCGTCAGCAGCAAGCCATTGAGCAGCAGCGCGTTGGCGGCCACCGTCGAATCACCCAGTCGCGCGCCTTGTACGGTGATCAGGAAAAACACCGATTGCAGCGCCAGGCTGCGGATAAAGATATCGCGGTTGACCGCCAGCAACGGGCGCCAGCTCTGCCAGATTCTCAGCGCTGCCCAAGCGATGTGCCCGGGGTACGCGCGCAGCGCTTTGCGGGTCAGCAGCAGGCCGAGCAGGGCGCCACTCCATTCGGCGATCACCGAGGCCCGCGCTGAACCGACCACGCCCCAATCCAGGCCGATGACGAACCACAGATTGAGGACTATGTTGATCAGGTTGGTGGTCAGCAGAATCGCCAGCGGCGCCCGGGCGTTCTGTGTGCCGAGGAACCAGCCGACCAGCGCATAACTGGCCAGCGCCGCCGGCAGGCCGAAAAGGCGTGTATGGAAAAAGTCCCGGGTGAGTTGAGCCAGCTCCGCCGACGGTTGCATGAAGTGCAACGCAACACCACTCAGCGGCACACCCAAAGTGCCAAGCACCAGTGCCAGTCCCATCGCCAGCAGCAAGCCCTGCAACAGAATCTGCCGCAACGCCGCACCGTCGCTGCGCCCGGCGGCCTGCGCGGCAAACCCGGTGGTGCCCATGCGCAGAAAGCCCATGGCCCAGGCGAGAAAGGTGTACAGGCTGGCACCGACCGCCACCGCGCCTAATTGATGGGCGTGGGGCAAGTGGCCGATAACGGTGCTGTCGACCAGCGCCACCAACGGTACGGAAATATTGGACAGAATCATGGGCGCGGCGAGTGCCCAGACCTTGCGGTGCGTCGGGCGGTCGCGCCAGTCGGCGATCAGAGTGGACATGCGGGCTCCTTGGGGGAGCGGGGATTGTAGCGGTAGAAGTCACCCTCACCCCAGCCCTCTCCTAGAGGGAGAGGGGGCCGATCTCGGTTTAATTCCTATCCCGAGTTCGACTCGGTATCTCAGGTCGGTGTACTTCTCGAAAACACCCCGGTCAGTCCCCTCTCCCTCCGGGAGAGGGTTAGGCGGGCGGCGTTCCGATGAGGGGCTCTTCAAGCGTTTAATGAATAATCCAGCTCAACAACCACAACCCCAGCAACAACCAGATGATCCCGGCAATGATCGACGCATTCATGAACGCCCGAATCGCCGACCACAACAGCATCAGCCCGACGATCAGCGCGATGATGCTGATGATCGAGGTGTCCATCCCTAGCGTCTTGGCCAGCCCGTCGACAAAGTTGCCACCGGCATTGCTCAGAATGTTGAACAAACCACTGAGGCCATCGACGATAAAGCGGATGACTGAACCGAGCGCCTGCCCGAGCCATTCGAAAAAGCTTTCTACCTGCATGTGTGCATCCTGATGAAAGAGCTGAGCCTTGGGCCACAACGCGGGTGGCCGAGTTCCCTGAATGATAGAAGGTTTGCACCCATTCTGTGTGGGAGCGAGCCTGCTCGCGAATACGGTGGATCAGTTAACTGATGGGTTGAATGACACAGCGCTTTCGCGAGCAGGCTCGCTCCCACATTAGATCACCTGCGCCGCTTGCCTTTGGTGGGTATCCCCCCGAAGCTATACGCCTTCAGGAGAACCCGATGAACCTTGTTGAACTGACCGAACGCCTGCACGCCATTCGCGACCGTAATGACTGGCGGCAATTTCACAGCCCGAAAAACCTCGCCATGGCAGCCAGTGTCGAAATGTCTGAACTGGTGGAAATCTTCCAGTGGCTGACGGAAGACCAGTCGCGCCAGTTGCCCGCCGACAAACTCGCCCACGCCGGGCAGGAAGTCGGCGATATCGTGTTGTATCTGTTGCTGCTGTGCAGCGAGTTGGGCCTGGACATGAATGAAGTGGTGCGCGCCAAGCTTGCCGACAGCGAACGGCGGTTCAGCTGATGAGCGACCGGCATTTCGATCAGTTGGCGACGCGGTTCGCCGAAAAAATCTATGGCGGCGCGAAAGGCGCGATTCGCCTCGCGGTGTTGCAGGCCGACCTAATCGAGGCACTGCCGGATCGTCCGTTGCGCGTTCTCGACATTGGCGGCGGCCTCGGCCACATGTCGCTGTGGCTGGCCGAGCGCGGCCATGACGTAACCTTCACCGAGCCCGCCGCACCGATGCTCGACGGCGCGCGCCAGCGCTTCGCCGACGCCGGGCAAACCGCAACATTCATCCAGGCGCCGTGGCAGGAACTGCTCGGGCAACTCACTGAACCTTACGATCTGGTGATTTGCCACGCCGTGCTCGAATGGCTCGCCGAGCCTCACGCGATCCTGCCGGTGCTGCATCTACTCACCAAGCCCGACGGCTGGTTGTCGCTGGCGTTCTACAATCGCGACGCGCTGATCTACCGCAACCTGCTCAAAGGCCATTTCAAGAAAATGCGCAAGAACAGCATGGCCGGGGAAAAGCAGAGCCTGACCCCGCAACAGCCCCTCGATCCACGGGAATTGGCAACGCAACTCGAAGGCCTGTGGCAGGTCGAAACCCAGAGCGGGATCCGGGTTTTCCACGACTACATGCCGGTGGAATTCCAGGCCCGCGCCGAACTCGCGGATTTGCTTGAGATGGAGCTCGCTCACCGCCGTCACCCAAGCTTCGCCGGGCTTGGGCGCTACTTGCACTGGATCTGCCGGCCGATCTGATCGGAGCGCGACATGAAAGCTCAATCCGGGTTATTGCTGATCTGTCTGGGGTTGGCTGCCTGCCAGGGCAGCAACCCGTACGTGGCGCAGTCGCGGCCCTTGCCGCCGGCGCCGGCGCAAGCCGCCACCACCTTCGACCGTAGCGCTTACCCGGCGCCGCCGCGTGACTACGGACGCTATCGCAGTTGGGCCTGGCTCAACGGGCAGTTGCCGCCGGGTACGGCGTGGGCGGACTCGGCGCAAGTGGCCGAAGCGGTGAGCAATGCCCTCGATCAGCGCGGTTTGCGCCCGTTGCACGACAACCGCCCGGCCGACCTGTTGGTCAGCGCCGATCTGCGGCTGGAAACCCGTTTGCGGCAGGTCCAGGACGACTACGGCTACTACGGCGGCGGATACGGCGGCTACGATCGATATGGTCGCGGTTATGGCATGTACAACACGGTGCCGATCGTGCGTACGTATTCGGAGCAGGTCGTGGTAGTGCAGGTCAATCTGTTCGACGCCGGCAGCGGGCAATCGGTCTGGAGCGCCAGTGCCGAAACCGCGAACAAGGGCAGCGAAATCGATCGCACCGATTCGATCCGCGAAGCTGTGGAAAAGGCCATGTCGGCGTATCCTCCGAGTTAGCTTTCTGCCAACGGGAAGCTGCCGCAGGTTCATGTCTTCAACCGGAGAAAAACCATGTTCCGCCGTCTCGCTCTACTGGCCATGGCCGCGCTGCTCAGCGCCTGCGCCGCCAACCAGGTCAACCACGACTTCGATGCCAGCCGCGACTTTGCCGCCTATCGCAGCTGGAGCTGGAAAGACCCCGCCCTGCAATATCGTCCCGATGATCCACGAATCAAAAGCGACCTGACCGAACAGCGCATCCGCCAGGCCGTCGCCGATCAGCTCGACCAGCGCGGTTTGCGTCCAGCGGCGGCGGGCGCCAAGGGTGATTTGAGTGTGCAGACCTATCTGATTGTCGAGGATCGTCAGCAGCAAGTGACGACCAATTACGGTGGCGGTTGGGGTGGCCCGTGGAACGGCTACTGGGGCGCGCCGATGTACAACGAAACGCGCAACATCACCTACAAGGTCGCGACCATCCAGATCGACCTGCTCGACGGCAAGGACGGCAAACTGGTGTGGCGCGGCAGCGATGAGCAGATGCTGTCCGGCAAGCCGAATCCCGAAGATCGCAGCAATGCCATTCGCGAGACTGTCGGGCGGATTCTGGCCAACTATCCACCGCGCTGAATCCGTTAAAAAGTGGGAGCTGTTGAGCTCCCATTTTTTGTTCCATCCTAAATTCTAATGTGGGAGCGAGCTTGCTCGCGAAAGCCGGGTGTCATTCAACTGTTATTTATCCGACACGACGGCTTCGTGAGCAGGCTCGCTCCCACAGGGATGTTTCTGTTCGAAATGGCGCGTTGCCATTAGGCGCGTCTACACTCAGTTGCACCAATGGAGCTTGCGGCAAAGGAGTGCGCCATGTCGCCTCGTTCGCGATTCACCAGCCCGGCCCGGCAGCGCGGGGCGATTGGCTTGATGGCGGCGGCCACCCTCAGTCTGGCGGTGGTGATGCTGCTGTTGGTGGTCGACACCGGCCGCTTGTACATGGAGCAACGCAAATTGCAGCGGGTGGTGGACAACGCCGCCCTCGAAGCCGTCAGTCGTGGCGGCAATTGCCTGCCGGGGCTGAGCGCTGCCAGTTACGCCGGGCAAAGCGCCGTGCGCAACGGCTACGTTGTCGACGCCAGCAACACCCTCGCCACCACGTGCGGCACCCTGGTGACTGCCGCCAGCGGTTTACGCACGTTCGCCGTGGATGCCACGCAAATGGCTGCGGTCAAAGTCGTCGCCAGTCGCACGGTGATCACCAGTTTTGCCGGCGGCGTACAAGCCTTGTTCAGCGGTACACCGGTCAGTCTCAATACCACGCTGAATGCCTCGGCGGTGGCCGCCAAACCGCAGCCAACGGTCGCCCAGCTGAATATTCGCAGCACGCTGGCGAGCATCGATACAGCCCAGTCGAACATCCTCAATCCGCTGTTTTCCGGGCTGCTCGGCGGTAACGTCAATCTCACCGCGCTAGGCTGGGACGGCCTGCTGAACACCGATATCAACTTGCTGAAATACCTTGATCAGCTGGCGATCAATCTCAACGTCGCGGCCGGCAACTACACGCAGTTGCTCAATACCCAGGCCACGGTGACGCAACTGATTCAGGCCGCCGCGACGGTGGTGCAACTCAATGGTGCGACGGCCCAGGTAATCACTGCGCTGGGCCAATTGCAGGTGGCGGCGGTCAACGCGGCGCCGGTCAAACTGGGTGACATTCTGCAATTGCAGACCGGTACCACTTCGGCGGGGCTGGACGCCAATCTGCAACTGCTGCAGCTGATTCAGGGCGTGGTGCAACTGGCCAACAGCAAGAGTGCGGTGGCGGCGACGTTGCCGATCAGCGTGCTCGGGCTGGCGAATGTCACGGTGCGGGTGAAAGTGATTGAGCCGCCGCAGTTTTCCGCCATTGGCGATCCGGCGCGGGCCAAAGTCAATCCAACCGGGCCGGACCGGATTTATGTGCGTACGGCGCAGGTGCGCACGATGTTGTCGGTGAGCCTGCCGGTGCTGTCCGGGGTCACGGGGCTGACCAATGCGGTGTTGGGATTGGTCGGCGCATTGACCCCGACGCTCAATGCGCTGCTGAGCCTCAACCTGGCGGCGACACTCAATTCAGTGCTGTGTTTGCTTGGGGCAGGATGTGAGCAACTTGCGCCGAGACTGTTGCCATCGCCGCAAATCGATATCAGCCTGGATGCCGGCGGTGCGAAAAGCTATGTCACCGATTACAGCTGCCCGACAGGCACCACGGGCAGTAAAAGCCTCACAGCCCACACCATCACGTCCATCGCCGACCTCAAGCTCGGGAAGATCGACCCAACCAACGCCTTTTCTTCAGCAGCCGAACCTACGGTCGTACCTTTGCCGTTGATTGATCTGGGCATCGAGACTTGTTACGGACTGTTCGGCTGTGACGCCAACTCCCACGTGCAATACGGCGCAGGCGGCATTGCGATCAAACTCGACACCAGCGTCGCGCAAAACAATCAGGATCTGGTGTTCTCCAGCGCTACGCCATTCGCCACCCCGGCCAACCTCAAATTGCCCCCGAGCATTCAGTCGGCCGCACCCACCAGTAACATCGTCGGCAGCCTGTCGAACACCCTCGCGGGCATCAACCTGATCGTCTACAAACCCCAGGGCAGCAATCCATTGGGTGCCGTTGTTACCGGCGTTGCCTCGTTGATCAGTGATGTCACCAGCAAACTGCTGCCGGTGGTGACCAACCTGGTCAGCCCGTTGCTTGACCCGCTGCTGAACAACCTGCTCAAAGGCCTGGGCATTAACCTGATGGATGTCGACGTCGGTGCCAACATGACCTGCGGCCAGACCGGCAAGGCCTATCTGGTGATCTAGGCGTCCACGGCAACCGGCAACTCAATGCAGAACCGCGCGCCCTCCACCGAGTTGCGCACGCTCAACCGTCCGCCCATGTTGTCGATGATGCCGTAGCTCACCGACAGCCCCAGCCCGGTGCCGACGCCGATCGGTTTGGTGGTGAAGAACGGCTCGAAGATCCGCTCCAGCAAGCGTGGATCGATACCGCCACCGTTGTCCTCGACCCACAGGCGCACGCACTGTTCATCGCGTTCGGCATAGATCGAAATCCACGGTTTGAAAGATGAATCCTTCTCGCGTTTGCTCAGCAACGCGTCGCGCGCATTGACCATCAGATTGATCAATACCTGTTCAAGCTGATCGACGTAGCCACGCACCTGAACCTCGAAGCCGGTCTCGCTGATGCGCAAGTCCACGCCTTTGCCGCGCATGCCTTCGGCCAGCAGCGACAGCGTGCCTTCGATGGCCGAGGCCGGGTTGAACAGTTGCTGCTCAATCTCCGAACGTCGGCCGAATACGCGCATGTGATCGACGACTTTCGCTGCCCGCTGCACCTGCGCATCGATGCGGTTGAGTTTGTCGGTCAGGTAATCGACCTGCACATCGCCGTTGCCCAGGCGCTTGAGCACGTTGACGATGGCCATGCGCATCACGTTCAGCGGCTGATTGATTTCATGGGCGAGGCCGGTGGCCATTTCGCCAAGGGTGGCCATTTTCGCGCTTTGTGTGAGTTGCTGTTGCGAGCGGCGCACCTCGGTGTTGTCTCGGCCCACCGCTTGCACTTCGATCAACTGGCCGTGCTCATCGAACACGCCGCGATCGGACCACACCCACCAGGCATGTTCTCTGCCGGGCAGTTGCAGGCTGATTTCCGCGGTGCTCACCGGTTGCTCCACAGTCAGTGCAGCGAGACGCTGGACGAACGCAGTACGTTGTTCCTCGGACATCCAGCTGCCCAGATCGACCCCTGGCAGTTCCTCCGGCGTGCATTCCAGATACTTCGCCAGCGGCCGGTTGCCAAAGGTCAGAATCAGATCCGGGCGATAGCGACAGATCATTGCCGGCGAGTCTTCCACCAGAATCCGATAGCGCTCTTCACTTTTTTTCACCTGTTCGGCTGCCAGGGTCGCCTCGGTGACGTCCAGCCACAAACCGACCGCTTCGACCGGCAGGCCGAGGTCATTGCGCAGCAGACGGGCTTCATCGAGCAACCAGTGATACTCGCCGCGACGGTCGCGCAGTCGATAACGGCTGCGCACCGAACCTTCGCGCAGCAACTGGCGGCTGCGGGCGAAATACACATCGCGATCCTCGGGATGGATCATCTCGACCAGAGCGCCGTCGCTGCAGTCCTCAAGGTTCCACCCCAGCAAGGGTTGCAGGCTAGCACTGAAGAACGCCGGGATCAGCGCGCCTTCGTGGTAGTGCTGGACGTAAATCACCGCGGGCGAGCTGGCAATCAGGTTGTCCAGCCGCGCATGCGCGGCGGCGGCCCGTTGTTGCTGGTTCTGGATGTCGCTGATGTCGAGCATGAAACCGACCAACCGCCGTTGCGTACCGTTACCAATCACTTGGCCCTGCACGCGATACCACGTGGGCGCCTGCTCGTTATTACCACCGCGCAGGCGTACCGATAACGTCAGGGCTTCGCCGTGTTGTTGCAAGGCTTGCAGACGGCTGCGCAACTCGTCGCGGTCGGCGGGATGGATTTGCGTCAGCCAGTCTTCCAGCGGTAATCCGCCAGGGTTCACGTTCAAGACCGCCGCCAGCGCGGGTGCCAGTTGAATATGCTTGTCGCCTGCCAAAATCTCCCACCAGCCTGCACCCAACAGGGTTTGCAACGCTTCGATGCGCTCCAGTTGCAAGTGATGCTGCTGTTCGCGCAGGCGGCCGAGCAACGGCCCGGCCAGCGCGCCGGCCAGCGTCATCCAGTCGCGCTCGCTCAGGTATGGCGCGACGCTTTCCACGGGATAAAAACCGCAGAGCAGCCAGGCCACCACACCGCGCTCATCGCTGTACGGCACCGCGAAACCTTCGGCACTGCCGAACAGAACCTGCACTCGCGAATGTTCATCCAGGCCCTGATGCGCGCCGACACGTTGCGGCGCGGCACCGTTCAGACTGTCCAGCGGCGTGCCCAGACGTTGCTGGTCGTGCCACAGGTTCGGCGCATCGTGGGCGCGATGCTGACGATAGATCTGCCAGCCCTGCTGCTCATCATCGAGCAAGGCCAGCGCCAGACAAGGGATGTGCCAGCGCTGGGCGATCATTTGCAATTGTTCGCTGACGATCGCTGGCAACCGCGCCTGGCTGCATGCGCGCAACTGTTCGCTGACCTGCCCGGCGAGCAATTGGCAGGCATCACGCTGACGCGATTGTTGGCGTTCAAGCAGCAAGTCAGCGATGTCGATCAACTGCATCAGCCAGCCGTCGCCCAGCGGCTGTACCCAGCCACGCAGGTGCACGGTTTGCTCGCCCAGGCCGCAGAAGTCGAGATCCAGCAAGAGCCCCTGCCACTCCCTCGGCCGACCTTCGATGGTCAGCGTGTTGTGGGGCAGCAGATAAGTGCTGAGTGGCAGGGGTTGATCTTGAGGTTTGAACTGCGCCAGCAGATGCCGCAGCGGCCCGGCCATTTGCAGCACGTCACCGTCGTCGTTCAGGTACAGGTGCAAGCCTGTCGCGGGTGAGCCGAGTGGGTCGGGCAACTCGTGGGCGGCGGGTGGTGTGCGTTTGAGCAAGCGCCCGAAGAGCTTGTCCCCCGACGTCAAAATTGCAGACTCGATTTGGCGGTCAGATAGGTGGGCAGATTGGGCACTGTACCAACCACCGGAAGCACCAGAAACGGCATGACCTGATTCAACTTGCTGACCGGATAATCCACGCGCACCGTCAGCAGGCCTGACGCGCTGTATTGGGTGTTGGTATCAACGCCGATCACCAGGTTGAAGACCGGCGGAATCCAGGACAATTGCTGGGTCAGCGTGGCATTCGCGGTGTTGATCACCACGGTTGAATAGTTGGGTGTGTTGGGATCGACCGCGACACTGCGGCGCACGGCTTCGGACGTGGCCTGATTGAACGATTGCATCATCACCAAGGGCAGGCTGTAACTGACCAGGCCGTAAAACACGGCGAAAAAGATGATGAACACCAAGGCGAACTCAATCGCCACCGCACCTTTTTGCGACTTGCGAAAGCCGGTTTTCATGAGTGCGTCTACCCTGACTGTCACTGCGTAGTCTCAGCATAGAATCATTCCGCAAAAATGGACGGTTTTTACCGGATGTACAGTTTTCTCCTCCTGATCTGGCTGGGCCTGTGCGCGGCGCAAGATGCCCGCCAGCGACGCATTGCCAATGGGCTGACGCTTGGTGCGGCAGCGCTGGCGCTGATCTGGCTGTTGTGGACCGGCAGCACTTGGCTGGGCGCTGAGGCGGGTCAGGGCGGTTGGGCCTGCCTGATCGCGCTGGCGCTGACCCTGCCGGGTTTCTTCATGGGTCGCATGGGCGCCGGCGATGTGAAATTAATGACAGCCCTCGGTCTTGCGACGGACGGTCTGTTTATTCTTGGCGTATTTATGGGGGCGGGCTTCGCCAGCCTGATCTGGATGCTGCTGGCGCCAAGAGTCTGGCTCCATATGAGTCAAGGGCTTAGAGAACGTCTGCGATATCTGGCCCCGGGCATGTCAAAAAAGCTGCCATTTGCACCGTTCGTGCTGGTCGGTGCAGTGTTCGTTATGCTTTGGATCCACTAGTCGCCAAGCGCCACTAGTTCTATGTACATAGTCGGAAAGTACGTCTACTTTCAAATGAACTGGTTATACAGCCAAAGGCTGACAGTACAGGAATGGTCAGCTTTGGCCTGGGACATGGAGTAGCACGTGAACAAGCTTACGTCTGCGGTAAAAGTCCTCGTGGTCGACGATCAGCCGTTGATCGTGGAGGAGCTGTGCGAGTTTCTTGAAAGCAATGGTTATCGCTGTGTGCCGTGCGAATCCAGTCTGCAGGCGATCGAGTGTTTCAGTGAGGACGCGGAAATCGGTCTGGTGCTGAGTGATCTGCACATGCCGGACATGGATGGCATTCAACTGATTCAGGCGTTGCAGCGTTTGGCGGGCAAGCGTCGGGTGTTCGAGGCGATCATGCTCACTGGGCGTGCCGACAAGCAGGATGTGATCAAGGCATTGCGTGCCGGGATTGCCGATTATTATCAGAAGCCGATTGATCTGGATGAGTTGCTCGACGGGGTGCGGCGTCAGGAGGCGGCGCTGCAGGAGCGGCAGAAGAATCTGCAATTGGGGCATTTGAATCAGAAGTTGCAGTATCTGTCTGAGTCGATTGATGACCTTTATCAGGATCTGGACAAGGTGCGGCGTAGTCCTTCGGCGGTGGTTCGTGATGTGTTGGGCGGTGAGCCTGTCGAGGCTGAGGCTCAGGAGATGCCGGAGATTTTCAATCAGTTGTCGCCGCGGCAATTGGATGTGGCGCGGTTGGTGGGCAAGGGGCAGACCAATTATCAGATTGCCTGTGAGTTGGGGATTACCGAGAACACGGTGAAGCTTTATGTTTCGCAGGTGTTGCGGTTGACGCATATGCATAATCGGACGCAGTTGGCTTTGGCTCTTTCGCCGAGTGCTTCTGCTGCGCGGCAGCGGGTTACGGCGCATTGACTTGGCGGCCTGTGGGCCGACCAGGTTCTTGGGGTTTTGGGTGAATATCCGTTGCTGCGGGTGTTGCTGCTGACGGTTCCGCTCTTACAGCGGGTCACTTTTGGCAAACGCCCCAAAAGTAACCAAATGTATGGTCAGCCCATCTTCTGCCACTCAGCAGCGATTAACGGTAAATCGAGCTTGCGCTAATGTATCCGGGCTCAGTGTGAGCACGGATAGCGCTCGGCCCTTGATGAGTAGTCGCTCCTGCC
>NZ_JBQYFW010000010.1:0-186818 GCF_056313565.1 Pseudomonas sp. 3B-A001-10F
GCTCAGCAATCGTTGGTTACATCTTTGATTTCTCGCGGAGTAACTTGTGATGCTGATAATCTTGTTGACTATCAGTCTGACTCCACAAGCACCCACACGAATTGCTTGATTCAGTTGTTAAAGAGCGGTTGGTTAAGATTTTTCGTCTCAACCGAGGCGCGCATTCTACAGCAGCCTCATTTGCTGTCAAGTGATTATTTTCAGAAGTTTTCGAAGAACTCTTCAACAACTTCAACCACTTGCGCTTCCGATCTCTCGTCAGCGGGAGGCGAATTCTACAGCGTTACACGCTGCTGTCAACACCTCTTTTTCAACTTCCTTTTTGGCCTCGATGAACTGAAGCAACCTGCCGCCGAAACCTACATAACTCATTGAATCTCAAGGAGTTTTCCGTTTCGACTGCGCCGGAAGTGGGGCGAATTATAGACATCTGAAATTCGCCGTCAACACTTATTTTCAGAAATCACTCAGATTTCAGTGTGATACGCGCAAACGCCTTCTTGCCAGCCTGACAAACGTGGGTCGCGCCCAGTACATATATAAAGGAGCGATCAACGACTGCACCATCGATGCGCACACCACCAGACGCCAACAGATCACGCGCTGCCGCCGAGTTCTTCACCAACCCCGCCTTATTAAGGACAGCAGCGATCGGCATATCCTCAGTAGAGGCCAACTCGATCTCTGGCAGATCATCCGGCAACTCGCCATCTTTCATACGGTTACCCGCCGCACGATGGGCATTGGCAGCAGCCTCTTCGCCATGGAAGCGCGCAACGATCTCTTCAGCCAGTTTGATTTTGACATCGCGCGGATTAGCACCCGCCTCAACATCAGCGCGCAGTGCATTGATCTCATCCATCGAGCGAAAGCTGAGAAGCTCGAAGTAACGCCACATCAATGCATCCGGAATCGAAACCAGCTTGCTATACATAACGCCCGGCGCTTCCTGGATACCGACGTAGTTGCCCAAGGATTTGGACATCTTCTTCACGCCATCCAGACCTTCGAGCAGCGGCATGGTCAAAATGCATTGAGCCTCTTGACCATAACCACGCTGCAACTCACGCCCCATCAGCAAGTTGAATTTCTGATCGGTACCACCCAGCTCGACATCCGCCCGCAGCGCAACCGAATCGTATCCCTGCACCAGCGGATAGAGGAACTCGTGAATAGCGATTGGCTGATTGGTGGTGTAGCGCTTATCGAAGTCGTCACGCTCAAGCATGCGCGCCACGGTGTACTGAGAGGTCAGGCGGATGAAGTCCGCCGGCCCCATCTGGTCCATCCAGGTGGAGTTGAACGCAACTTCGGTTTTCGCCGGATCAAGAATCTTGAACACCTGCGTCTTGTAAGTCTCGGCGTTTTCCAGAACCTGCTCGCGAGTCAACGGAGGACGCGTAGCACTCTTGCCGCTCGGATCACCGATCATTCCGGTGAAGTCACCTATAAGGAAGATAACCTGATGCCCCAGCTCCTGGAACTGACGCAGCTTATTAATAAGCACCGTGTGACCCAAATGCAGATCAGGAGCGGTCGGATCGAAACCAGCCTTGATTCGCAGCGGTTGGCCGCGCTTGAGCTTCTCGATCAGCTCGGACTCGACCAATAGTTCTTCCGCACCACGTTTAATCAGCGCTAGCTGCTCTTCAACCGACTTCATAACAGACCCGCAAGGCTCAGATTCAAAGGGAACCAACCATACAAGATCGTGCACCAATTACAAGTTTTGCCCGGCGCACGGACACCAATCCACAAACGCGGCGTCTGCAGACTTGCTTCAGAGATGATTTGGTTATATTTTATACAGTTATTTCATCTTCATCATGTCATTCATCTTTTCCAATTCATCTTTTTTCAAAGTCAAAATTACTTATGACCACAGAACCGTCTAAAGCGCCTCCGCTTTACCCGAAGACCCACCTGCTCGCCGCAAGTGGAATCGCCGCCCTTCTCAGCCTGGCACTCCTGGTATTCCCTTCCAGTGATGTTGAAGCCAAAAAGACGACCCTGAGCCTTGAACTGGAAAGTCCTGCTGAACAACTGACACAAGATCAAGACGCTGCTGACGCTGCTCAAGCCACAAATGAGCCAGTAGCTTCACCATTTGCTCAAAGCGAAAACAGTAGCGAAAACACCCCGAAAACCGCAGAGGCTGCAACTGCGCCGGCCGCCGAAAAGCCAAAAGCGCCTGGCCATCGCGAGGTCATTGTTGCCAAGGGCGATACCCTGTCGACCCTGTTCGAAAAGGTCGGCCTGCCTGCCGCCTCCGTTCACGAAGTCCTGGCCAGCGACAAACAAGCCAAACAGTTCAGCCAACTCAAGCATGGCCAGAAGCTCGAATTCGAATTGACCCCTGACGGCCAACTGACCAGTTTGCACAGCAAGGTCAGTGACGTCGAAACCATTACCCTGACCAAGAATGACAAGGGTTACGCCTTCAACCGGGTTACCGCAAAACCAACCGTTCGAACTGCTTACGTCCATGGCGTAATCAATAGCTCGCTCTCACAATCAGCAGCCCGTGCCGGTCTCTCCCATAGTCTGACCATGGATATGGCCAGCGTCTTTGGCTACGACGTCGATTTCGCTCAAGACATCCGCCAGGGTGACGAATTCGATGTGATCTACGAGCAGAAAGTGGTCAACGGCAAAGCCGTCGGCACCGGACCTATTCTGTCCGCTCGCTTCACTAACCGCGGCAAGACCTACACCGCTGTGCGTTACACCAACAAGCAAGGCAACAGCAGCTACTACACCGCTGACGGCAACAGCATGCGCAAGGCGTTCATCCGTACTCCGGTGGATTTCGCCCGCATCAGCTCGAAGTTCTCAATGGGCCGCAAACACCCGATTCTCAACAAGATCCGCGCCCACAAAGGCGTGGATTATGCTGCGCCACGCGGTACGCCAATCAAGGCTGCGGGTGACGGTAAAGTGTTGCTGGCCGGACGGCGTGGTGGCTACGGCAACACGGTGATCATCCAGCACGGCAACACTTACCGCACGCTGTACGGCCACATGCAAGGCTTCGCCAAAGGCGTGAAGACTGGCGGTTCCGTTAAGCAAGGCCAAGTCATCGGCTACATCGGCACCACCGGCCTCTCGACCGGCCCGCACTTGCACTATGAGTTCCAGGTCAACGGCGTTCACGTCGATCCGTTGGGACAGAAGCTGCCAATGGCTGATCCAATTGCCAAAGCCGAACGCGCTCGCTTCCTTGCACAGAGCCAGCCGCTGATGGCGCGCATGGATCAAGAGAAAGCCACCATGCTGGCTTCGAGCAAGCGCTAAGTCATGGCCCTGTATATCGGCGTGATGTCCGGAACCAGCCTCGACGGTCTGGACATTGCCCTGATCGAACAGACCTCGGCGATCAAACTGGTCGCCACGCATTACATTCCCATGCCTGAACCCCTGCGCGCCGAGCTGCTTGGCTTATGCGCCAGCGGCCCTGACGAAATCGCCCGCTCGGCGATTGCCCAGCAGAACTGGGTGACACTCGCGGCGCAGGGCATTCATACCCTCCTCGATCAGCAGCGACTCAAACCGCAAGACATTCGGGCGATAGGCAGCCACGGCCAGACCATTCGCCATGAGCCTGCACGCGGTTTCACCGTGCAGATCGGCAACCCCGCTCTGCTGACCGAACTGACCGGTATCACCGTAGTCAGCGATTTCCGCAGTCGCGATGTGGCGGCCGGAGGCCAAGGCGCTCCGCTGGTACCTGCATTTCATGAAGCGTTATTTGAAGAGCGTACCGGTAACCAGGCCGTCTTGAATGTCGGCGGCTTCAGCAATCTGAGTCTGATTGAGCCGACCAAACCTGTAGCCGGTTTCGACTGCGGCCCCGGGAATGTGCTGATGGACGCCTGGATTCACCAGCAGCGCGGCGAAAACTATGATCGCAATGGCGACTGGGCTAAAACAGGTTCAGTCGAGCCGACACTGCTAAACGCACTCCTCAGCGATCCGTTCTTCGTCACCAAGGGGCCGAAAAGTACCGGCCGAGAAGTGTTCAACCTGCCCTGGCTGGAACAACATCTCTCGCACCTGCCAACCTTTGCTGCCGAGAACGTGCAAGCGACGCTGCTTGAGCTGACCGCGTTGACGATCATTGAATCTTTGCAAAACGCTCAAACCGATACTCAGGAACTGTTGGTCTGCGGCGGCGGCGCGCACAACGCCACGCTGATGAAGCGTCTGGCCGAGCTGCTGCCGACCACCAAAGTCGCCAGCACTGCCACTCACGGCGTTGATCCCGACTGGGTCGAAGCCATGGCCTTCGCCTGGCTGGCCCATTGCTGCCTAGAAGGCATCGCCGCCAACCGCCCAAGCGTCACCGGCGCACGCGGGCTGCGGATACTTGGCGCTATCTACCCTGCTTAAAGATTAA
The DNA here is from genome assembly GCF_056313565.1 of Pseudomonas sp. 3B-A001-10F. Taxonomy (NCBI): domain Bacteria; kingdom Pseudomonadati; phylum Pseudomonadota; class Gammaproteobacteria; order Pseudomonadales; family Pseudomonadaceae; genus Pseudomonas; species Pseudomonas sp. 3B-A001-10F. Next base: position 4,397 of record NZ_JBQYFW010000010.1, read on the forward strand.
GCACAGCAAAACGCCGCAGAACCGTGAGGCTCTGCGGCGTTTTGTTATCTGGAGCGAGGAGCGATCAGATCGAGAACGAAGACCCGCAACCACACGTCGTGGTGGCGTTCGGGTTCTTGATCACGAAACGAGAACCTTCCAGACCTTCCTGGTAGTCCACTTCAGCACCGGCCAGATACTGGAAGCTCATCGGATCCACCACCAGACTCACGCCTTCGCGCTCGACGATGGTGTCGTCCTCGGCCACATCTTCATCGAAGGTGAAACCGTATTGAAACCCTGAACAACCGCCGCCCGTAACGAATACGCGCAGCTTCAAGCGATCATTCCCCTCTTCATCGACCAGGCTCTTCACCTTGTGCGCGGCACCGTGGGTGAATTGCAAAGCCGTGGGGGTGAAGGATTCGACGCTCATGCTGACTATCTCCCGGCGTTACGCCGCCATAATGCGTGATGACGCGCATTATCCGCTTGTCCGAGAAAATCGGTCAACTATTGTTACGGTATATCAATAAACCCGACGAGCTGTTCAGAATGCAAAAAGGCCCGCTGAACGGGCCTTTTCGCTGTGCTGCTTAAAGTGTTACGGCAGCATACCGGCGTGGGACAGACCGAAACGCTCGTCCAGCCCGAACAGGATGTTCATGTTCTGCACCGCTTGACCCGACGCACCTTTGACCAGGTTGTCGATCACCGACAGCACCACCACCAGATCGCCATCCTGCGGACGATGAACGGCGATACGGCAAACGTTGGCACCGCGCACGCTACGGGTTTCCGGATGGCTGCCGGCCGGCATTACATCGACGAATGGTTCGTTGGCGTAACGCTTTTCAAACAGCGCCTGCAGATCCACTGAGCGATCAACCACGGTCGCGTAGAGCGTCGAGTGAATACCACGGATCATCGGAGTCAGGTGCGGAACGAAGGTCAGACCGACATCCTTGCCCGCTGCGCGACGCAGGCCCTGGCGAATTTCCGGCAGGTGACGGTGACCTTTCACCGCATAGGCCTTCATGCTTTCCGATGTCTCGGAGTACAGCGAGCCGACAGCCGCACCGCGACCAGCACCGCTGACGCCGGATTTGCAGTCGGCGATCAAGCGCGAAGTATCCGCCAGACCGGCTTCGAGCAATGGCAGGAAACCCAACTGGGTAGCGGTCGGATAGCAACCCGGTACCGCGATCAGGCGAGCCTTCTTGATTTGCTCGCGATTGACTTCCGGCAGACCGTAAACCGCTTCGTCCAGCAACTCCGGTGCGCCGTGCGGCTGACCGTACCACTTGGCCCACTCTTCAGCGTCTTGTAGACGGAAGTCGGCCGACAGGTCGATCACCTTGGTGCCCGCCGCGAGCAATTCACCGGCCAATGCGTGAGCCACACCGTGCGGTGTAGCGAAGAACACTACGTCGCAAGCGCCGAGGGTCTTGATGTCTGGGACGCTGAAGGCCAGGCCGTCGTAGTGTCCGCGCAGGTTCGGGTACATGTCAGCCACGGCCAGACCGGCCTCGGATCGGGAAGTGATCACTACCACTTCTGCCTGCGGATGCTGCGCCAACAGACGCAGCAGTTCGACACCGGTGTAACCCGTGCCGCCGACGATACCGACCTTGACCATAACCTGCCCTCAAAGAACCCACTGGAAAGCCGTCGATAATAGGGGCCGCGCGGCCCTGCGACAACCGTCAAGGTGACGTGCGGACGCTCAAGCCTCTACTATCCGGCTTACCGTGAACCTGGAATAACTAAAAATGCTCTATCTATGGATCAAAGCTTTTCACATTGTCAGCATCGTTTGCTGGTTTGCCGGGCTGTTCTACTTGCCGCGTCTGTTCGTGTATCACGCGCAAAGCGAAGACACGATCAGCAAAGAGCGCTTCAGTGTCATGGAGCGCAAGCTGTATCGCGGCATCATGGGTCCGGCGATGATTGCGACGCTGATTTTCGGCGGCTGGCTGATCTACCTCAACCCGAGCACCTTCAACATGGGCGGCTGGATTCACGCCAAACTGACCCTGGTCGTGTTGCTGATCGGCTACCACCACATGTGCGGCGCGCAGGTAAAACGTTTTGCCCGTGGCGAAAACACCCGCAGCCATGTCTTTTATCGCTGGTTCAATGAAGTGCCGGTTCTGATATTGCTGGCTATCGTAATTCTGGTCGTGGTCAAGCCGTTCTAACTTCAACAAGTACAGATCCTTGGGGTGTTCATAATGTCGCTGCCCGCTTTGCTCGAACAACGTCTGCGTCTGCCTGTAGTGGCGGCGCCGATGTTTCTGATTTCCAACCCTGAGCTGGTGCTCGCCTGCTGCCGTAATGGCGTGGTCGGCAGTTTTCCTGCGCTGAACCAACGTGAAAGCAGCGGATTCAAAGCCTGGCTGGAACAGATCGAAGCGGGCCTGGCGACACTGGACAACCCGGCGCCGTACGCGGTGAACCTGATCGTGCACAACAGCAACCCGCGCTTGCAGGCAGACCTGAACATCTGCGTCGAACACAAAGTGCCGATCGTCATCACCAGCCTCGGCGCGGTGAAGGAGTTGGTCGACGCGGTACACAGTTATGGCGGCCTGGTCTTCCATGACGTCACCACTCGCCGACATGCCGAGAAAGCGGCCGAGGCCGGCGTCGACGGATTGATTGCTGTGGCGGCCGGCGCCGGGGGCCATGCCGGGACCTGGAGTCCGTTTGCGCTGATCGCCGAGATCCGTCAGTTCTTCGATAAAACCCTGCTGCTTGCAGGATGTCTTAACCACGGGCATGAGATTCTCGCCGCACAGCTGCTCGGCGCGGATCTGGCCTACTTCGGTACGCGATTTATCGGCACCACGGAAAGTCATGCGCCCGACGCCTACAAGGAGATGCTGCTGACAGCCAAGGCGTCCGACATCATCCATACTCCAGCGGTCTCGGGAGTGCCGGCGAGCTTTATGCGGCAGAGCCTGGAAGCGGCCGGTTTCGACATGGCCGCTCTGCAAGGCAAAGGCGAAGTGAATTTCGGTGACAAGCTCAAGCCAATCAATGATGAAGCCAAAGCCTGGAAGACTGTGTGGTCGGCCGGACAAGGCGTAGGACAGGTCGATGACCTGCCGAGCGTAGATCAATTGATCGCACGGCTGGACGCTGAATACCGGAAAGCCCAGGAACACGCAGCACAATTGCCAAAACGCTGGCCGCGCGAATAAAACCGGGCCAGTCGACTCAAGACTGGCCTTACACTGACGACCTTTCAAACCATTCGCGACAAGGATGCCTCGGCCATGAGCGAACCCCGTTACAAGATCGTATTCGACGGTGCTTTGCAGCCCGGTGTCGATATCACTACCGCCAAGCTCAATCTGGCTGATCTTTTCAAAAGTGAAGTGGCCGCCATCGAACGCCTGTTCAATGGCCGCGCCGTAGCACTCAAACGCGACCTGTCCCACAACGATGCACAGGCTTATCTACAAGCTCTGAGCAAAACCGGGATTGATGCACGCATTGAAGCAGAGACGGCAATCGAACTGAATCTATCGGACGTCCAGGAACACTCCACTGTGGTGGCAGAACCGGACTCCCCGTATGCACCGCCTCGCGCCAATGTGGGGGAACACCTTCCGGCGTTCGCCACGCTCAAGCCGTTCAGCGTCGAAGGCCGCATAGGTCGCCTGCGTTTTCTGGCATGGACGATGGTCCTGAGTCTGGTGACCCTGCCCATTGTCGGCGTGTTCGCCCTGCTGGCTCTGGGTCTGGTCAGCGGCGATTCCACCACCGGCCTGATCATCGGCGGAATCTTCGCGTTCTTCCTGTTTATCGCCTTCCTGATCGTCAGCATTCTGTTCAGCGTCCAGCGTCTGCACGATATCGGCTGGTCGGGCTGGCTCTGGCTATTGAACCTTGTACCGTTCGTGGGCAGCTTCTTCCCGCTGGTGATCATGGTCGTACCGGGCAACACCGGCGCCAATCGCTACGGCCCTCCCCCGCCGCCAAACAGCACCGCCGTGAAAGTGCTGTGCTCCCTGTGGATCGTGTTCTTCGCACTGATTTTTGTCGGTGGAATGCTCGGCGGCATCTCAGCCATCCAGCAGGAATATGAAAGCAATCTGGAAAGCAGCTACGAAAGTGGCTCGGTGACCACTGACGAAGTCGAAGTAGAGGTCGAAACGCCTGCGGATTCCGCCGACGAGGCAGCCGAAGCGGCGCAGGCCCCTGTAGACTCTGCGAAAGAATGAACAGCGCTCCCCGCCGTGACACCCGCGTCGCCGGCGCGGAGCTGTTGCGATGGAGAATTGCATGACCCGTTACGCACTGATCACCGGCGCCTCCAGCGGCATCGGCCTGGCCATGGCCGAAGCTCTGGCCCGGCGTGGCCGCAGCCTGATTCTGGTGGCCCGACAGCGTGATCAGCTCGAAAGCATTGCGATCGAATTGACCCAGCGTTTTGGCGTCGAGGTACTGTTCCGCGCCTGCGATCTGGGCGAGCCATTGCGTCTGTCCGGCTTCCTGCTGGAACTGGAAGAAGGTGACCGACAGATCGACTTGCTGGTCAATTGCGCCGGCATCGGCACCTGCGGCCCGTTTCTCGCACAGGACTGGATGACCGAGCAGGATCTGATCGAAGTGAACATCCTCGCCCTCACCCGTCTCTGCCACGCCATCGGCAACAGCATGGCGCTGCAGGGTGGCGGGCAGATTCTCAACGTCGCCTCGGTGGCCGCCTTCAATCCCGGCCCATGGATGAGCACTTACTACGCCAGCAAGGCGTATGTGCTGCACTTCTCCGAAGCCTTGCGGGTTGAACTGAAACAAAGTGCGGTGAAGGTCTCGGTACTCTGCCCCGGCCCGACACGTACGGCATTTTTCCGCACGGCGCAGTTGAACAGCGACAAACTCAAAGACAGCAAGTTAATGATGAGCCCAGAGGAAGTTGCGCTGTACACCGTACGCGCCCTCGACAAGAACCGCGCAATCATCATTCCCGGACGACGCAACCGCTGGTTCGCGTTCTTGCCGCGACTGGGCTCGCGCTGGCTCAATCGCACCATCGTCGGTATGGTCAATAAAGCTTACTGCCCGCGCTGAAGAAACCGGATTCAACGCGGTACACTCGATTCAGCCCAAACAGCGGAGAAAACAGCAGTGGATACTCTGTTCACCAAGATCATCAACCGGGAAATCCCGGCCAAGATCATTTACGAAGACGACCAGGTTCTGGCCTTCCATGACATCGCCCCTCAGGCACCGGTGCATTTCCTGGTGATCCCGAAAAAACCGGTGCGCACCCTCAATGACCTGACCGAAGATGACAAGGCACTGGCCGGGCACATCCTGTTCACTGCGCAGCGTCTGGCACTGGAACTGGGTTGCGAAGAAGGTTTCCGCGTGGTGATGAACTGCAATGAGAAAGGTGGGCAGACCGTCTATCACATTCATATGCACGTACTCGGTCAGCGTCAGATGAACTGGCCACCGGGCTGATTCACGACAAAAACTGTGGGAGCGAGCTTGCTCGCGAAGGCGTCGGCAAATTCAAAACCTCCATTGCCTGACACTCCGCTTTCGCGAGCAAGCTCACTCCCACAAAAAAGCATGACCGCGCAGCAAATGACCCAACGCAAACCTACCCCGGCCGATTCGGTTAAACTGGCCGCCGAGATTCTTCCCGGAGGTCAGCATGACTACCCAACGTCACTACTCGCCGATTGACCGTCTTCTGCTGCAAGCCGATGCTGCAATGCGTACTCTGCTGCCCTTCAGTGGCCAGCCGTACCGTCCGTCGCCGGCGATTTTGCAGCCGGACACGCAGATGAGCGACGAAGACACCCGCCACGTCGCCGGCCTGATGCGTATCAACCATACCGGTGAAGTCTGCGCCCAAGCGCTGTATCAGGGGCAGGCGTTGACCGCCAAGTTGCCTCAGGTGCGCGAGGCCATGGAGCACGCCGCCGAAGAAGAGATCGATCATCTGGTCTGGTGCGAACAGCGTATTCATCAGTTGGGCAGCCATACCAGCGTTTTGAATCCACTGTTTTACGGGATGTCGTTCGGGATCGGCGCAGTGGCCGGGTTGATCAGCGACAAGGTCAGCCTTGGATTCGTCGCGGCGACCGAGCATCAGGTGTGCAAGCACTTGAATGAACACCTGGAGCAGTTGCCGGCCGAGGACGAAAAGTCCCGGGCGATTCTGGAGCAGATGCGCATAGATGAAGAACATCATGCGGAAAGTGCGCTGGAGGCTGGGGGTTTTCGGTTTCCGGCGCCGGTGAAGTTCGGGATGAGTATTCTGGCCAAGGTGATGACCAAGAGCACTTATCGGATCTGAGATCTGTGTAGGTGCTGAATCGCGAGCAGGCTCGCCCCCACAGGGTGCTTTGTTCCAGCAATAAAAAAGGCGACTGTCCTGAAACAGTCGCCTTTTTTGTGCCCGGGAATCTTAGGTCGGCATGTTGCGTGCGTAGAAGATTTCGAGCATTTCGTGTTTCACACGGTCGGTCACCTGAACGCGCTGCTCGGAGGACAGATTGCTGGTGGCGTCGCCGAACAGGTAGTTGTCCAGTTCGAAGTTCTTCAGCAGCATTTTGGTGTGGAACAGGTTTTCCTGGTACACGTTCACGTCAGTCATCTGGTACGCGTCGCGGGTGTCTTCGGAGAGGTAGTTCTGGATCGAATTGATCTCGTGGTCGATGAAGTGCTTGTTGCCTTCAACGTCACGGGTGAAGCCGCGCACACGGTAATCCACAGTCACGATGTCCGAATCGAACTGGTGAATGAGGAAATTGAGCGCTTTGAGCGGTGAAATGACACCACAAGTCGACACATCGATGTCCACACGGAAAGTTGCAATACCGTCGTCCGGATGGATTTCCGGGTAGGTGTGCACCGTAATGTGACTCTTGTCGAGGTGGGCCAGGATAATTTCGGGCAACGGACCCGGCGACTCTTCGATCTGGCTTTCAGTCGGGGTTACCGGCTCTTCAGAAATCAGAATCGTGACGCTGGCGCCCTGGGGTTCATAGTCCTGACTGGCAATGTTCAGGATGTTGGCACCAATGATCTCGACAACTTCTGTGAGAATCTGCGTCAGGCGTTTCGCGTTGTACTCTTGATTGATGTACTCGACGTAAGCCTGCTGGTCTTGCGGGGTTTCCGCGTAGCAGATGTCATAGATATTGAAGCTCAAGGTCTTTGTCAGGTTATTGAACCCGTGGAGCTTGAGTTTGCTTTTCACCGTTAAAAACTCTCTATGTATGCGGCCAGGCGCGTGATCAAGCATGCCCGTCAAGTGCGAACGACGCACCTGCGTAGGACGGTTAACACCTCTTCGCTATGGCGATTTTGGTTATCTGTTCAAGCGGTTGATCCGTCGGCTGACCGATCACTGCCCTGAAAAAAGTGGCGCATTATGCAGACGTCAACGAGTGATCGTCAGAGTCTGCAATGCGTTTATGATAGTTGAATGTCGGTTCAACCGAGTTCGACGATTTCGTAGTCGTGGGTGATCGCCACGCCTGCCGCGCCAAGCATGATCGAAGCGGAGCAGTATTTCTCGGCGGACAGTTCAATGGCGCGTTTGACCTGAGCTTCTTTCAAGCCACGGCCCTTGACCACGAAATGCATGTGGATCTTGGTGAACACCTTCGGATCTTCGGTCGCGCGCTCGGCGTCAAGAAAGGCCTCGCAGCTTTCAACGGCCTGACGGGATTTCTTCAGGATGCTGACCACGTCGAAGTTGCTGCAACCGCCGACACCCAGCAGAAGCATTTCCATCGGACGAACACCCAGATTACGACCACCGGCGTCCGGCGGACCGTCCATCACCACGACATGACCGCTACCGGATTCGCCCAGGAACATGGCTTCGCCAGCCCATTGGATGCGTGCCTTCATCGCCCAGACTCCACTGTAAAAAAAGGGTCGCCAGCTTAGCACAGGGCTTTGCCCGGACAGCGAGCAACGTTCCTAGGACACGATGCCTCCGCGCTGTAGGTAATTTCTCGAATTTGCGACGAAGTGTCTGTTAAGCTGGCGCCAATTCGCTGGCGCCCATGCCAGCCCGTGTAGCGACCGCCTTCAGCGCCTCATAAAAAATCAAACATCACCGTGAAGTCTTTTCGGGATACAACCATGGTTGCTATTACCCCCACATCCAAAATCAAGAATCTCGACAAGCTGTTGATGCATTGCCAGCGCCGTCGCCATGCGGCCAAGAGCAACATCATCTGTGCGGGCGATCGCTCGGACACGCTGTACTTCATCATCAAGGGTTCTGTGACGATCCTGATCGAGGATGACGACGGTCGGGAGATGATCATCGCTTACCTCAACGCCGGGGATTTCTTTGGCGAACTGGGCCTGTTCGAGCAAGCGGGACAGGAACAGCAACGCAGCGCCTGGGTGCGGGCCAAGGTCGAATGCGAAACAGCGGAAATCAGCTACGCCAAGTTCCGCGAATTGTCGCAGCAGGATCCGGACATTCTTTACGTACTCAGCGGACAAATCGCACAACGTCTGCGCAACACCACGCGCAAGGTCGGCGATCTGGCATTCTTCGACGTGACCGGCCGAGTGGCGCGCTGCCTGCTGGAGTTGTGCAAGCAGCCGGACGCAATGACCCACCCGGACGGCATGCAGATCAAGGTGACCCGTCAGGAAATCGGCCGGATTGTCGGTTGTTCGCGGGAGATGGTCGGTCGCGTGCTCAAGGATCTTGAGGAACGTAACCTGGTCGATGTGAAAGGCAAGACCATGGTGGTCTTCGGTACGCGCTAAGCCCGAAAGTCAGGCGTTGTAGATCTGCGCCAGCATCAAACGAAACAGTTCATCGAGACGCGCCAAAGCCCCGGGCGCGTTGAACTTTTCATGCAGGCCAATGTGGCTCTCCGCCCGCACCCGCTGCTCCAGGCCGCACGCTTCATTGAAGCGATTGACCGCCGCGACCATCGAGTCGCGCTCGTTATCCATCAGCATCGCACCGTGCACCAGGCCCACCGGACGTTGACCGCCCTGACTCTGGCGCCAGCGCTGGGCCGTGCCGACCATTTTGCGACCGTCGAGGTTGACGTTGAAACGGCCGTCGCAGAATGCACCGTCGATTTCGCCAAGTGATGACGTGCCGCCCAACTCCTCCAGCAACTGACAGATCGGGTCGCAGAGACGGTGGTAGCCGGTTTCGATGCGGTTCAGGTCGCCTTCGCTGCGTGGTGGTGCATAGACCAGGGCGATGTTGATTGTCGCGGCAGATTGCGGGACGGGTTCGCCGCCGGTTTCGCGTAGCAGGACTGGCCAATCGGCAGCGGCGGAGACTTCGCAGGCGTGCTCGAAAGCGGGCAGACGATTGAGGCGGCGCGGCATGACCAGAGCGCGATCGCTGGGTTGCCAGAACAGCAGGCCGAATTCTGTATCGCCGGCGCAGACCGAGGCCAGCAAGTCCTGTTCGGCTTGCAGGCCGGCTTCGATGGTCAGGGGGGTTGGCAGCGACATTGAGCACTCCGGCAGATCTTAAATCTTTAGGGATGTTGAGTGACTCTTCGCGAGCAAGCTCGCTCCCACAGGGAAATGCATTCCATTGTGGGAGCGAGCTTGCTCGCGAAAGGGTCGACTCGGTCTGAAGCGAATCAGTCGAGGGTCGAACCGCTGATGGAGGTGCCACGCTCCGGGAAGAACAGACGCTGCAATTCAGTGCCAGGATTCTCGGCGCGCATGAACGCTTCACCCACCAGGAACGAATACACTTCGCTGATTTCCATCAACTCGACATCGGCACGATTGAGAATACCGCTCTCAGTGATGACCAGACGATCGCGCGGAATGCGCGGCAGCAGGTCGAGGGTGGTTTCCAGGCTGACGTCGAAGGTGTGCAGGTTACGGTTGTTGACCCCGACCAGCGGCGTGTCGAGGGTTTTCAATGCACGTTCCAGCTCATCGCCGTCGTGCACTTCGACCAACACATCGAGACCGACGCCTTTGGCGACAGCGGCCAGCTCGGCCATTTTCACGTCATCCAGTGCGGAGACGATCAGCAGCACACAGTCAGCACCCAGCGCGCGGGCTTCGACGATCTGGTAAGGATCGATCATGAAGTCCTTGCGAATCACCGGCAGTTTGCACGCGGCCCGGGCCTGTTGCAGATAAGCATCGGCGCCCTGGAAGTAATCGATGTCGGTCAGCACGGACAGACAGGTCGCCCCGCCCTTCTCGTAGCTTTTGGCGATGTCGGCCGGAATGAAGTTCTCGCGGATCACACCTTTGCTCGGCGAGGCCTTTTTGATTTCGGCAATGACTGCAGGCTGCTTCTTCTTGGCTTGCGCCAGCAACGCTTGGGCAAAACCACGGGGTGCATCGGCCGCCTTGGCCAGACTTTCCAGCTCACTCAGGCTCACACGGGCGCTACGCTCGGCGACTTCCTGAACCTTGCGGGCCAGAATGTTTTCCAGAACCGTCGGTACACTCATCCCTCATTCTCCACTTTGAATACCGCGGTAAAGGCACCCAGCTCCTCGAGTTTTTCCCGAGCGAGGCCGGTGTGCAGGGCGTCGTGCGCAAGCTCCACACCCTGTTTCAAACTACTCGCCACGTCAGCGGCATACAGCGCCGCACCGGCATTGAGCACAATCATTTCGGCGGCTTTCTGGCCGTTTTCGGTTTTGCGCTTGCCGAGAGCATCACGGATCAGCGCCAGCGACGCCTCCGGGCCTTCGACCGACAGACCGTGCAGGCTCTGGCTCTTCATACCGAGATCTTCCGGCTCGACCCAATACTCGGTGATTTCGTTGTTCTTCAACTCGGCAACAAAAGTCGGCGCGGCAAGACTGAACTCGTCCAGGCCGTCCTTCGAATGCACCACCAGTACATGCTTGCTGCCCAGGCGCTGCAAGACTTCGGCCAATGGCCGGCACAATGCCTGAGTGAACACGCCCACCACCTGATGTTTCACACCGGCCGGATTCGTAAGCGGGCCGAGCATGTTGAACAGCGTACGCAGGCCGAGATCGCGGCGCGGGCCGGCGGCGTACTTCATGGCTTTGTGGTGGGTCTGGGCAAACATGAAACCGATGCCGACGTTGTCGATGCAACGCGCGACTTGCACCGGCGTCAGGTTCAGATAGATGCCGGCGGCTTCCAGCAAGTCGGCGCTGCCGCTCTTGCCCGATACCGCGCGGTTGCCGTGCTTGGCCACGGTGCAACCGGCTGCCGCTACGACAAACGAAGAGGCGGTGGATACGTTGAAGATGTTCGCGCCGTCACCGCCGGTGCCGACCACATCGACCACGCCGTCGAGGGTCTTCAGTTCTACCTGATCGGCCAGCTCACGCATCACCGACACGGCGCCGACGATTTCGTCGATGCTCTCGCTCTTCATGCGCATGGCCATCATGAACGCGCCGATCTGCGCGTCGGTGCATTGGCCGGTCATGATTTCGCGCATCACGTCGCGCATTTCATCGGTGCTGAGGTCGAGGTGATCGACGATACGGCTCAGGGCTGTCTTGATATTCATGGGAAGTCCTTAGCGCGTGCCGCCGGTTTGTTTGAGGAAGTTGGCAAACAGCTCATGGCCCTGCTCGGTCAGGATCGACTCGGGGTGAAACTGTACGCCCTCAATGTTCAGGGTCTTGTGACGCAGGCCCATGATTTCGTCGACGCTGCCGTCATCGTGTTGCGTCCATGCGGTCAGCTCCAGGCAATCGGGCAACGTCGCATGCTTGACGATCAGCGAGTGGTAACGGGTGACGGTCAGCGGATGATTGAGGCCTTGGAAGACGCCCTTGTCCTCGTGGAATACCGGACTAGTCTTACCGTGCATCACCTGCCGCGCACGCACTACGTCGCCGCCAAAGGCCTGACCGATGGACTGGTGGCCGAGGCAGACGCCGAGGATCGGCAGTTTGCCGGCAAAGTGCTTGATCGCTTCGATGGAGATGCCGGCTTCGGTTGGCGTGCATGGGCCGGGGGAAACCACGATGCGCTCAGGCTTGAGTGCTTCGATTTCGGCGATGGTCAGCTCGTCGTTGCGCACGACTTTGACTTCGGCACCCAGCTCGCCGAGGTATTGCACAACGTTGTAAGTAAAGGAGTCGTAGTTGTCGATCATCAGCAACATGGCGTGTCGAACCTCTTGAATTCTGATTTGAAAACAGCCTTCAGATCACTTGCCCGCAGGGCGCTGCACGATGTCGGACGCAGGTGGATGCGTCGGCACAGCGGCATTTCAAACAGGCAAGGAAGGCAAAGCGATACAGATCCGGCGGGGCCGGCAGAAAAGATTCAGGCGCGCCAACGCCAGCGGGCGTGTGCCTTGATGACTTGATCCAGAAGTTTGCTGGTGATCAACACGGGGAAGGTCTCGTTCATACGTTCCGGCACAGTAACTTAGCTGGGCGGAGCGTGCAATATGGCCGGGGCTGCGGCAGATAAAACCGGGGGAGGATTCGCGACCGATGGCAAAACGCCGGGAGTTTTTGGTACTGTCGTTTCGTTCACCTACAACAATAACTAAACGGACTTGCTCATGATCAAACAGACGTTGTTTGTACCGCTGGCCGGCTGCCTGCTCGCACTGGCCTGCGCTCAGGCCAATGCTGCACCCAATCCTTATTCCAGTTTCATTGTGTTTGGCGACAGCCTCAACGACGCAGGCACCTTCACCGACACTGGCGGACCGGCCGGCTCCACCGAGCGTTACACCAACCGGACCGGGCCGGTGTATCAGGATGGCAGCGGTGAACTGTATTCATTGAATTCCACGCAGTTGCTCGGCGGACGCCTTGGCTTTTCGCCAGACCAGACAGCCTCCTCCAGCTCCGCCGTGCGCGCCGAAAACGGCCAGCCGGACGGTAACAACTGGGCGGTCGGCGGTTATCGCACCGACCAGATCCTCGATTCGATCACGACGCAATCCGCTACTGGCGAACGCACCCGCGCCGGTTACCTGCCATCGAACGGCTTCCGCGCCGACCCGAAGGCGCTGTATTACATTTCCGGCGGCGGTAACGACTTCCTGCAAGGTCGCATTCTCAGCCTGCCGCAAGCCAACGCCGCCGCCGATCGACTGGCCGACAGCGTGCAGACCCTGCAAACCGCCGGAGCCAAGTACGTGATGGTCTGGCTGTTGCCTGACGTTGGCCTGACCCCGGCCATCAACGGTACACCGCTGCAAGCCTTCAGCAGCCAGCTCGCCACGCAGTTCAACAGCCAGTTGGTCACTCGCCTGCAAGGCATCAACGCTGAAATCATTCCGCTGAACATTCCGGTCCTGTTGTCGGAAGTGTTTGCCGATCCAGGACGTTTTGGCCTCGCAACCGATCAGAACCTCACTGCGACCTGCTTCAGTGGCAATAGCTGCACCGAAAACGCCCGTTACGGCATCAACAGCGCGACACCCGATCCGAGCAAGCTGATCTACAACGACGGCGTGCACCCGACCGAGGCCGGGCAAAAGCTGATCTCCGATTACGCCTATTCCCTGCTCGCCGCACCGTGGGAGCTGACGCTGCTACCGGAAATGGCCCACGCCACCGTGCGCGCGCATCAGGACGAACTGCGCAATCAATGGCAGGCGGACTGGGAGAACTGGCAAGCGGTAGGTCAATGGCGCGCCATTGTTTCGGCAGGCGGCCAACATCTTGATGTCGACAGCCAAAGCAGCGGCGCCAGCGCCGATGGCAGCGGTTACAACCTCAACGTCGGCGGCAGCTACCGCTTGAATGAAGCTTGGCGCGTCGGTGTGGCAGGCGGTTTCTACCGGCAGAATCTGGAGGCTGGGCATAACGATTCCGACTACAAACTCAACAGCTACATGGCCACGGCATTTGCCCAGTACCAGCAGAATCGCTGGTGGGCTGACGCGGCGTTGACCGGCGGCAAACTCGACTACGACAACCTCAAGCGCAAATTTGATCTGGGCGTCAGCGAAGGTGCTGAAAAAGGCGACACCGACGGCAGCCTCTGGGCCTTCAGCGCCCGCGTCGGTTACGACATTGCCCAGCCGGGCAGCGAGTGGCACCTGTCGCCATTCGTCAGCGCCGACTACGCCAGCGTCGATGTCGACGGCTACTCAGAGAAAAGCAACCGCGCCACGGCGCTGACTTTCGATGATCAGACTCGTGACTCGAAACGCCTGGGGCTGGGCTTGCAGGGCAAGTACAACATCACCCCGCAAACCCAAGTATTCGGCGAATACGCTCACGAGCGGGAGTACGAGGATGATGTGCAAAAGGTCAACATCGCGCTCAATACCTTGCCGGCGAATGACTTCAAGCTTGAGGGCTACACGCCGCAGAGTCATTTGAACCGTTTGAGCCTGGGCGTCAGCCACAAACTCACGGCGGATCTGGCGCTGCGCGGCGGCTACTCGCTGCGCAAGGATGATGACTTTACCCAGCAGGGTGTGAATGTCGGGGTTGCGTTGGATTTTTAAGCGGTAGATCAAAAGATCGCAGCCTGCGGCAGCTCCTACAGGGCGGTTGCAGGTCATAAAAAAGCGGCGCCCTCACAGGCGCCGCTTTTTTTATGGCTACACAAATCGAATGTGGGAGCGAGCTTGCTCGCGAAAGCGGTGGGTCAGCCAGCATAGATATTGACTGACGGGGCCTCTTCGCGAGCAAGCTCGCTCCCACAGGGAAGATCAGTGATCAGTCCGGGGTTTGCTCGGCCAGGGCCACGGCGCGGAACATCGCGCGGCGTTTGTTCAGGGTTTCTTCCCATTCCAGTGCCGGCACCGAGTCGGCGACGATACCGCCACCGGCCTGCACGTGCAGCTCGCCGTTCTTGATCACCGCCGTACGAATCGCAATCGCGGTGTCCATGTTGCCGTTCCAGGCGAAGTAACCGACCGCCCCACCGTAGACGCCACGCTTGACCGGCTCCAGTTCGTCGATGATTTCCATCGCGCGAATCTTCGGCGCGCCCGACAAGGTGCCCGCCGGCAGAATCGCTCGCAGCGCGTCCATTGCCGTCAGCCCGGCTTTCAACTGGCCGGTGACGTTGGAGACGATGTGCATCACGTTGGAATAGCGCTCGATGACCATCTTCTCGGTGAGCTTCACCGAGCCGATTTCCGAAACCCGGCCAGTGTCGTTACGACCCAGATCGATCAGCATCAAGTGCTCGGCGATCTCCTTGTCGTCTGACAGCAAGTCCTCTTCCAGCGCCACATCCGCTTCTTCCGTGGCGCCACGTGGGCGCGTGCCGGCAATCGGGCGCACGGTGATCAGGTTGTCTTCGACCCGCACCAGCACTTCCGGCGAACTGCCAACGACGTGGAAGTCGCCGAAGTTGAAAAAGTACATGTACGGCGTCGGGTTGAAGCAACGCAAAGCGCGGTACAGATCGATCGGCGCAGCCTTGAAGTCGATCGACATGCGCTGCGACGGCACGACCTGCATGCAGTCGCCGGCAAGGATGTATTCCTTGATGGTGTCGACGGCTTTTTCGTAATCGTTCTGGGTGAAACTCGAACGGAACACCGGATCAGCCGCTTGTTGCTTGCTGAAGTCCAGGCCACGACGCGGAGTGATCGGCTGGCGCAGTTTCTCCAGCAATGCCTGCAACTGCGCCTGACCTTGTTCGAAGGCATCCACCTGCGCTGGGTCGGCCAACACGATCGCGTGCATCTTGCCGGCGAGGTTGTCGAACACCACGACGGCGTCGGAAACCATCAGCAGAATGTCTGGCACCCCCAGCGGATCCGGGTTCGGGCACTTGCCCAGGCGCTTTTCGACATAACGCACGCAGTCGTAACCGAAGTAACCGACCAGACCACCGTTGAAGCGCGGCAGACCGGCGATGGTCGGCACGTTGTAGCGCGCCTTGAAGGTTTCGACGAAGGCCAACGGGTCTTCCACATCGTGGCTTTCGGTCTCGACGCCATCAACGGTGATGCTGACGTGATGGTCGTGAACGCGCAACACGGTGCGGCACGGCAGACCGATGATCGAGTAACGGCCCCATTTCTCGCCGCCCTGCACCGATTCGAGCAGGTAGGAGTTGGGCTGGTCGGCCAGTTTCAGGTAGATCGACAGCGGGGTGTCAAAGTCGGCCAGGGTTTCGCAGGCCAACGGAATGCGGTTGTAGCCGTCAGCGGCCAAGCGCAGGAATTCTTCGCGGATCATAAGGTGCCTCGTGGTGTGAGGAGCAATTCAGTCAGATATGCAAACGCGCCGGCAGGCCGGCCAGGAACAAGTCAGGCGCGCCAACGCCAGCGGGCCAGGGCCTTGATGACTTTCATCCAGAGTTTGCGAGTGACCACCACGATGGCGTTTCCAGAATGGGATTGAGCAGCGTCGGGCAACGTTATCTCAGCGGCCGAACCGAGGCAACCGGGAATTAACTTGCGCAGATCGTCGATCACCAGCGCCGGGGATTCCTCGGCGATCGGCCTGCCGTGGTTGTAGCCATAACTCAGCGCCACGCATTTGACCCCCGCCGCTTTCGCCGCCAGCACGTCGCTGCGCGAGTCGCCGACGAACAACGATTGCGAGGCCGGGATGTTGGCCATTTTCATCACGAAAAACAGCGCGGCCGGATCAGGCTTTTTCTGCGGCAGGGTATCGCCACCGATGATCCACTTGAAGTAGCGACCGATCTTCATCTGATCCAGCAGCGGCGCGACGAAGCGCTCCGGTTTGTTGGTAATCAGCGCCATGGCCACGCCTTGCTTGTGCAGCCACTTGAGAGTGTCGCGCACGCCGGGATAGACCACGGTCAGCTCATGGCTGGCGCCGTAGGCGTCCATGAATACTTCCAGCGCGTGCTCGGCTTCGACGTCATCCACCGCCGAATGATCGATACCACCGGCCAACGCACGGCGCACCAGTACTGGCGCGCCGTTGCCCACCCACTCGCGCACCGAATCGATGCCCGCCGGTTGCCGGCCGAGAGAGAGCAGCATGGTGTCCACGGCGGCTGCCAGGTCCGGAACCGAGTCGATCAGTGTGCCATCCAGATCGAACATCACCAGCCGTGGCAGTTTCCCCGGGAACAGCTGCTCAAACCCGCTCATGGGCGAGCCAGCGCCAGTTCGGAACGCATCTTGTCGATGACTTCCTGATAGTTCGGTGCATTGAAGATTGCCGAGCCGGCAACAAAGGTGTCAGCGCCAGCAGCGGCGATTTCGCGGATGTTGTTGACGTTGACGCCGCCATCGATTTCCAGGCGGATGTCACGGCCCGAGGCATCGATGATCGCCCGCGCTTCGCGCAGTTTATCGAGGGTGCCAGGAATGAATTTCTGCCCGCCGAAGCCCGGGTTGACGCTCATCAGCAAGACCATGTCGACCTTGTCGATCACATACTTGAGCACGTCCAGCGGGGTCGCCGGGTTGAACACCAGACCGGATTTGCAGCCACCTTCACGGATCAGCTGCAGCGAGCGATCGACGTGCAGCGTGGCTTCCGGGTGGAAGGTGATGTAGGTGGCGCCGGCTTCGATGAAGTCGCCGACAATGCGATCCACCGGGCTGACCATCAGGTGCGCGTCGATCGGCGCGGTAACGCCGTACTTGCGCAATGCCGCGCAGACCATCGGACCGATGGTCAGGTTTGGCACGTAGTGGTTGTCCATGACGTCGAAGTGGACGAAGTCGGCGCCAGCGGCGAGAACGTTGTCTACTTCCTCGCCGAGGCGGGCGAAGTCGGCGGAGAGAATCGACGGAGCAATTACGAAGGGCTGCATGACGCACCTTTTCTGAGCTAAATCACGATGGCGCGCATTGTATACCTCAAGTTTCCAAGCGCGCACCGTGACCGCGATGATTGGGTTATGCCATGACGGATGACCGGCGCTGACTCAATACGCTGCGCGGTAGATCTTCTCGATATCGACAGCACTGAGTTTGCGCGGGTTATTGCGCATCAGCCGCTCAATGCCCGCGGCTTCCACGGCCATCGCCGGGATCGCCTCTTCCGGCACGCCGAAACTACGCAGCCCGGCCGGGATTTCCACGGCCGCGCACAAATCGGTCATCGCTTGCACAGCTTTGTCTGCCGCTTCGGCTGCACTCAAATGAGCGGTCTTCACCCCCATGGCTTCGGCAATATCCTGCATGCGTTCGACGCAGGCCATCTTGTTCCAGGTCATGACATACGGCAGCAGCAAGGCGTTGCTCACGCCATGGGCAATGTTGAAGCGCCCGCCCAGCGGATAGGCCAGCGCATGCACCGCGCCGACCCCGGCATTGCCGAACGCCATGCCGGCCATCAGGCTGGCGGTGGCCATGTCTTCGCGCGCTTGCAGGTTGGCGCCGTTGGCGTAGGCCTTGGGCAGCGCTTTGGCGATCAGCTTGATGGCGCCGATGGCCAGAGAATCGGTGATCGGCGAGGCATTCACCGACAGATAGGATTCGATCGCGTGCACCAAGGCGTCGACGCCACTGGCGGCGGTGACGCTGCGTGGGCAGGTCAGGGTCATCTGCGGGCTGACCAGCGCCACGTCCGGTAATAGAAAGTCGCTGACGATGCCTTTCTTCAACTGTGCGACTTTGTCCGAGAGGATCGCAACATTGGTCACTTCAGAGCCAGTGCCCGCGGTGGTCGGGATGGCGATCAGCGGTGGGCCTTTGCGTGGCACCTGATCGACGCCGAACAGATCTTCCAGCGCGCCGTGGTAACCGGCGTAGGCGGCGACGCTTTTGGCGATGTCGATGGCACTGCCGCCACCGAGGCCGATCAAGCCGTCATGCCCGCCCTCGCGGTAAACGCGCATGCAGTCTTCGACGATGGCGATTTCCGGATCGGGCAGCACGCGGTCGAAAATCTCGTAGTCGCGCCCACCGAGTTGCACCAGCGCCAGCTCGACGGTGCCGGATTTGACCAGCGCGGCGTCGGTGACGATCAGTGGATTGTCGATGTCCAGGCGCGTGAGCTCAGCGGCCAGTTGTTCGATGGCGGCGGCGCCGGTGATCAGTTTGTGAGCGATTTTGAACTGGGACAGACTCATCGTGCGCAGCCTCTTATAGATGTGGGAGCTGGGCACAAGATTAGCTGGGGATTTGGGGTTGTCTGCTATTCAGGTGGTGAATGGTTGATCGGTTAGAAGATCAAGAGCCCCTCACCCTAGCCCTCTCCCGGAGGGAGAGGGGACTGACCGAGGTGGATGGGAGAGGTACACCGACGTGCGATACCGAGTCGAACTCGAGTTTTGAAAAGCACAACGATCTGCTCCCCTTCCCCCTCGCCCCCCTGGGGGAGAGGGCTGGGGTGAGGGGGTAAGCTTTTGATCTGGCCCTTAAACCTGAGCCGTACGCAGTTTTTCGCTACGCCCGCGCAGCCATTCCAGGGTCAGCAGCAAAATGACGGAGAAGGCGATCAGCAACGTGGCAGCAGCGGCAATCGTCGGACTGAGGTTCTCGCGAATCCCGCTGAACATCTGCCGTGGCAACGTCGCCTGCTCAGGCCCGGCAAGAAACAACGTCACCACCACCTCATCAAACGACGTCGCAAACGCAAACAACGCCCCGGAAATCACCCCCGGCGCAATCAGCGGCAAGGTCACCCGGCGGAACGCCGTCAGTGGCGATGCACCGAGACTCGCCGCCGCCCGCACCAGGTTGTGGTTAAACCCCTGCAATGTCGCCGACACGGTGATGATCACAAACGGCACACCCAACACCGCATGCACCACAATCAGCGAGAAAAAGCTGTTGCCCAAACCCAACGGCGCGAAGAACAGATAACTCGCCACACCAATGATCACCACCGGCACCACCATCGGCGAAATCACCAGCGCCATCACCAGCGATTTGCCAGGGAAGTCGCCACGGGTCAGGCCAATCGCCGCCAGTGTGCCGAAGACCATCGCCAGCACCGTTGCGGCCGGGGCGACGATGATGCTGTTCTTCAGTGCGCGCATCCATTCCGCCGAGGCGAAGAAGTCGTGGTACCACTGCAGCGAGAAACCCTGCAGCGGATAGACCAGAAAACTCCCCGAGTTGAATGACAGCGGAATAATCACCAGCACCGGCAGAATCAGGAACAACAGAATCAGGCCGCAGAGGATCCGCAGGCTGTAGAACCACACCCGTTCAATGGGCGACATGTAAGGACTCAGCATTTCGAATTCCCCTTAGCTCAGGCGCAGGCGACTGGCGCCGACCAGCCAGCTGTAAATCAGATAAAGCACCACGGTCGCCAGCAGCAACAGCCCGCCCAGCGCGGTGGCCATGCCCCAGTTGATGCTGGTGTTGGTGTAGAAAGCGACGAAGTAGCTGACCATTTGATCGTTCGGGCTGCCGAGCAGCGCCGGGGTGATGTAGTAGCCGATGGCGAGGATGAACACCAACAGGCAACCGGCGCCAACACCGGCGTAGGTCTGCGGGAAGTACACCCGCCAGAAACTGGCGAACGGGTGGCAGCCGAGGGAAATCGCCGCGCGCATGTAGGTCGGCGAGATGCCTTTCATCACGCTGTAGATCGGCAGGATCATGAACGGCAGCAGAATGTGCACCATCGATATGTACACGCCGGTACGGTTGAACACCAGTTCCAGCGGCTTATCGATGATGCCCATGGCCATCAGACCGCTATTGATCAGCCCGCCCGATTGCAGCAGCACGATCCACGCGGCGACTCGTACCAGGATCGATGTCCAGAACGGCAGCAGCACCAGAATCATCAGCAGGTTGCTTTGTCGCGATGGCAGGTTGGCCAGCAGGTACGCCAGTGGATAAGCCAGCAGCAAGCAGATCACGGTGATGACCAGGCCCATCCAGAAAGTGCGGGCGAAGATGTCGAGGTAGATCGCCTGATCCGGAGTAGCCGGGGCGATTTCGCCGAGGTCGTCGATGCGATGATCCACAGCCGCCAGCAAGTAGTAAGGCGTGATGCTGCTGGTGTTGCGTTTGACCGCTTGCCAGTAGGCCGGGTCGCCCCAACGTTCGTCGAGACCTTCCAGCGCTTCTTTATAAGAGGCCGGCTCGCTGGCAAACGGCAGCGCCCGGGCGGTTTTGGTCAACAGGCTGCGATAGCCGGCCAACTCCATATTCAAGCGCTTGGACAGATCGCCCAGCGTCTGGTTTTTGCGCGCTTCGGCGAGGTCTTCGCCGGCAGCTTTATAGACCGGTTCAGCGGGCAGGCCGCGGCCGTCCCAGCTGGCGATGGCCGCCACGGTGCGCGGCATGCCGCCGACCACTTCGGGGTTGCCGACGCTTTTGTAGAGCAGCGCCACGATCGGCACCAGAAACACCAACAACAGAAACAGCACCAGCGGCGCAATCAGCGCTTGAGCCTTCCAGCGGTTGACCCGCTCGGCGCGCTTGAGCTTCTGCTTCAAGGTGGGGCTGGTGCCCTCGTTCAGGGGAACGGCGATGGCCATGACGTACTCCGCAAATCTTTGATCGTTACAGAGGTGGTGAATACCACCTCGAACTTTTGCTACTGATCGTTCCCACGCTCTGCGTGGGAATGAATCCAGTGACGCTCTGCGTCACACGGGGACGCGGAGCGTCCCGGGCGGCGTTCCCACGCAGAGCGTGGGAACGATCATCCGGAAAGCCGTCGGCCCGTATGCTCGGGTTACTTCGCAGCCCAGGAGTTGAAGCGCTGCTCCAGTTGCTCGCCGTTGTCAGCCCAGAAGCTGACGTCGATCTGCACCTGGTTGGCGATGTTTTCCGGGGTGGTCGGCATGTCTTTCAGAACATCCTTGGCCAGCAGCGGTACGGCTTGGGTATTAGCCGGGCCGTAGGCGATGTTTTCCGAGTAGGTTTTCTGCTGCTGCGGCTGTACTGAGTAAGCGATGAATTTCTTCGCCGCTTCGGCGCGCTTGGCGTCCAGACCTTTCGGGATGGCCCAGGCGTCGAAGTCATAGATGCCGCCGTTCCACACCACTTTCAGGTTGGATTCCTTCTGCACGGCAGCGATGCGACCGTTGTAGGCCGAGCTCATCACTACGTCACCGGAAGCGAGGTATTGCGGCGGTTGCGCGCCGGCTTCCCACCACTGAATGCTTGGCTTCAGCTCATCAAGCTTCTTGAACGCACGATCCTGGCCACCCTTGCTCGCCAGCTCTTTGTAGACGTCTTTCGGCGCCACACCGTCGGCCATCAGCGCGAATTCGAGGGTGTACTTGGCGCCTTTGCGCAGGCCACGCTTGCCCGGGAATTTCTTGGTGTCCCAGAAATCCGCCCAACTGGTCGGCGCGGTTTTCAGCTTGTCGGCGTTGTAAGCCAGTACGGTCGACCACACGAAGAAGCCCACGCCGCACGGCTGAATCGCGCCTTTGACGTAGTCTTCAGTCTTGCCGAACAGTGCCGGGTCGAGTTGTTCGAACATGTCTTCGTCGCAGCCACGGGACAGCTCTGGCGATTCAACTTCCACCAGATCCCACGACACGCTCTTGGTGTCGACCATGGCTTTGACCTTGGCCATTTCGCCGTTGTATTCGCCGGCGACGATCTTGCCGTTGCCCGCCGCTTCCCACGGTGCATAGAAGGCTTTGACTTGCGCCGCCTTGTTCGCCCCGCCAAACGACACCACGGTCAAATCCGGGCCGGCGGCCATCGCGCTGGCCGCACCCATCAGGCCCAGGGTCAGGGCGGTGAACTTCAGGGATCTCAACATTTATTGTTCTCTCCACGTGCAGGGTTGGTGTTGGTATTGCCGGGGCGATCAGTTCGCCTCTAAAAGCGGATCAAGCGCGCGTACGTGCTCGACCTGCCAGCCAAGCGGTACCACGTCACCGACGGCGAGCGCTGGATCGAGCTCGGCAATCGGTTGTTTCACGAAGAAGTCGGTCTTGCCGCAGACTTCCAGGCGCACCCGGACGTGGTCGCCCAGATAGATGAATTCCGCCACCCTCCCTGAGAAGCGGTTAACGCATTGATCGCTCGAACCGTTGAGGCTGACGCGCTCCGGACGGATCGACAGGGTCACCGGTTCGCCGGTCTGGCCGACGTTGACCGCCAGCGCCTCGACCTTTTCGCCACGGCCCAACTCGACCACGCAACGCTCACCGGTCTGGCTGAGCAGGCGGCCGTTGAGGCGGTTGTTCTCGCCGATGAAGTTGGCGACGAAGGTGTTTTTTGGCTCTTCGTAAAGGGTGCGGGGCGGGGCGATCTGCTGGATTTCGCCTTGATGGAATACCGCCACGCGGTCGGACATGGTCAGCGCTTCACCCTGATCGTGGGTCACATAGACCACGGTTACACCGAGGCGCTGGTGCAGGTGTTTGATTTCCATCTGCATGTGTTCACGCAGTTGCTTGTCGAGGGCGCCAAGAGGCTCGTCCATCAGCACCAGTTGCGGTTCGAACACCAGCGCACGGGCCAACGCCACACGCTGTTGTTGACCGCCGGACAATTGCGCCGGATAACGCGAGGCGAACGCGTCGAGCTGAACCATGCTGAGGACTTTTTTCACGCGGTCGCTGACGTCGCTTTTGTTCAGGCCACGGACGGTCAGTGGAAACGCGAGGTTTTCCGCCACGGTCATGTGCGGGAACAGCGCGTAGTTCTGGAACACCATGCCGATGTCGCGCTTGTGCGGCGGCACGTTGTTGATCGAGCGCCCGGCCAGCAGAATTTCGCCGGCGGTCGGTGTTTCGAAGCCAGCGAGCATCATCAGGCTGGTGGTCTTGCCGGAACCGGATGGACCTAGCAGGGTGAGAAATTCGCCTTTGCGGATGTCCAGGTTGAGGTCTTTGACGATCAGGTTCTCGCCGTCGTAGCTCTTCTGCACTCCACGAAAGCTGACCAGCACATCACTGGCCCCTGCGTTTGTTTCGACCTGGCTCATACCCACACCTTTGTTGTTGATGACTGCTTGTGGATTAAGCCTAGTGGTTGCTGACAGGCGCGCAAATCGGGGCGCAGGAGAGAATCGCCTCAGCCGGATGGAAGGTTGGGGGTAGGGATTGCCCTACAAGGATGGCGCTAATGGATAAGGCAGTGACAAGCGACAAGCTGCGAGCCACAAGCAATGGCAAAAACGCGTGTCGCTTAGGGATATGCGCACAATCCGGATCCAAAGCAGATCCCCTTTGGAACGAGCCTGCTCGCTCCCACAGGGGAACAGTGCTGATCAGAGGAGTTTGTGTTCCATCGCGTATTTGACCAGTTCGGCCAGCGAGGTGATGTTGAGTTTCTGCATCAAACGCGCCTTGTGGGTGCTGATGGTTTTGCTGCTCAGGGCCAGTTGCTGGGCGATGTCGTTGACGTTGGCGCCTTGGGCCAGGCGCTCGAACACCGAGAATTCGCGCTCCGACAGCAACGAATGCAGCGGCCGCGCATCGGTCAGGCCGACTTCGAAGACCATGCGATCCGCCAGATCCGGATCAATGTAACGCCCACCGGCCGCGACCTTGCGAATGGCGGTGAGCAACAACGCCGGATCACTGTCCTTGGTCGCATACCCGGCGGCGCCAACCTTCAGCGCCCGAGCAGCCATCTGCGCTTCGTCATGCATCGACAGCACCAGAATCGCTGGCGGATTGTTCAGAGCACGGATGCGCGGGATCGCTTCGAGGCCATTGACGCCGGGCATGGAGATGTCGAGCAGCACCACTTCGCACGGCACGCTGCGCAGGGTTTCGAGCAGTTGCTCACCATTGCTCGCCTCGCCCACCACTTGCAGATCCTTGGCCAGGCCAATCAATTGCTTGATGCCTTCGCGGACGATGGTGTGGTCTTCGGCTACCAGTACACGGATCAAATTTTTTCTCCAGATTTCAGGTACACACCAATCCCTGTGGGAGCGAGCCTGCTCGCGATAGCGTCAGCCCAAACACCACAAACCTTCAAACCTCACTCACCGGCACCCGCACCACCAGACTGGTGCCCTCCCCCGGCTCACTCTCCAGCGTCAGCCGCCCGCCCATGATCAGCACCCGTTCGCGCATGCCCACCAGACCAAACGAAGTCGGCCGACCTGCAGCGGCGACGAATCCTACGCCATCATCGGCGACCGTCAGACACAATTCGTCGCCTTCCAGCGCCAGCGTCAGTTCCACAGTATGCGCCTGGGCATGGCGCATCACATTGGTCAGCGCCTCCTGCAGGATCCGGAACAGGCCAATCGCCTTGGCATCACTGAGCGCCGGCAGATTGTCCGGCACCTGCACCAGGCATGGAATCTGCGTACGCGCCTCGAACCGCCGCGCCTGCCACTCGATTGCCGACGCAATCCCGGCATCGAGAATCGGTGGTCGCAGCGCCGTCGCCACATCACGCACCAATTGAAATAACTGGGCGATCAGGCGCTTCATGCTGTTCAACCGTTCGTTCAGACCGGGATCGAGTTGCGCGTAGGCCAGTTCGCACATCGATGTTTCCAGTTTCAGCACCGTCAACATCTGCCCCAACTCATCGTGAACCTCGCGGGCAATTCGCGCCTTCTCTTCTTCACGCACGCTTTCAAGGTGCGCCGACAGTTCGCGCAGTTGCTCGCGGGAGGCCGCCAGTTCCAGCTCGATACGCTTGCTCTCGCTGATGTCCCAGACGATGCCGTCCCACACGTACGCGCCGCCCTCCAGTTGGCGAGTGATCGCTTTGATCTCGGCCCAGCGCTGCTCGCCCTGACGCGTGAGGATCCGGCCTTGCCATGACCAGTCACTGTCGGTGTCCAGCGCCTGATCCTGAGTGCGGTGATAACTCGCCTTATCGTCGGGATGCACCAGGCTGCGCAGGCCCATGTCGCGATGGGCAATGGTGGCCGGGGCATAACCGACCAGACTTTCGCTGCCCTCGCTGATGTAGGCAAAGTCGATCTGCCCGGTCACCGGTGCCCGCTCCAGACGGAACACCAGCCCCGGCACATTCGCCGCAATGCCTTGCAGACGCGCCTCGCTTTCCTGCAACGCCGCCAGTGCCCGGCGGCGCTCGGTGACATCGGTGAGGTAAACCACCAGGTATTCGCTGTCGCGAAAGCGCAGGAAACTCAGCGACACGTCCGCGGGCAAAACACTGCCGTCGGCGCGCACGCAACTGGTTTCGAAACTCAGCGGCCCTTCTTCGCTGGCCCGCGCGCGCTTCCACAGATTGAGCCAGCGATCCATGTGCAGCCCCGGCTCGAAGTCGATCAGGGGACGCTCGATCAACCCGCCTGAGGGGTAACCGAGCATGTTTTCCGCCGCGCGATTGGCGTAGCGCACATGGCTGTCCCAGTTGACCCAGAGGATGCCGACGGTGCTTTGATCGATGGAGAACTGCGTCAACCGCAGCGCTTCTTCGCTGGCCGCGCGCAAGGCGATGTCTTCCCGGGCGGCCAGCAATCGCTGCTCCAGGCTGTGCTGTTGGCGGCGCTGCCAGAACACGATCGCGACACAACTGAGCAGCATCACCGCAAACAACAGACTGAGGTTCTGCCAGAAGCCGGGCGACTCCGACAGTCGCGGGTATTTCGGTTGCAGCCATTGGTTGTGCAGTTGCTCCAGATCTTTGGCCGGAATCGCGCGCAAAGCACTTTGCACAATACCGGCCAGCTCCGGCCAATCACGGCGCGAACCGACTCGCAGCAGTTGCGGCAGGCCGATATCGCCGACCACCACCAGCTCGGCGAACTCCGGCTCTACCGACAACCGCCCGAGTTGTGCCTCGTCGACCACGGCGTAGGCGGCCTGCTGCGTCAACAGCAACTGCAAGGCTTGACGCTCCAGCGGCACGCCTTGCAGGTTCAGGTGTGGATAGTTGCCGCGCAGGTAATCGGCAGTACTGCTGGGCATGCGCACGGCGACGCGGACCTGGCTGTCGAGTTTCTCCAGATCGATCACGCCACTGGCCTTCTGATCACTGACCACCAGTTGCGGCACGCGCATGTAGGGATCGGAGAACTGCCACAGACGCAACGCACTCGGGGTTTGACTCAGGCCCGGAGCGATATCGATCTCGCCCTCGCGCACGGCGGTTTCCAGTTGTGCGAGATCCTGAAAGTTACGCCAGCTCAGTTCGACATTGAGCGTCTTGGCCAACAACTTCATCAGTTCGACATTGGCCCCGGACAGCCGCTGCAAACGCCGGTCGTATTGCGCATACGGTGCTTGCAGGACCAGACCGACGCGCAGTTCATTGTGCTGCGCCAGCCATTGCTGCTGGCCCGCCGACAATTGCGCAACGTGGGCCGGGGGCGCAGGCGCCGCCCAGCCCATCAAGGGAAACCACAAACAGCCGATAACCCACAGGCAGCAAAATCGCTTCATTGAAGTCTCATACACTGACAAATTCTGACCAACCCATTAGGCTGCCGGGATACTTTCTGGCCTGGAATAACCGATGCCCTCTGTTTACCGCCTGGCAATGCCAGCATTGTGCCTGTCGCTGATCCTGCCCTGTGCGTTTTCCGTCAACGCCGCCGACCCTACTCCTGCGGCGGAAAAACCGGCAGAAGAAAAACCGGCCGAACGCCAGCCACTGCTAGAGCGTAGTCAGGAAGAGGCCGCCGCACTGGAACGTAAAGTCCCGGCGCAAGAACAGCAACAATTGCAGGCTGGCAGCGACAGCTTCCTCGCCCTGTGGAAACCGGCCAACACCGCCGAGCCCAAAGGCGCGGTGATCATCATCCCTGGCGCCGGCGAAACCGCTGACTGGCCGCAGGCAATCGGCCCATTGCGGCGCAAACTGCCGGATGCAAAATGGAGCAGCCTGAGTATCACCCTGCCCGACCTGCAAAGCGACGCCATCGCACCGCGCGTGGTTGAAGCGCCGGTTGCGCCGAAAGCACCGGAGTCGGGTAGCAAGGACTCCACTACCGCGCAGCCAATTGAACAAGCCGCTGGCGGTGAAGCCGAAGTGGCGGATCAAGTGGTCGCCGAAACCACTGAAGAACAATCCAAGGCTGACGCCGAACGCATCTTCGCGCGCATCGACGCCGCGATTGCCTACGCCGAACAGCAGAGCGCACGCAGCATTGTCGTACTCGGACACGGCACTGGCGCCTATTGGGCCGCGCGATACCTGGGCGAGAAACAAACCGCGCAGGTAGAGAAGTTCGTCATGGTCGATGCGCAGATGCCAGCCAAGGCCAAACCGCCACTGGCCGAGTTGACGCCAACGCTGAAGCTGCCGACCGCAGATATTTTCTATATGGACAAGCCGCTGGATCGCAACGCCGCGCTGGAACGCATGCAGGCGAGCAAGCGCTTGAAGACTTCGGCGTTCAGCCAAGTGGCGCTCAGAGCCTTGCCAGACAACAAGGCTGAGCAGGAACAGTTGTTCCGTCGGGTGCGTGGCTGGCTGAATCCGCAGAACACGGACTGACCGAATAAGACCGAGGCGCCTTCATTCGCGAGCAAGCTCGCTCCCACAATGGATTGTGTACGCAGATCCAATGTGGGAGCGAGCTTGCTCGCGAAGGGGCCATCACCGCCAACACAGCTCTAACGACTAGCGAAAATCCCGCCGCTCACGAATCAACGTATAAGCATTGTGCAGCTCCCGGGTTCTATCAGTCGCTTCACGCACCTGCGCTGGCGTCGCCCCCGTTCCGGCAATCTTGTCCGGATGATGACGACTGAGCAGGCGCCGATAGGCCCGTTTGATCTGCGCCGGTTCACTGGACGCCGACACGCCCAATAAACGCATCGCCTCCTGATAGCTCACTGCAGCACTGACGATCGGACGCTTGCCCGGTTCGTAATCACTGGCCAGCGCCTGCACCTGATGCGTTGTCCATCCCAGCCATTTGCCCCACTGCGCCAACAATTCACGCTCGCTGACGCCAGCACGACCATCGGCCCAGACCATCCGCCAGCACGCACGCAAGACACCCTCGGCCGCATGGGGCTGCGCGCTCAAGCGCCGCAGATAACCGCGCAGATTGTCATTTTCAGACTTGCCACGGTTGAATGCCGCGATGGCGCGGCGCGTTGCCGGCTCACTCATCTCCAGCGCACGCATCTCGTTGCGTGCCTGCTGGATATGCCCGTCGGTAACCCGACCATCACTCTTGGCCAGACGCCCGAGCAACACAAACAACAGTTCGTCGTTGCGCAGCATCGGCCGACCGCCGAGTTTTTCCCGCAGATGCCCAAAGCTTTGCAGGTTCAGACGCCGATCCAGCGCCTGCCCCAACAATGCCCCAAGCATGGCCCCCGGAATGCTGGCGATTGCAAAACCCGCTCCGGCTCCAATCAGAGTCCCTGGCCACAACATGTCAGCGACTCGCTTCTATCAATGTTTCAGCTTCGGCCAGACGCTCATGCGTACCGACATCGACCCAGTGCCCTTTCAGGCGTTCGCCACTCACTTCGCCAGCCGCCATGGCTTTGCGCAGCAGCGGTGCCAGCTTGAACGCGCCGTCGGTGCAGCCATCGAACAGTTGCGGATGCAGCACAGCGATGCCGCTGTAGGTCAGGGTTGCAGCGTCAGGCTGGCCATCGATCACCTGGCCGTCGGCCAACGTGAAATCACCGTTCGGGTGATGCATCGGGTTGTCCGCAAGGACCAGATGCGCGAGTCCGTTGATCGGCTGGTGCAGGACGCTGAAGTCATAATCGGTCCAGATATCACCGTTGACCACCAGGAACGCATCATCGCCAAGCATCGGCAGCGCCCGGAAAATCCCGCCGCCGGTTTCCAGTGGCTCGCCTTCGGGCGAGTACTGAATGCTCACACCAAATCGCGAACCGTCACCCAGATAATCCTCGATCTGCTGACCGAGCCAGGCGTGGTTGATCACGATCTCGTTGAATCCTGCGGCCGCGAGGGCGCGCAGGTGATATTCGATCAAGGGAACACCGCCGGCACGCACCAGTGGTTTCGGCGTGGTCAGGGTCAGCGGACGCATGCGCTCGCCTTTGCCTGCCGCCAGAATCATTGCCTTCATGCTGTTGCTCCACCCCGCAGGCTGGTGAACAGCGCTTGCAGTTCGGCCAATTCAGGACGACGCGCAATCACCGCTTCTATATAGGAGAAGAAACGTGGCACGTCGGCCAGGTAACGCGGCTTGCCATCACGATGACAAATGCGCGCGAAGATGCCGATAACTTTCAAATGACGCTGCACGCCCATCAGGTCGCTGGCACGCAGGAAGTCTTCGAAGTCCGGCTGCACCGGAATATTCAGCGCCGAGGCTTGTTGCCAATAACTTTCCAGCCAGCCACGTACGCGTTCTTCAGGCCAGCTGAGGAAGGCGTCCTTGAACAGACAAGTCACGTCGTAGGTCACCGGGCCGTAAACCGCATCCTGGAAATCCAGCACGCCGGGATTCGGTTCGCTGAGCATCAGGTTGCGTGGCATGTAGTCGCGGTGTACCAGCACTTTGGGTTGAGCGAGTGCGCTGTCGATCAGTAGATCACTAACCTGCTGCCACTGCTGTTGCTGAGTCGAATCAAATTCGACACCGAGTTCACGCTTCACATACCACTCGGGGAACAGTTCCAGCTCACGGCGCAGCAAGGCAACGTCGTAGCTCGGCAACGGTGCAACCATCGGCAACTGCTGAAAAGCCAGCAGCGCTTGCAAGGCATCGGCGAACAATGCGTCGGCATTTTCGCCATCGATCACGTCGAGATAGGTCTGGTTGCCCAGGTCATTGAGCAAAAGAAATCCGCGCTCGAGGTCCTCGGCATAAATTTTCGGCACATTTATTCCGGATTTCGCCAGCAAAAAAGCGATATCCACGAACGGTTTGCAGTTTTCCTGGGGGGGCGGCGCGTCCATCACGACGAAGCTGCGACCCTCGCCTTCCCAGCGGAAGTAACGGCGGAAACTCGCGTCGCTGCTGGCCGCAGTCAACGTGGCCGGGGGCACGGTGCCCCAGCCCTGATCTGCAAACAGGATTGCCAACTGCTCATCGAGCCAAACTTTCAGGTGTTGCAAGCGTACATCTTGGTCAGGCATTGCAAGGGTCTCCGACGGCGCTAGCCGTCAAGCGGGTCATGCTTTATTATCCAGCATCTTTTTCAGACCATCGAGAGGCGTGCGGCCCACACCGCGGGCAGATGGCACGCAGGAAGCCCGGACTAATAAGATGGCATTGAAATCCCCCGCGTTTCGTAAAAAATTTCCGTTGTTGGTAACCGGCAGTCTGCTGGCTATGCAACCTCTGGCCAGTCAATTCGTTGTTGCCGCCGAGCAGTATGACTGCTCCGTCTCGGCTTCGGGTGGTTGGGCCTGTGCGCCCAAATCAACCGCTGCTGCGTTGCCGCCGCGTCCAGTGCATGACGGCAGTGCCGTCAGCGCTACCGGCGAAGCAGCGACCGAGAACGGTTCGGCTGCCGACACAGCGCCTAAAACGGCGCTGGTCACCGAAGCCAAGGGCCGCGGTTTGAAATCCCGTAGCGAAGACTTCAGTCACCTCGACTGGGTTCCGCGCGAGAAGCTCACCGCCGCCCAATTGGCCGAGACCGGGCCTTACTGCTCTGGTGCCTATATCGAACCGATTCGTCCTGGCATGAATGACAAGACGAACAAAAGCGATGCTCCGACCTTTATCGGCGCAAAAGCCTCGCGCTATAACACCGATGATCAAGTCGGTACGCTGGCCGGTGATGTTGTCCTGCGTCAGGGCAGCATGCAGGTCGAATCCGACGAGGCCAGCCTGTATCAGGCCGAGAGCCGCGCCGAACTCAATGGCGATGTACGTATCCGCGACAACGGCGCGCTGATCGTCGGCGACCACGCCGATGTGCAGCTCGACACCGGTGAAGCCAAAGTCGACAACGCCGAATACGTGATGCACAAATCGCGTATCCGCGGCAACGCGCTGTACGCCAAGCGTGCCGAAAACGCGATCATCCGTTTGAAGGACGGCACGTACACCACGTGCGAACCGAACAGCAATGCCTGGCAGCTCAAGGGCAACAACATCACCTTGAACCCGGCCACCGGTTTCGGTACCGCGACCAACGTGACGCTGCGCGTAAAAGACATTCCGATTCTGTACACGCCGTACATCTACTTCCCGATCGACGACCGTCGCCAGTCGGGCTTCCTGCCGCCGACCATTGGCAGCGGCAGCGATACCGGCTTCATGCTGGTCACGCCTTACTACTTCAACCTGGCGCCGAACTATGACGCCACGTTGTATCCGCGTTACATGAGCAAGCGCGGCATGTTGGTGGAAGGCGAATTCCGTTACCTGACCAAGTCGAGTGAAGGTCAGTTTGGTGCGGCGTATCTGAACGATGACGATACCGAGCGCAGCAAGCAGACCGACTACGAAAAAAACCGCTATATGTACAACTGGCAGCACAAGGGCGGTTTCGACTCCCGTGTGTTCACGCAGGTTGACTACACGAAGATCAGCGATCCGTACTACTTCCAGGATCTGCAGACCGATCAGATTGGCGTGAAGTCCAGCGACTTCGTCAATCAGCAAGGTCTGGTGTCTTACCGTGGTGATTCGTATACCGCCACGCTGAACGCTCAGCAGTATCAGCTCGCAACCGTTTCGAACATCACACCGTACGGCCGTTTGCCGCAGATCACCTTCAACGGTCAGCTGCCGTATCACCCGGAAGGCCTGAACTTCGATTACGAGACCGAGCTGGTACGGTTTGATCGTGATTTGAAAACCGGGAATTTCATCGATGAAGACGGTAATTCGTCCCCGCGTCTGGATACCAACGTTGCGGGCCTGGCACGCGCCAATGGCGATCGACTGAACCTGAAACCAGGCGTCAGCCTGCCGATGAACTGGACCTATGGCTTCCTGAAGCCGTCGCTCAAGTACCAGTACACCCAGTACCAACTGGACCTGGACGGAACCGGCAAATCGCAGATCGACGCACTGTCGGCGGAAAACCAGAAGCTCTACGGCAAGTTCGACAGCAACCAGAACCGTGGCGTACCGATCGCGAGTATCGACAGCGGCCTGTACTTTGACCGCAACACATCGTTTTTTGGCAAGAACTACCGCCAGACGCTGGAGCCTCGCCTGTTCTATCTCTATGTACCCGAGAAAGACCAGTCGGATATTCCGGTATTTGACACCAGCGAATACACCTTCAACTACTCGTCGCTTTTCCGTGACAACCGTTTCTCCGGCTCCGACCGTGTCGGTGACGAGAACAAGCTGTCGCTGGGCGTGACCAGCCGCTGGATCGAAGACAACGGTTTCGAACGTCAGCGCATCAGCGTCGGCCAGGCCTTGTACTTCAAGGATCGTGAAGTCCAACTGCCAGGCATCGATGCGAAAACCCGCGCAGACTCCAAGTCCAATGTGTCGCCGTATGCGCTGGAATACGAATATCGCTGGAACCGTGACTGGCGCACCACTGCCGATTACAACTGGGATCCGGACACCCGCAGCCCGCGCTCCGGCAGCGCGATGTTCCACTACCAGCCAGAAGACAACCCGAACAAGGTTATCAACGCCGGTTATCGCTATCGTAACGACCAGATTCGTTACGACCAGAACACCGGTCAGTGGTCGGTGGGCGGCGGTGACTATGGCACCCCGGGGCAGCCTGGCTACGTGAAGGACTACTACAAGATCCAGCAGCATGACTTCTCGGTCATCTGGCCGATCGTTCCACAGTGGAACGCGATCAGCCGCTGGCAGTATGACTACAACCGTAACCGTACCCTGGAAGCCTTCGGTGGTTTCGAGTACGACAACTGCTGCTGGAAACTGCGCCTGATCAACCGTTACTGGGTTTCCTATGACGAGTTCAGCCAGGAAGCTCCGCAAAACGAAAAAGGCGACCATGGCGTCTTCCTCCAAATTGTTCTGAAGGGACTCGGCGGCCTCACTGGCGCCAAGGTAGAGAGCTTCCTCGACAAAGGCATTCAAGGTTATCGTGAACGTGAAGACCAAGCTTTCTGATTGTCTGCGCCCGCTGATGCTGGGCGCGCTGTTCCTGGGTACTGCGGCGAACGCCGCAGTTCAATCCATCGACAAAGTGGTAGCGATCGTCGACAACGATGTGGTCATGCAGAGCCAACTGGACCAGCGCGTCCACGAAGTGCAGCAGACCATCGCCAAGCGTGGTGGCGGCCTGCCGCCTCCTGGCGTACTGGATCAACAGGTGCTTGAGCGCCTGATCGTCGAAAACCTGCAACTGCAGATCGGCGAACGCTCCGGCATCCGCATCACCGATGAAGAACTGAACCAGGCGGTCGGCACCATTGCCCAGCGCAACAACATGTCGGTTGAGCAGTTCCGTGCTGCTCTGGCTCGCGACGGCCTGAACTATGACGACGCCCGCGATCAGATCAAACGCGAAATGATCATCAGCCGCGTGCGTCAGCGTCGCGTGGCAGAACGCATTCAGGTCTCCGAGCAGGAAGTGAAGAACTTCCTCGCTTCCGACCTGGGCAAGATGCAACTGTCCGAAGAGCTGCACCTGGCCAACATCCTGATCCCGACGCCGGAAAGCGCCAACTCTGAAGCGATCCAGAGCGCTTACCGTCAGGCCATGGACGTTTACCAGCAACTCAAGCAAGGCGCGGACTTCGGCCAGATGGCCGTGGCCAAGTCCGGCAGCGACAACGCGCTGGAAGGCGGCGACATGGGCTGGCGTAAAGCCGCGCAACTGCCACCGCCGTTCGACCGCGAGTTGAGCAGTATGGCTGTTGGCGACATCACGCAACCTGCACGCACGCCGGGTGGTTTCATCATCCTCAAGCTGCTGGCAAAACGTGGTGGTGAAGCGCAGATGCGTGACGAAGTGCATGTTCGCCACATTCTGGTGAAGCCAAGCCCGATTCGCGACGAAGCCAAGACCAAAGCCCTGGTGCAATCGCTGTATGAGCGCATCCTGGCCGGTGAAGATTTCGCTACTCTGGCGAAAAGCTACTCCGAAGACCCGGGTTCTGCTCTCAACGGCGGCGACCTGAACTGGATCGACCCAAACGCACTGGTACCGGAATTCCGCGAAGTGATGGCCAAGACCCCACAAGGTCAGCTGTCCAAGCCATTCCAGACTCAATATGGCTGGCACGTTCTGGAAGTCCTTGGCCGTCGCGCCACTGACAGCACTGAACAGGCCCGCGAGCAGCAAGCCATGACCGTACTGCGTAACCGCAAATACGACGAAGAGCTGCAAACCTGGCTGCGTCAGATCCGTGACGAAGCGTACGTAGAGATCAAACTCCCTGGTGCAGACCAGGCAGCGCAGTGAAACCCAAGCGTTTCGCGCTGACACCCGGCGAACCAGCCGGCATCGGTCCCGACCTGTGCCTGCTGCTCGCCTCGCAAGCCCAGCCACATCCCCTGATTGCCATCACCAGCCGCGACTTGCTCCTTGAGCGGGCCGCGCAGCTGGGGCTGGCCGTCACTTTGCTGGATGTTGCGCCTGATCACTGGCCGGACGCTCCGGCGCCCGCAGGCAGCCTGTATGTCTGGGATACGCCGCTCAGCGCCCCCGTGGTTGCCGGGCAACTGGACAAAGCCAACGCCGCATTCGTCCTCGAGACCTTGACCCGCGCCGGCAATGGCTGCCTCAACGGCGACTTCGCCGGGATGATCACCGCCCCTGTGCACAAGGGCGTGATCAACGAGTCAGGTATCGCCTTTTCCGGGCACACGGAATTTCTCGCTGACCTGACCCACACCGCCCAAGTGGTGATGATGCTCGCCACCCGCGGTTTGCGCGTGGCACTGGTCACCACTCACCTGCCCCTGCGCGAGATTGCCGACGCAATCACACCCGAACGGCTGGAGCGCGTGACACGGATCCTGCACAGCGACCTGCAACACAAATTCGGCATCGCCCGCCCGCGCATCCTGGTTTGCGGACTCAACCCGCACGCCGGTGAAGGCGGACACCTGGGCCATGAAGAAATCGACATCATTGAACCGACATTAGAGCGCCTGCGCGGCGAGGGCATGGACCTTCGTGGCCCGCTGCCTGCCGACACTCTGTTTACCCCCAAATATCTGGAGCACTGCGACGCAGTGCTGGCGATGTACCACGACCAGGGTTTGCCTGTGCTTAAGTACAAAGGCTTCGGCGCTGCCGTCAACGTGACCCTGGGTCTGCCGATCATCCGCACGTCGGTCGATCACGGCACCGCCCTGGATCTGGCCGGCAGCGGCAAGATCGATACCGGCAGCCTGCAAGTCGCCCTGGAAACCGCCTACCAGATGGCCGAGACCCGTTTATGACCGAGCAATACCAACACAAGGCGCGCAAACGCTTTGGCCAGAACTTCCTGCACGATGCCGGCGTTATCGACCGCATCCTGCGCTCCATCAGCGCCAAGTCTGAAGACCGCCTGCTGGAAATCGGCCCGGGCCAGGGCGCACTGACCGCCGGCCTGCTCAACTCCGGCGCACAACTTGACGTGGTGGAACTGGACAAGGATCTGATCCCGATCCTCAACCAGCAGTTTGCCGGCAAGAGCAATTTCAACCTGCACCAGGGCGATGCGCTGAAGTTCGACTTCAACACACTCAACGCCGCGCCAAACAGCCTGCGTGTGGTTGGCAACCTGCCGTACAACATCTCCACGCCGCTGATTTTTCACCTGCTGAACAATGCCGGCATCATTCGCGACATGCACTTCATGCTGCAAAAAGAAGTGGTTGAGCGTCTGGCCGCAGGTCCTGGCGGTGGTGACTGGGGTCGCCTGTCGATCATGGTTCAGTACCATTGCCGTGTGGAACACCTGTTCAACGTTGGCCCGGGCGCGTTCAACCCGCCGCCGAAGGTCGACTCGGCCATCGTCCGCTTGGTGCCGCACGCCGTACTGCCGCACCCGGCAAAGGATCACAAGCTGCTGGAGCGCGTTGTGCGCGAAGCGTTCAACCAACGCCGCAAGACCTTGCGCAATACTCTCAAGCAACTGCTCAGCAATGCCGAGATTGAAGCCGCCGGCGTCGATGGCAGCTTGCGTCCGGAGCAACTGGATCTGGCCGCGTTCGTACGTCTGGCCGACCAGCTCGCGGTACAAGTCCCGGCCTCCCCCGCCGCCGACTGATAAACGATGAACGCTATCGGGCAGGACGCCACTCTGGTTTACTGCCCGATACTTGCCTAGACTGAATCCCCATCAGCTACGCCCCGCGTTCCGCTTCGTTTAAGGCCTCTTGCATGTCCGATTCCCGTTACCAGGTCGATGTCAGCGTCGTCACCCGCTATCTGGCAGACCAATCGCAACCCGAGCACGACCGCTTCGCCTTCGCCTACACCATCACTGTGCAGAACAATGGCGAGCTACCGGCTCGACTGATGTCGCGGCATTGGGTGATCACTGACGGTGACGGGCATGAAGAGCAAGTCCGCGGCGCCGGCGTCGTTGGCCAGCAACCGTTGATTGACGTCGGCCAAAGCCACACCTACAGCAGCGGCACAGTGATGACCACCAAGGTCGGCACCATGCAGGGCACCTACGAAATGGTCGCCGACGATGGCAAACATTTCGACGCCGTCATCAAGCCGTTCCGCCTCGCCGTGCCCGGGTCTTTGCACTGATGACGACGTATGCCGTCGGCGACCTGCAGGGCTGCCTCGAACCGCTGAAATGCCTGCTCAAGCAAGTGGCGTTCGACCCAAAGCTTGATCGACTGTGGCTGGTCGGTGACCTGGTCAACCGTGGCCCGCAATCACTGGAAACCCTGCGTTTTCTGTATGGCATGCGTGAATCGCTGGTCTGCGTGCTCGGTAACCACGACCTGCATTTGCTGGCAGCGGCTAAAAACATCGAGCGGTTGAAAAAGTCCGACACCCTGCGCGAGATTCTCGATGCCCCAGACAGCGCGGAACTGCTGGAGTGGGTACGCCAACAAAAGCTCATGCACTACGACGAGCAGCGCGATGTCGCCATGGTTCACGCTGGCATACCACCACAATGGTCGCTGAGCCGCGCACTGAAGTGCGCCGCCGAAGTCGAAACGGCCCTGCGAGACGACAACATGCTGCTCGCCTACCTCGACGGCATGTACGGCAACGATCCGGCGAAATGGGACAACGATCTCAAAGGCGTGACTCGCCTGCGCGTCATCACCAACTACTTCACCCGCATGCGCTTCTGCACCGCCGAAGGCAAACTCGACCTCAAGAGCAAGGAAGGCCTCGACACAGCACCCGCCGGATATAAACCGTGGTTTCAGCACAAGGATCGCAAGACCAAAGGCCTGCGCATCATCTTCGGCCACTGGGCGGCACTCGAAGGCAATATCCATGAGCCAGGTATCTCGGCGCTCGACACCGGTTGTGTCTGGGGCGGCAGCCTGACCCTGATGAATGTCGACAGCGGCGAACGGCTGTCGTGCAAATGCGACGAACACGGCGGACTCGCGCCAACTGTCGCACCACTTATCCCCGAAACTTCGCCAGTCAGCGCACCGCGTTAGACTGCGCTTTCAGCCGAGCAACAGGAACCCGCCATGAGCGAATTCAAACGAATCCCCCCGGAACAGGCCCAGGCCCTGCGTGAACAAGGTGCTGTCGTCGTCGACGTGCGCGACCCGGCGACTTTCGCCGCCCTGCACATCAGCGGCTCGAAGCATCTGGACAACCATTCCCTGCACGCTTTCATTCAAGGCGCTGACCTTGATGCGCCGACCGTCGTCGTCTGCTATCACGGCAACTCCAGCCAGGGTGCTGCGGCCTACCTGATCAGCCAAGGCTTCTCCGACGTCTACAGCATGGACGGCGGCTTCGAGCTGTGGCGTACGACTTATCCTGCGGAAACTGCGCAAGGCACCGCCGAATAATTTTTTTGTCACGCGCAGGCCCCGGCTGCCGTGGGCCCGCGCTGGCAGACGAACGGTCTTGCCACAACTAATTACGTATCTCGCCTTTACCTCCCGAATTCCCAACTATCCTTAAGCCCAGGCCATCCAAAACAGGGGAGAGCCGGTACACCGGCGCACGGGTCATCGGGAGTGACTTTCACGATTGTCGATCGTGAAAGTGTTCTGGGGGGTAAACAAACAGCTGCCTAAACGGTTGTTTGCCAGCATCGACTGAGTGATCCGGCGTCGGCTCCACGTATCGAGCGAGGTGACGTCATGAGTATCTTTAGCCACTTCCAACAACGCTTCGAGTCCACACGCCAGGAAGAACTCTCGCTGCAAGAGTACCTGGAGCTGTGCAAAAAAGACCGGAGCGCCTACGTTTCTGCCGCCGAGCGTCTATTACTGGCCATCGGTGAACCGGAACTGCTCGACACCTCGACCAATTCGAGGCTGTCACGCATCTTCTCCAACAAGGTGATCCGTCGCTATCCGGCCTTTGAAGACTTCCACGGGATGGAAGAATGCATCGACCAGATCGTTTCGTATTTCCGCCATGCCGCCCAAGGCCTGGAAGAGAAGAAACAGATCCTTTATCTGCTCGGTCCCGTCGGTGGCGGTAAATCGTCCCTGGCCGAAAAGCTGAAACAGCTGATTGAAAAAGTGCCCTTCTACGCCATCAAGGGCTCGCCAGTATTCGAATCGCCTCTGGGTCTGTTCAACGCCACCGAAGATGGCGCAATCCTCGAGGAAGACTTCGGCATTCCACGGCGCTACCTGAACACCATCATGTCACCTTGGGCGACCAAGCGCTTGGCCGAATTCGGCGGCGACATCAGCCAGTTCCGCGTGGTCAAACTGTACCCGTCGATCCTCAACCAGATCGCCGTAGCCAAGACCGAACCGGGCGACGAGAACAACCAGGACATCTCCGCACTGGTCGGCAAGGTCGACATCCGCAAACTCGAGGAATACCCACAGAACGACGCCGACGCCTACAGCTACTCCGGTGCGCTGTGCCGGGCCAACCAAGGCCTGATGGAATTCGTCGAAATGTTCAAGGCACCCATCAAGGTGCTGCACCCATTGCTGACTGCGACGCAAGAAGGCAACTACAACAGTACCGAAGGCCTCGGCGCGATTCCGTTCACCGGGATCCTGCTCGCCCACTCCAACGAATCGGAATGGCACACTTTCCGCAACAACAAGAACAACGAAGCGTTCATCGACCGGATCTATATCGTCAAAGTGCCGTACTGCCTGCGCGTCAGTGACGAAGTGAAGATCTACGACAAACTGCTGTTCAACAGCTCCCTGGCCAAAGCGCATTGCGCGCCTGACACCCTGAAGATGCTCGCGCAGTTCACTGTGCTGTCGCGCCTCAAGGAGCCGGAAAACTCCAACATCTATTCGAAGATGCGCGTCTACGACGGCGAAAACCTCAAAGACACCGATCCGAAAGCCAAGTCGATCCAGGAATACCGCGACTCGGCAGGCGTCGACGAAGGCATGAACGGTCTGTCGACCCGGTTTGCCTTCAAGATCCTGTCCAAGGTCTTCAACTTCGATCCGCATGAAATCGCTGCCAACCCGGTGCATCTGCTCTATGTGCTGGAACAGCAGATCGAACAGGAACAATTCCAGGCTGAAACCCGCGAGCGCTACCTGCGCTACCTGAAGGAATATCTGGCGCCGCGTTATATCGAATTCATCGGCAAGGAGATCCAGACCGCATACCTCGAGTCTTACAGCGAGTACGGCCAGAACATCTTCGACCGCTACGTGCTGTACGCGGACTTCTGGATTCAGGATCAGGAATACCGCGATCCGGAAACCGGCGAGATTCTCAACCGCGTCGCGCTGAACGAAGAACTGGAGAAAATCGAAAAACCGGCCGGCATCAGCAATCCGAAGGATTTCCGCAACGAGATCGTCAACTTCGTACTACGCGCACGCGCCAACAACAACGGCAAGAACCCGACCTGGCTCAGCTACGAAAAACTGCG
Source organism: Pseudomonas sp. 3B-A001-10F (assembly GCF_056313565.1). Classification (NCBI taxonomy): domain Bacteria; kingdom Pseudomonadati; phylum Pseudomonadota; class Gammaproteobacteria; order Pseudomonadales; family Pseudomonadaceae; genus Pseudomonas; species Pseudomonas sp. 3B-A001-10F. The sequence goes on from NZ_JBQYFW010000010.1 coordinate 44,928, forward strand.
GGTGGTCATCGAGAAGAAAATGTTCTCCAACACCGAAGATCTGCTGCCAGTCATCAGCTTCAACGCCAAGGCCAGCAAGGAGGATCAGCAAAAGCACAACGACTTCGTCACTCGAATGGTCGAACGCGGCTACACCGACAAACAGGTACGGCTTCTTTCCGAATGGTACCTACGGGTACGGAAGTCGCAGTGAAGCAGCTGCAAGCTTCTAGCTACGAGCTGCAAGAACAAAGCGCGTAACCCACTGATGCCCGGGAACCTGCTTTTACTTGCAGCTTGAAGCTCACAACTTGAAGCTGCCCGGAGGGCTTCCTATGAGTTATGTGATCGACCGACGTCTCAATGGCAAGAACAAGAGCACGGTGAACCGTCAGCGCTTCCTGCGGCGTTACCGTGACCACATCAAGAAGGCTGTCGAAGAGGCGGTCAGCCGGCGCTCCATTACCGATATGGAGCACGGTGAACAGATCAGTATTCCCGGTCGCGACATCGACGAACCGGTGCTTCACCATGGCCGCGGCGGCAAGCAGACCGTGGTGCATCCGGGCAACAAGGAGTTCACCGCCGGCGAACACATCGCCCGCCCGCCGGGCGGCGGTGGCGGACGCGGCCCGGGCAAGGCCGGCAACTCCGGCGAGGGCATGGACGAATTCGTCTTCCAGATCACTCAGGAAGAATTCCTCGAATTCATGTTCGAAGACCTCGAACTGCCGAACCTGGTCAAACGCAACCTGAGCGGTACCGACACCTTCAAAACCGTGCGGGCCGGGATCAGCAACGAAGGCAACCCGTCGCGCATCAATATCATCCGCACCCTGCGTTCGGCTCATGCGCGACGCATTGCCCTGTCCGGTAGCAGTCGGGCAAAACTGCGCGAAGTCAAAGAAGAACTTGAGCGTCTGAGACGCGAAGAGCCGGACAACTTCGGCGATATTCAGGAACTCGAGGCGGAAATCGAAAAACTCAGCGCGCGCATCCATCGCGTGCCGTTCCTCGATACCTTCGACTTGAAATACAACCTGCTGATCAAACAGCCCAACCCCAGTTCGAAAGCCGTGATGTTCTGCCTGATGGACGTCTCCGGCTCCATGACCCAGGCGACCAAAGACATCGCTAAACGCTTTTTCATCCTGTTGTACCTGTTCCTGAAACGGAACTACGACAAGATCGATGTCGTGTTCATCCGCCACCACACCAGCGCCCGGGAAGTCGACGAAGAGGAGTTTTTCTATTCACGGGAAACCGGCGGCACCATCGTTTCCAGTGCCCTGAAACTGATGCAGGAGATCATGGCCGAGCGTTACCCGAGCAACGAGTGGAATATCTACGCAGCTCAGGCTTCCGACGGCGACAACTGGAATGATGACTCGCCAATCTGCCGCGACATCCTGATCAACCAGATCATGCCGTTTGTGCAGTACTACACTTATGTGGAGATTACCCCACGCGAACATCAGGCCTTGTGGTACGAGTACGAACGCATCGCCGAAGCCTTCTCTGACACTTTTGCCCAGCAGCAACTGGTCTCGGCCGGGGATATCTATCCGGTCTTCCGTGAACTCTTCCAGCGCAGGTTAGTGACATGACCGCCAAAGAGCAGAAGCGCCAACCCATTTCCACCGGCTCCGAATGGACGTTCGAGCTGATCCAGACCTATGACCGCGAAATCGCCCGGATTGCGGCCCGCTATGCGCTGGATACCTACCCCAACCAGATTGAAGTGATCACCGCCGAGCAGATGATGGATGCGTATGCCTCGGTGGGCATGCCACTGGGCTACCACCACTGGTCCTACGGCAAACACTTCCTCAGCACGGAAAAGTCGTACAGCCGTGGGCAGATGGGCCTCGCCTACGAAATCGTGATCAACTCTGACCCGTGCATCGCCTATCTGATGGAGGAAAACACCATCTGCATGCAGGCGCTGGTAGTGGCGCATGCCTGTTACGGGCATAACAGCTTCTTCAAGGGCAATTACCTGTTCCGCACCTGGACCGACGCCAGCTCGATCATCGATTACCTGGTGTTTGCCAAGCAGTACATCATGCAGTGCGAGGAGCGTCACGGCATCGATGCAGTAGAAGACCTGCTCGACTCCTGCCATGCGTTGATGAACTACGGCGTCGACCGCTACAAACGTCCTTACCCGATTTCCGCCGAAGAAGAACGGCGTCGGCAGAAGGATCGTGAAGAGCACATGCAAAAGCAGATCAACGATTTGTGGCGCACCATTCCCAAAGGCGCGGATAAATACAGCGACAAGGACAACGCACGCTTCCCGGCCGAGCCGCAGGAAAACATCCTGTACTTCATCGAAAAACACGCGCCGTTACTGGAACCGTGGCAGCGCGAGATCGTGCGGATCGTGCGCAAGATCGCCCAGTACTTCTACCCGCAACGCCAGACCCAAGTGATGAACGAGGGCTGGGCAACATTCTGGCACTACACGCTGATGAACGACCTGTATGACGAAGGGCTGGTTACCGACGGCTTCATGATGGAATTCCTCACCTCGCACACCAGTGTGGTGTTTCAGCCAGGTTTCGATAGCCCTTACTACAACGGCATCAACCCCTACGCGCTGGGTTTCGCCATGTATCGCGACATCCGGCGCATGTGTGAAGAACCAACCGAAGAGGATCGTCACTGGTTCCCGGAAATTGCCGGGAGCGACTGGCTGTCGACCATCAAATTCGCCATGAGCAGCTTCAAGGATGAGAGTTTCATCCTGCAGTATCTGTCGCCCAAGGTGATCCGTGACCTGAAACTGTTCAGCATCATGGATGACGATCAGAAGGACGACTTGTTGGTGCCTGCGATCCATGACGAACCCGGCTACCGGATCATCCGCGAAACACTGGCCGCGCAATACAACCTCGGCAATCGTGAACCGAACGTGCAGATCTACAGCATCGATCGGCGCGGCGACCGCTCACTGACCTTGCGTCACCAGCAGCATGACCGCAAACCACTGGGTGACTCCACAGACGAGGTGCTTAAACACCTGCATCGCTGGTGGGGCTTCGATATCCATCTGGAAACCCTGCAAGGCGACCAGATCATGAAAACCCACCACGTACCGCCACGCAGTGAACACAGCGAAGGGGATTACGGTCGACTTGACCTTGCCGTCATTCATCTTTGATCCGGTTTCGGCCTCCGAAAGTCTGACGCAAGGGTTATTCTGTCGGGCTAACGGAGGTTTTTTATGCAGATTTTCAAGGTTGGCGGTGCCGTACGTGATCGCTTGCTGGGCAAACCAGTCACCGACATCGATTGGGTCGTGGTCGGTGCCAGCACGGAAGAAATGCTCGCCCAGGGTTATCGCCCGGTTGGCGCGGATTTCCCCGTGTTTCTTCATCCCAAAAGCGGCGAGGAGTACGCCCTCGCCCGCACCGAACGCAAGAGCGGGCGCGGTTATGGCGGTTTCACTTTTCACGCCAGCCCCGAAGTGACGCTTGAGGAAGACCTGATTCGTCGCGACCTGACCATCAACGCCATGGCCGAGGACAATGAGCACAATCTGACCGATCCCTACCATGGCCAGCGCGATCTTGAAGCCCGGATTCTGCGCCACGTTTCTCCGGCGTTCGCCGAAGATCCACTCCGTGTATTGCGCGTTGCCCGCTTCGCAGCGCGTTATGCCGGGCTGGGTTTTACTGTCGCACCGGAGACGCTGGAATTGATGCGTCAGCTCAGCGAGTCCGGTGAGCTGGAGGCGTTGACCGCTGAACGTAGCTGGAAAGAAATCTCCCGGGCACTGATGGAAGATCAGCCGCAAGTGTTCATTCAGGTGCTGCGCGACTGCGGCGCACTGAAAGTACTGATGCCAGAAGTCGACGCGCTTTTCGGTGTGCCACAACCGGAAGCGCATCACCCGGAAATCGATACCGGCCTGCACACCCTCAGCGTCCTGGAGCAATCGGCGCGGCACAAACAACCGCTGACGGTTCGCTGGGCTTGCCTGCTGCACGATCTCGGCAAAGGCCTGACCCCGGAGGAAGAATGGCCGCGACACATCGCCCATGAGCACACGGGGTTGAAGCTGATCAAAGCGGTCAACGAACGCTTTAAGGCACCAAAGGATTGTCAGGAGCTGGCCTTGTTGGTCGGCAAGTACCACACCCACAGCCACCGGGCGCTGGAGTTGAAGGCCTCGACGCTGCTTGAGCTGTTGCAGAGCTTTGATGTGTATCGCCGACCGCAGCGGTTTGAAGAGTTTATCGCGGCATGCGAAATGGACGCCCGAGGCCGTAAAGGGCTGGAGCAGAGAAGTTATCCACAGGCGGATTATTTGCGCGGTGCAGCGAAGGCTGCGCGAGAGGTTGCGGTGCAGCCGTTACTGGAGAAGGGATTCAAGGGCCCGGAACTGGGCGAAGCGCTGAAACGTGAGCGACTGAAGGCGTTGAAGGCTTACAAAGAGAACGCCTGAAGCAAGATCAGAAGATCGCAGCCTGCGGCAGCTCCTACACGGGAATATGCGTTTCTCTGTAGGAGCTGCCGCAGGCTGCGATCTTTTGCTTTTAAAGATTCGACGGGGTTAACTGCTCACCTCGCCATTCGAACGGCACCGGCGCCAGCACCTGATCAATCTGCGCTTCAGCCCACAATGTCGCGAAGCTCTTTCCCACCCCCGGATGCACGCGATCCGGCGCAATCAGCGACAGCGGCCACAGCACAAAAGCATTTTTCAGAATCTCCGCGCGCGGCAGAACCAGTCCGTCGAAATTCCCCGCCAGATCACCATACAACAGCACGTCGATATCCAGCGGCAAGCCCTTGCGATCAGGCGCATAGCGACCGTTATCCGCCTCGATGAATTTCAAGCGTCGGTCCAGCTCCATCAACGGCAGATCGGTATACGCCGACACCACGAAGTTGAAGAACGGCCCGCTTTTGATCCCCACCGGTTGGCTCTCGAACACCGCCGAACAGCGGATATCCACCAGAAACGTCGCCAAAGCTTCAAGCCCTGCGCGCAAATGGGTATCGCGCTCGATATTACTACCGAGCCCGAGGTAGACCTGAGTCAGCGACATCCGCGCTCGATCTCCACACCCACGCCGCCCTTGGCAGCCGGAACGGCGCCGGGCTTGGTCAGCTTCAGGCGTACCCAAGTGATCTTGAATTCGCTCATCAGCACTTCAACCAGACGTTCGGCGAAGGTCTCGACCAGTTGAAACTGCGCTTGCTCGGCAAACGCCTGAATTCGCGTGGACACGCTGGCGTAGTCGAGCGCCAGGGTCAGGTCATCACCGGCCGCGGCCGGGCGATTGTCCCAGGCGAAGCTCAGATCAAGGCGCAGGCACTGGCGGATGCCGCGCTCCCAGTCGTAGGCACCAATCACGGTGTCGACTTCCAGGCCTTCGATAAACACTCTGTCCAAGCACTTCTCTCCGCTGCACGACAAGGGCGCAATGCGCCGTTAGAATCAGGGCGTCCTCGCCCGGAATAGTTAGCATGTTTTGGTTACTGGCGACTCTCGCCTACCTGCTCGGCTCGCTGTCCTTCGCCATTTTGCTCAGCCGCCTGACCGGAAACCCGGATCCGCGAATGAGTGGCTCGGGTAATGCCGGTGCCACCAACATGTTGCGCCTGGCCGGTCGCAAACTGGCGATCCTGACCCTGCTGGGTGATCTGTGCAAAGGCCTGGTGCCGGTGCTGATCGCTTCGACTGTCGGCCTTTCGCTGCAGGATCAGGCGTGGATCGGCGTGTGCGCCGTGATCGGTCACCTGTTCCCGCTGTACTTTCGCTTTCGTGGCGGCAAGGGTGTCGCCACTGCTGCCGGCATGCTGCTGGGCCTGTATCCGCCCGCCGCGCTGCTGGCAGTATGCGCCTGGTTACTGACGTTTTACCTGACCCGCACCAGCTCGCTCGCAGCACTGATCGCAACCCCCTTGACCCTGCCTTTGCTGGCCTGGCAGGAACCGGAAGCGCTGCTGCCGATGAGCGCGCTGACACTGCTGATCGTCTGGCGCCACCGCGGCAATCTACGCGACCTGTTTGCCGGGCGCGAACGGCATTTTTAAATACCGGCCATGAGCGCCACTCATCACAACGCCGACAATTGCTCCATCGGCCAGCGCGCCTGCACGCTGATCGCCAGACTTTCCTGCTGACCGGCCTGCAAACGCTGGCAACCGGCAAAGGCGATCATCGCGCCATTGTCGGTACAGAACTCCGGGCGTGCATAAAACACATCGCCCTTCATGTCGCCGAGCATCTTTTCCAGCGAAACACGCAACGCCTTATTGGCGCTGACGCCGCCCGCAATCACCAGACGCTTCATGCCGGCCTGCTTCAGGGCACGCTTGCACTTGATGGTCAAAGTCTCCACCACGGCCTGCTGGAACGCCAGCGCGATGTCGCAACGGGCTTGCTCGCTGTCGTCCCCGGCGTTGACGCACTGCTGCCAGGCGTTGAGCGCAGAGGTTTTCAGACCACTGAAGCTGAATTGCAGACCCGGGCGATCACACATCGGACGCGGGAAGGTAAAACGTCCTGCGACGCCCTTCTCGGCCAGCTTGGCGATTTCCGGCCCACCCGGATAATTGAGACCCATCATCTTCGCGGTTTTGTCGAATGCCTCACCGGCGGCATCATCCAGCGTCTCGCCGAGCAGACTGTATTGGCCGATGCCATCGACCTGAACCAGCTGCGTATGACCGCCGGAGACCAACAAAGCGACGAACGGGAATTCGGGCGGTTTCGGCTCCAGCATCGGCGCCAGCAAGTGGCCTTCCATGTGGTGCACGCCGAGCGCCGGAATGCCCCAGGCAAACGCCAGTGCCTGAGCGCAGGAAGCGCCGACCAGCAATGCGCCAACCAGGCCAGGACCCGCGGTATAGGCGATTGCATCGATCTCGGTCGGCACACAGTCAGCCTCGGCCAACACCTGACGGATCAAGGGCAGCATGCGTTTGACGTGGTCACGCGAGGCCAGCTCCGGCACCACGCCGCCATAAGCGCGGTGCAGGTCGATCTGGCTGAACAGTGCGTCGGCCAGCAGGCCGCGTTCGCTGTCATATAATGCGACGCCGGTTTCGTCGCAGGAGGTTTCTAATCCCAGTACTAGCATGGGTTTGCGCCTTGTTTAGGCTGAATTCGAAGGCGCGCATAATAGTCGCCGCGTGATGCCCCGACCAGCGGTTTTCGATCAGAGGCTTTGCATTCCGAGCGATGAGGGGTTAACATCCGCAACCCTTAAAAACCGACGTCTTCAAGTGCTCTTTTGCCGCGAGGATGTTGACCCCGGTAATGAATGAAGGTAGCTCTGGATGCCAGCCGTCAAAGTTAAAGAGAACGAACCCTTCGACGTAGCTCTGCGTCGTTTCAAGCGCTCCTGCGAAAAAGCCGGTGTACTGGCTGAAGTTCGTAGCCGCGAATTTTACGAGAAGCCAACTTCTGAGCGTAAGCGCAAAGCAGCAGCCGCTGTTAAGCGTCACGCCAAGAAAGTTCAGCGCGAACAGCGCCGCGCCGTTCGTCTGTACTAATACACAGACGTTCGTAGCAAGCTTCTTGCCTAAGCCCGGCTCTCAGCCGGGCTAATGGCATTTGCGTAAAACGCTTGATGCTTCACCGTCGAAGCCGCACATGCGACCGAGACAAATCTGCTTCACGCGTCAGACCTGGCTCTTTTGCCAGCGGTGCACGTCTTTTCTGACGAGCCTTTCAAGGCTACTGACGAGCACACCCACTGATTCCTCTTACGACGATCAGCCCAAGGCACCTGCATGCGTGCCCGCTTTATTGAGCGATCCGAGGCCCTGAACCGGCCGTCAGCGGATTCAGCGCAACACTTTCAAATAGTCGACGACTGATGAGTACTAACGTCAGTGGATTTTCGGCAGATACACTCCCCGACAGCGATTACGCAGACGACACCGGTCGAGCCGCACATTTTGCGTGCTTCAAACAATGACCCGCGTCCGGCAGCCTTTCGCATCGGACTTATTACAGCGCAGACGACGAGAACGCCATGGCCGGGCTGATTCCCCAGAGCTTCATTGACGACCTGCTGAACCGCACCGACATCGTCGATGTGGTCAGTTCGCGCGTGCAATTGAAGAAGGCCGGCAAGAACTACACCGCCTGTTGCCCGTTTCACAAAGAGAAAACGCCGTCTTTCAGCGTCAGCCCCGACAAGCAGTTCTATTACTGTTTCGGCTGTGGCGCCGGCGGCAATGCCCTCGGCTTTCTCATGGATCACGACAACCTGGATTTCCCCCAGGCTGTCGAAGATCTGGCCAAAGCCGCCGGCATGGAAATCCCCCGCGAAGAAAGCGGCCGCGAGCGCAAGCCACGGCAGCCGACCGATTCGCCGCTGTATCCACTGCTCACCGCCGCCGCCGACTTTTACCGGCAGGCGCTCAAGAGCCATCCGGCACGCAAAGCTGCAGTGGATTACCTCAAGGGACGCGGCCTGACTGGCGAGATCGCCCGGGATTTCGGCCTCGGTTTCGCGCCGCCGGGCTGGGACAATCTGTTCAAGCACTTGAGCAGCGATACATTGCAGCAGAAGGCCATGATCGACGCAGGCCTGCTGATCGAGAACGCCGAAACCGGCAAACGCTATGACCGCTTCCGCGATCGCGTAATGTTCCCGATCCGCGACACCCGCGGGCGGATCATCGCTTTCGGCGGCCGCGTGCTCGGCGACGACAAGCCGAAATACCTGAACTCACCGGAAACCCCGGTATTCCATAAAGGCCAGGAACTCTATGGCCTCTATGAAGCACGCAAGAACAACCGCAACCTCGACGAAATCATCGTCGTCGAAGGTTACATGGACGTCATCGCCCTCGCACAGCAGGGGCTGAAGAATGCCGTCGCGACGCTGGGCACCGCGACCAGCGAAGAACATTTGAAGCGCCTGTTCCGCGTCGTACCGAACGTGTTGTTCTGTTTCGACGGCGACCAGGCCGGCCGCAACGCCGCGTGGCGCGCCCTGGAAGCAACGCTTTCAAGCCTGCAAGACGGCCGCCGGGCGCGCTTTTTGTTTCTGCCCGAAGGCGAAGACCCGGATACCCTGGTGCGCGCCGAAGGCACTGACGCCTTCAAGGCCCGGATCAATCAGCACGCTCAGCCACTGGCGGATTATTTCTTCCAGCAACTGACCGAAGAAGCCGATCCGCGCTCGCTCGAAGGCAAGGCCCACATGGCCACCCTCGCCGCACCGCTGATCGACAAAGTGCCGGGCGCCAACCTGCGTATTCTGATGCGTCAGCGCCTGACCGAAATCACCGGCCTGAGCAGCGAAACCGTCAGTCAGCTGGCACAAAGCGCGCCACAGGAAGCCCCGCCCGCCTACGATCCGGGCATCGATTACGATGCGATGCCGGACTACAGCGACTACCATCAGCCGCAGGCACAGGACATGTATGTGCCGCAGCAGGAGTGGACGCCGAAAAAGCCCGGCGCTGGCGGCAAGAAGTGGGACAAAAAACCCTGGGACAAGAACGGCAAACGTGGCGGTGATCGCGATCAGCAGCGCCCGCGCACACCGATTGGCGTCGAGTCGCCAACCCTGACCGCCCTGCGCACACTGCTTCATCACCCACAATTGGCCAAGCGCGTCGAAGATGCCGGGCACATTGCGGACGAGAATCAGACCAACGCCCAGTTACTTGTGGCCCTGCTCGAAGCTGTACAGAAGAATCCCAAGCTAAACTCATTTCAGTTGATCGCGCGATGGCACGGCACTGAACAGGGACGCTTGCTCAAGGCTTTGGCAGAAAAGGAGTGGCTGATTGACGGCGATAACCTTGAACAACAGTTTTTCGACACCATTACTAGCTTGTCAGCCCGCCAACGCGAGCGAAATCTGGAACAGTTGCTCAGGAAAGCGCGTCAAAGCGAACTGAGCGTTGAAGAGAAAAACCAACTGCGCGACCTACTAAGTCGCAATGTTTCCGCATCAAACCCGACCTCAACTGGCGCGTGAGGTCATAGCTCAGGTATAATCCTCGGCTTGTTTTTTGCCCGCCAAGACCTTCAGTGGATAGGGTGTTATGTCCGGAAAAGCGCAACAGCAGTCTCGTATTATTGAGTTGATCAAACTGGGTCGTGAGCAGAAGTATCTGACTTACGCCGAGGTCAACGACCACCTGCCCGAGGATATTTCAGATCCTGAGCAGGTGGAAGACATCATCCGCATGATTAACGACATGGGGATCCCCGTACACGAGAGTGCTCCGGATGCGGACGCCCTTATGTTGGCCGACGCCGATACCGACGAGGCCGCTGCGGAAGAAGCAGCCGCTGCGTTGGCAGCGGTGGAGACCGATATCGGTCGCACCACTGACCCTGTGCGCATGTACATGCGTGAAATGGGTACGGTCGAGCTTCTGACTCGTGAAGGCGAAATCGAAATCGCCAAGCGTATCGAAGAGGGCATCCGTGAAGTGATGAGCGCAATCGCGCACTTCCCTGGCACGGTTGACCACATTCTCTCCGAGTACACCCGCGTCACCACCGAAGGTGGTCGCCTGTCCGACGTTCTGAGCGGTTATATCGACCCGGACGACGGCATTGCGCCGCCTGCCGAAGTGCCGCCGCCTGTCGAAGCTAAAGTGGCGAAAGCCGACGACGACACCGACGACGATGAAGCCGAATCTTCCGATGACGAAGAAGAAGCCGAAAGCGGTCCGGATCCGGTCATCGCTGCCCAGCGTTTCGGCGCCGTGGCTGACCAGATGGAAATCACCCGCAAGGCCCTGAAAAAGCACGGTCGCAACAACAAGGCAGCGATTGCCGAGTTGCTCGCACTGGCCGAGCTGTTCATGCCGATCAAACTGGTGCCGAAGCAATTCGAAGGCCTGGTCGAGCGTGTCCGCAGTGCCCTGGATCGTCTGCGTCAGCAAGAGCGCGCGATCATGCAACTGTGCGTACGTGATGCACGTATGCCACGCGCCGATTTCCTGCGTCAGTTCCCGAGCAACGAAGTCGACGAAAGCTGGTCCGACGCCCTGGCCAAAGGCAAGAGCAAATACGCCGAAGCCATTGGTCGCGTGCAACCGGACATCATTCGTTGCCAGCAGAAACTGATCGCGCTGGAAACCGAAACCGGTCTGACCATCGCAGAAATCAAGGACATCAACCGTCGCATGTCGATCGGTGAGGCCAAGGCCCGCCGCGCGAAGAAAGAGATGGTTGAAGCCAACTTGCGTCTGGTGATCTCGATCGCCAAGAAGTACACCAACCGTGGTCTGCAATTCCTCGATCTGATCCAGGAAGGCAACATCGGCTTGATGAAAGCGGTAGACAAGTTCGAATACCGTCGTGGTTACAAGTTCTCGACTTATGCCACCTGGTGGATCCGTCAAGCGATCACTCGCTCGATCGCCGACCAGGCCCGCACCATCCGTATTCCGGTGCACATGATCGAGACGATCAACAAGCTCAACCGTATTTCCCGGCAGATGCTGCAGGAAATGGGTCGCGAACCGACCCCGGAAGAGCTGGGCGAACGCATGGAAATGCCTGAGGACAAGATCCGCAAGGTATTGAAGATCGCTAAAGAGCCGATCTCCATGGAAACCCCGATCGGTGATGACGAAGACTCCCATCTGGGTGACTTCATCGAAGACTCGACCATGCAGTCGCCAATCGATGTCGCCACTGTTGAGAGCCTGAAAGAAGCGACTCGCGAAGTGCTGTCCGGCCTCACTGCCCGTGAAGCCAAAGTACTGCGCATGCGTTTCGGTATCGACATGAACACCGACCACACACTCGAAGAAGTGGGCAAACAGTTTGACGTAACGCGTGAGCGGATCCGTCAGATCGAAGCCAAGGCGCTGCGCAAGCTACGCCACCCGACGCGAAGCGAGCATCTGCGCTCCTTCCTCGACGAGTGATACCAGAACCCCCGGCCCAGGCCGGGGGTTTTGTTTATATGGCAGATTAAATCCTTCGCAACGCCCCTCCCCCGCGTACCCCGTCTACACTCGAAACAATCATCCCCGAGCCATAACGAGAGCGTTATGCCCAGATTGGCGTCCGTGCTTTTTTTGCTGTCACTGATGATCTGGACCGCAACGGCTGACGCGCTGACTCTGACCGATGAAGAACGTAGCTGGCTGGCGGCTCACCCGGACTTGCGCCTGGGTGTCGATGCGTCGTGGCCGCCCTTTGAGTTTCGCGACGATCAGAGCCGCTATCAGGGCCTGGCTGCCGACTATATCGACGTGATTCGCCAACGCTTGGCAATCAAATTGACGCCCATTGAACCGGTGAGCTGGACGGTGGTGCTCGAACAGGTCAAATCGGGCAAGATCGACCTCCTGCCCGGCATCATGTCCACCCCCGAGCGTCAGACCTACCTGTCGTTCACCCGCCCGTATCTTGATTTTCCGATCGTCATTCTCGCCCACATCGGCGGCGCGCAACCGCGCAAGCTCGACGACCTGTACGGTTTGAAGATCGCCGTGGTGGAAAACTACGCGCCCCACGAACTGCTGCGCACCCACCACCCCGATCTGAATCTGGTGGCCATGCCCAATGTCAGTTCGGCATTACAAGCGTTGGCGACCGACGAAGTGGACGCCGTCGTCGGCGACCTCGCGTCCAGCGTCTGGAGCCTGCGCCAGCTCAAGCTCGACGGTCTGTACGTCAGTGGCGAAACCCCATATCGCTACCAACTGGCGATGGCCGTGCCCCGCGATAACAAGATGCTGGTGGGGATTCTCGACAAAGTCCTTGCTGACATGAGCCCTGATGAAATCAGCAGCATTCAGGAGCACTGGGTCGGCAACGTCCTTGATCATCGGACATTCTGGTCGGACCTGCTGATCTACGGTTTACCGGGTCTGTTGCTGTTGGTGACGATTCTCGCCGTGGTGATCCGCATCAACCGCCGCCTGAGTTCGGAAATCGCCCGACGTATCGACCTCGAACAGGAACTGCGCAGCAGCGAATACCACTATCGTGGCCTGGTCGAGAGCCTGTCGGCCATCGCCTGGGAAGCGCGGATGAGCGACTTCACCTACAGCTATGTGTCGCCCCACGCCGAGGACCTGCTTGGCTATCCACAATCCCATTGGTTGATTCCCGGTTTCTGGCACAACATCATTCACCCGGCCGATCTGACCCGTACACAAAGTTACTGCAAAGAAGCGCTTCGCCAGGGTCGCGATCACATCGTCGACTATCGGGTGATAACCGCTGATGGCCGCTGCCTGTGGGTGCGCGACATCGTCAGCCTGATCGAGCATGGCCATGAGCCGGTGATGCGCGGCCTGATGATCGACATCAGCGAAATCAAGCGCACCGAAGAGGCGCTGCGACTCTCGGAGCAAAAGTTCGCCTCGGTGTTTCAGCAATGCCCGGACATTCTGGTGATTGCACGGCTGTCCGATGGCTGCCTGTTGGAGGTCAACGAAGCGTTTGAAGAACAGATCGGACTGAAAGCCGAAGAAGTGCTGGGCCAAACGGCGACCGAGCTGAATATCTGGGGGATTCCCGGCGTCGGTCCCGGATTGCTGCAGCGCCTGCAGGCAGGCAGCATTCGTAATCTGGAGATGCCGTTTCGCCGCAACAATGGCCAACTGTTTACCGGCCTGATTTCCGCCGAGCCGTTTGATCTGGACACTACACCCGCGCTTGTCGTCGTAGTACGAGACATTACCCAACTCAAGGAAACCCAACAGCAACTGCAAACCTCCGAAGAGAAATTTGCCAAAGCCTTCCATGCTTCGCCGGACGGTTTGCTGCTGTCACGCCAGAGCGACGGCCTGCTGCTGGAGGTCAACGAAGGATTCAGCCGTATCACCGGTTTCAATAGCGCCATGTCGGTGGATCGCTCGGCACTGGATCTGGGAATCTGGGTCAACCTCAACGAACGCAAACAGATGCTCGATCTGTTGCATCGCGACGGCTTCGTCCGTGACTTCACCTGCCATATCCGCCGCAGTGACGGGCAGATCCGCCTCTGTGAAGTATCTAGCCGTCCGCTGCCGATTGGCGAAGATGACTGCATGCTGACCATCGCCCGCGACATTACCGAGCGGCATCTGATGCAGGAAAAACTGCAGCAGGCCGCCACCGTGTTCGAAAGTACCGCTGAAGGCGTATTGATCACCGACACCCAACAACACATCAGTGCGGTCAATCGCGCTTTCACCGAAATCACCGGCTACAGCGAAAGCGAAGCGCTCGGGCATACGCCGCGCCTGCTCGCCTCCGGCCTGCATGACAGCGCGTTCTACGCGGCAATGTGGCACCAGTTGACCGACGAAGGTCACTGGCAAGGCGAGATCTCCAACCGACGCAAGAACGGCGAGCTATACCCCAGCTGGCTGACCATCAGTGCTGTGCGCAATCGCGACAAGTTCATTACCCACTTTGTTGCGGTGTTTGCCGACATCTCCAGCCTCAAACATGCACAAGCCAAACTCGACTATCAGGCGCATCACGACCCGCTTACCGGCCTGCCGAACCGCACGCTGTTCGAAAACCGCTTGCTGATGGCACTGAACAGCCAGCAGGAAAACGGCAGTCAGGGCGCCGTGCTGTTTCTCGATCTCGACCGCTTCAAACACATCAATGACAGTCTCGGCCACCCGGTCGGCGACCTGCTGCTCAAGGGCATCGCCGTGCGCCTGAAGGAGCAATTGCGAGACATCGATACCGTGGCGCGTCTGGGCGGTGACGAATTCATCATTCTGTTACCCGGCCTGCAACAGGCCAGCGACGCCGACAACATCGCCACCAAACTGCTCAACTGCTTCGGTGCGCCATTCCAGGCCGGTGAGCATGAGTTCTTCATCAGTGCCAGCATCGGCACCAGCCTCTATCCTCGAGACGGTTGCGACGTCGCCACGCTGGTGAAAAACGCCGACGCGGCGATGTACCGCTCCAAGGCCAAGGGCCGCAACCGCGTCGAGAGCTACACCCGCGACCTCACCGCCCAGGCCAGCGAGCGCATTGCGCTTGAGCATGAACTGCGTCGGGCCATTGAACGTGATGAACTGTTTCTCTACTACCAACCAAAAATCAGCCTCGACGATCATCGTCTGGTCGGTGCCGAAGCGCTGATCCGCTGGCGTCACCCGACCTTCGGCGACGTGCCACCAGAACACTTCATTCCGCTGGCCGAAGAGAACGGCATGATCCTGCAGATTGGTGACTGGGTGCTCGAGACGGCGTGCCGGCAAATGTTCGAATGGAGTCAGGTCTACGACAGCCTCGGCCCGCTGTCGGTGAACCTCGCCGGTGCGCAATTGCGTCAGCCGAATCTGCTCGGACGCATCGAACAGCTGCTCAACGACAACCGCCTGCAACCGGATTTACTGCAACTGGAAATTACCGAGAACTTCATCATGAGTCAGGCCGAAGAGGCGTTGGCGGTGTTACACCAGCTCAAACACCTCGGCGTTCAATTGGCGATTGATGACTTCGGCACCGGATATTCTTCGCTCAGTTACCTCAAACGGCTGCCGCTGGACATCCTCAAAATCGACCAGTCGTTTGTCCGCGGACTGCCCGATGACCCCCACGATGCGGCCATCGTCCGGGCGATCATTGCACTGGGCCGGAGCATGCAATTCACGGTTATCGCCGAAGGTGTGGAAACCCAGGCACAACAACAATTTCTCGCCGCCGAAGGCTGTGAACAGATCCAGGGCTACATCGTCAGCCTGCCGCTGCCGCCGGAAGAATTCGCAGCAACGTTTCTTCGTGTAACCGTATCGGATTTTTCGGATAGCACAGCCGAGAAACCGTCGCTATAATCCGCGACCTACTGAGGGCCTATAGCTCAGTTGGTTAGAGCAGAGGACTCATAATCCTTTGGTCCACGGTTCAAGTCCGTGTGGGCCCACCAAATTGAAAGCCGCGCTAAATGCGCGGCTTTTTCTTGGGCGATGGATTAGGGTTCGACGTCTTGGCGAGCGCAATGTACGAAGGGCATTGTTAGGAATACAACCGCAAGATCTGTAGGAATGTTCCCAAACTAGGTTTTCTCCCCTCTCCGCGCGTTGTTGACCGTTTCTCCAGACGAGTAATCTCCGGACGCCTCCGCCCGTCCAGGATCGATTTCATGCTCGTGAATGCTGCGCCACTGATAAAGGAAGCAGCCGACCAGCAAACCTGGATCGACCTCGCCTTACCCGATCTCAGAACCTTATCGAGAGAACTTCGGTCAGCCGCAATAGAAGAGGTAAAAAGGGCTGAGGACGCAGAAGGCGCGCTCAAAATCCTCTCGGATCACTTTGGGTTTGTCGACGAGTCATTATTGGCCGTTACCATCCTCACGCCCATCGGGAACGTCGCGGTCCTGAGAGACAAACTGGCCCACATCGTCGAGAAACGTCCAGATTCCCGAGAACGTTATGTTCGACATGCCTTAGATACGCTGACGGGACCTTTTGAAGTATGGAAAGTTCTCTACGATAACGGCGGATACCGAATGGCATTCATAAACGCCTACGAGGCAAAAAACGACATGCTTGTCGTGGTCGATGTGCGCAACGGGCATGTCCTCTGGAACTTCATGCACGCTCCCGCCAGAGCGATGAACAAACACCGCCAAGGCGAGCTTTTGTACAAGCGGTACATTCTTGAAGACAAAGAAAAGGGCAGCCATTTGGCTGCCCTTAATATTTGAATCCTGATATTTGCATCCTCAGGAAATGGGATGAAGAGGTCTCACCTTACACCGATGTTGCAGCATCGCTGAGGTACCTACGTCCACTAATGCCCTGCAAGGCAGCGGATTTCGCGCTCTTGCTGGCATTCTTGATAAATAGGCCAACCAAGTCAAATCAAATATCCGATGTATTGTTTCAGCGCAACGATGGCATCGATTCTTGGGTGAACAATTCAAACATCGCCTGCAAGCGTGTTGCTGACAGTGTCTGTAACATGCGTACTCACCGCCCCCACACCCATGGAGCCGCCCCCTTGCCCGACACCCGCACGCCCGTGCTTGATGAAATCGACCGTCAGCTGATCGCCGCCCTGCAGATCAATGCCCGTGAAAGCGTAGCCATGCTCGCGCGGCAATTGGGCATCGCGCGCACCACTGTGACGTCGCGTCTGGCGCGGCTGGAAAAAGCCAAAGTGATCACCGGTTATGGCGTGCGCCTGGGTCAGCGCGTGGTCGATGGCGGATTGCAGGCCTATGTCGGGATCAAGGTGCAGCCGCGTTCCGGCAAAGAGGTGGTGCGCCGGTTGAGTGCGATGGCGCAGGTGCAACAACTGTGTGCAGTGAGTGGCGAGTTTGATTATGTGGCGTGGTTGCGCACCGATTCGCCGGAGCAGCTGGACCAGTTGCTGGATCAGATCGGGAGTGTAGATGGGGTCGAGAAGACCACGACTTCGATCATCTTGAGCAGCAAGATTGATCGGGGGCAGCCGGTTTGAAGTGTGCTGGTGTATGGGCCTCATCGCGGGCAAGCCCGCTCCCACAGTGATCGAAGTGAAGCCATGAATCGTCACTTTGATCAAAAGAATGTCAAAACGACGACACTTTGCGTCTTATTAACGTGTTCTACGCTCCCTAGAATGGCAGGCATCTTTTCCTAGACTCAGACGCGCATCCTGCGTCGGGTCGCCAGCAAGGTCAGCCATGAACAAGAACAATCGCCATCCTGCAGACGGTAAGAAACCAGTCACCATTTTCGGCCCGGACTTTCCGTTCGCGTTCGACGACTGGATCGAGCACCCGGCCGGTCTCGGCACCATTCCTGAACATCATCATGGCGCTGAAGTGGCGATCGTCGGCGCTGGCATCGCCGGCCTGGTAGCGGCTTACGAGCTGATGAAGCTCGGCCTGAAACCGGTGGTCTACGAGGCTTCGAAGCTCGGCGGACGTCTGCGCTCGCAAGCGTTCAACGGCACTGACGGCATCGTCGCGGAACTGGGTGGCATGCGTTTTCCGGTGTCCTCCACCGCGTTCTATCACTACGTCGACAAGCTCGGCCTGGAAACCAAACCTTTCCCGAACCCGCTGACGCCGGCCTCCGGCAGCACCGTGATCGACCTGGAAGGCAAAACCCATTACGCACAAAAGCTGGCGGATCTTCCTGCACTGTTTCAGGAAGTGGCTGACGCCTGGGCGGACGCACTGGAAGCCGGCTCGCAGTTCGCCGATATCCAGCAAGCCATCCGCGATCGCGATGTGCCGCGCCTGAAAGAACTTTGGAATACCCTGGTGCCGTTGTGGGACGACCGCACGTTCTACGACTTCGTCGCCACCTCCGAAGCCTTCGCCAAACTGTCGTTCCATCACCGCGAAGTGTTCGGGCAGGTCGGTTTCGGCACCGGCGGCTGGGATTCCGACTTCCCCAACTCGATGCTGGAAATCTTCCGCGTGGTGATGACCAACTGCGACGATCACCAGCACCTGGTGGTCGGTGGCGTCGAGCAAGTACCACAAGGCATCTGGCGGCATGTGCCGGAGCGTTGCGTGCACTGGCCGGAAGGCACCAGCCTGAAATCCCTGCACCGTGGTGCGCCACGCTCGGGGGTGAAGAAAATCGCTCACGCGGCCGATGGCCGTTTCGCGGTCACCGACAATAATGGCGACACTCGCGAATACGCCGCAGTGCTGACCACTTGCCAGAGCTGGCTGCTGACCACCCAGATCGAATGCGACGAAACCCTGTTCTCGCAGAAGATGTGGATGGCCCTCGACCGCACCCGCTATATGCAATCGTCGAAGACTTTCGTGATGGTCGACCGGCCATTCTGGAAAGACAAAGACCCGGAAACCGGCCGCGACCTGATGAGCATGACCCTCACCGATCGCCTGACCCGCGGCACTTATCTGTTCGACAACGGCGACGACAAACCGGGGGTGATCTGCCTGTCGTACTCGTGGATGAGCGACGCCTTGAAGATGCTTCCGCACCCGGTGGAAAAACGCGTTGAGCTGGCGTTGAACGCGCTGAAAAAGATCTACCCGAAAGTCGACATCGCCGCGCGCATCATCGGCGATCCGATCACCGTGTCGTGGGAAGCCGACCCTTACTTTCTCGGTGCGTTCAAGGGCGCCCTGCCCGGCCACTATCGCTACAACCAGCGCATGTACGCGCACTTCATGCAGGACGAGATGCCCGCCGAGCAGCGCGGGATTTTCATCGCTGGCGACGATGTGTCGTGGACACCGGCGTGGGTTGAAGGCGCAGTGCAGACATCGCTCAACGCGGTGTGGGGGATCATGAAGCATTTCGGCGGTTCGACACATAAAGCGAACCCGGGCCCGGGTGATGTGTTCAAAGACATCGGCCCTATCGCCCTGCCCGAGTAAGAGGAATCCCTGATGCGTGTAGCCCTTTACCAATGTCCACCGCTGCCCCTGGACCCCGCCGCCAACCTGCAACGCTTGCATCAAGTGGCGATGGAGGCCAAAGGCGCCGATCTGCTGGTGCTGCCGGAGATGTTCATGACCGGCTACAACATTGGCGCCGAAGCGGTCAGCACCCTGGCCGAGGTCTACAACGGGGAATGGGCGCAACAGATCGGCCGCATTGCCAAGTCGGCCGGTTTGGCGATTCTCTACGGTTACCCCGAGCGCACGGCGGACGGGCAGATCTACAACGCCGTGCAGTTGATAGACGCCAACGGTGAGCGCCTGTGCAATTACCGCAAGACGCACCTGTTCGGTGACCTTGATCGCTCGATGTTCAGCCCCGGTGAAGGCGATTTTCCGGTGGTTGAACTGAACGGTTGGAAACTCGGTTTCCTGATCTGCTACGACCTGGAATTCCCGGAAAACGCCCGACGCCTGGCCCTCGACGGCGCCGAGCTGATTCTGGTGCCGACGGCGAACATGATTCCGTTCGATTTTATCGCCGATGTCTCCGTACGTGCCCGCGCCTTCGAAAACCAATGCTACGTGGCCTACGCCAACTACTGCGGCCATGAAGGCGATATCCATTATTGCGGGCAAAGCAGCATCGCCGCGCCTGACGGCAGCCGTATTGCTCAGGCCGGTCTGGACGAAGCGTTGATCGTCGGCGAACTGGATCGGCAGTTGATGGTCGATTCCCGCGCGGCCAATCGCTACCTCAGCGACCGCCGCCCGGAGCTTTACGGCGCGCTGAACAAGCGCTAATCCGCTAGCATGGGCACTTCACTGTTCTGGAAGTGCCCATGCCTGCGCCGACTCACCCCCGCCCCCACACCGAAACCCTGGCCAACGGCTTGCGCGTGACCCTGCGTCATGTGCCAGGCCTCAAGCGCAGTGCCGCTGCCCTGCGGGTGGCTGCCGGTAGTCATGACGTGCCATTGGCGTGGCCGGGGCTGGCGCATTTCCTCGAGCATTTGCTGTTTCTCGGCACTGAGCGTTTTCCGGCGGACGAAGGGTTGATGGCCTACGTGCAGCGCCACGGTGGCCAAGTGAATGCCAGCACTGGCGAACGCACCACTGACTTTTTCTTTGAGCTGCCGACGCGCTCGTTCAGCAAGGGGTTGGAGCGTCTGTCAGACATGCTCGCCAAGCCGCGTATGAATCTGGACGATCAGTTGCGGGAACGAGAAGTGTTGCAGGCGGAATTTGTCGCCTGGTCGCAAGATCCTGCGGCTCAGCAGCAGTTTGCGTTGTATGAGGGTTTACCGGCAGAGCATCCGTTGCGCGGATTTCATGCGGGGAATCGGGATAGCCTGAAAGTGGAATTGCCAGCGTTTCAACAAGCGTTGAAGGATTTCCACCAGCAGTTCTATCGCACCGGACAAATGAGCTTGAGCCTGGTGGGGCCGCAGAGCCTTGAAGAGCTGCGTGCACTGGCCGAGCAGTTCGCAGCGGCTTTGCCGGCTGGGGATAAAATTGCGCAGGCTGCGCCCCTGCAACTGGCGGTGAAAAGTTATCAACAGGCCGCTGAGCGACGCGCCAATCTGTTGTTTGCGTTCGATGATTTGCCGGAGACTTCCGCCGAGGCAATGGCATTCCTCTGCCACTGGCTGAACAGTGCCAAGCCCGGTGGGTTGCTGGCGCATCTGCTGGAACAGAATCTGGCGGATGATCTGAAAGCCGCACCACTGTACTGCTTTGCCGGGCAAGCCCTGCTGCATCTGGCATTCATCGCACTAGCCGAATCGATGAACGCCATTAGCGAACGCGCGAAGGATTGGCTGAGCTTCTTCGCGCAACAGGATTGGACGCCGCTGCGGGCGGAATACACGGCCCTGGTTCAGCGCCAGCAACAAGTCAGCGGCGCGCTGCAACTGGCACGACTCGACAGCGAGCGACAAGAGAGTGGTCTGTCCGACAGCGGCATCAGCGCCCTCAAACATCTGCTCCATGAAATCGGTGTTGTGGATAACTTCAGCGCTCACTGGCGATTACCCGCTGCCAATCCATTTCTGCGCGCCAGCGAACCGCTCGCCAATGCGGGCCTGATTCGCGGCCAGACCAGCGCCCACCGTGGCCTTCGTACATTTGCTCAGGATCGCTCGCGCGGCCGTCGCGAACGCTCGCCGATGCAGTTCAGCCAGGTCTTGCCGGACAGCGGCGATGAAGGCGCGATTTATCTGCGTTGGCAGGTTGAGTCTGCCGCCAGCCCTGATCTGCACTCGAGATTGCAACGCAGTCTCCGGCAAACTCAGCAAGACGCGCGCGAGGCTGGAGTCGAGTTGTCTTTCAGCACCACAGGGCATCAATGGTTGCTCAAGCTCAACGGCCTGCAGGAGCCAATGCCCAGCGTCCTGGAGCATGCGCTGAAATGTCTGACGCAAGTTGACGCCGATTCGTTGCGTAGTGAGGCGGAAACGCCGCTGATCCCCATTCGCCAGTTGCTGAAAGCGCTGCCGGAACAGGCGCTGGAATCAGCTGAAACCGGCGACGACGCCCAACAACTGTGGACAACTTCGCATTGGGACGGCCTCGCGTTGGGACTGAGCCAACAGACCCAGTCCGCCATGGGCCTGGCCCTGAGCCGGGTTCCCGGCATCCCGGACAACCATCTGGCAGCGCCGGCGGCAATCACCGCGCAAAAACACTGGCGCCATGTCGATACCGCCTCCAGCGAACACGCCGTGCTGTTGTTCTGCCCCGCCGCCAGCCGCGACATCGTCGAGGACGCCGCGTGGCGACTGTTGGCGCACGTGTGCCAGACGCCGTTCTACCAGCGCCTGCGCGTCGAATTGCAATTGGGCTATGCGGTGTTCAGTGCGCTTCGTCAGATGAATGGCCAAACCGCCCTGCTGTTTGGCGTGCAATCCCCGAGCGCCAGACCTGCGGAGTTGCTCGAGCACATTCAACAGTTCCTCAAAGGTATGCCCGCGCTGATCGAACAGTTTGATGAGGCCAGCCTCAACCAGCAGCGGCATAACCTCGCGGATCAATTCGACGCAGCCAATCTATCCAGCAAAGACGCTGCTGAGCTGCTCTGGCAGGCCAGACTCGCAGGCCACTCGTCGGATTATCTTGGGCAATTGCTCGCCGCCATTGGCCAACTCGATCGCCAGGCGTTGTTTAACGCAGCACAGCGCTTGATCAACGCCGAAGGCGGCTGGCTCTGTCTCGCCAGCGACCCCGCGCCCGGTAACCCATGGCAAACGACAAATTGATCATTACCGAGGCTGCAAGGAGCTTTCTCGAATATTCACGGGCAAACCCGGTGAAATTTTGAGTAACATAGCCGCCTAACTATTTGGAACATCTTTGCGCTGCCGTGGACTATACCTATGGACAGCGCTATCCCACCCAACCTGAGGAGACACCCTATGTCCTGGACAAAACCGGCTTACACCGACCTGCGTATCGGCTTCGAAGTCACCATGTACTTCGCCAGCCGCTGAGTTCTGCTTACGTAGAATTGCAGTGCAACGCCTCGGCTCGCCGGGGCGTTTTATTTTCCGCGTAGAAATGATGGAGCGTTCATGTTCGTCCAGATTCTGGGTTCGGCCGCCGGTGGCGGTTTTCCGCAGTGGAACTGCAACTGCGTCAACTGCGCAGGTTTTCGCGACGGCAGCCTGAATGCCAAGGCCCGCACCCAATCGTCCATCGCGATTTCCGATGACGGCGTGAACTGGGTGCTGTGCAACGCCTCACCGGACATCCGCGCGCAGCTGCAAAGCTTCGCCCCGATGCAACCGGGCCGCGCCCTGCGTGACACCGGCATCAGCGCGATCATCCTGATGGACAGCCAGATCGACCACACTACCGGCCTGCTCAGCCTGCGCGAAGGCTGTCCGCATCAGGTCTGGTGCACGGACATGGTTCACGAAGACCTCAGCACCGGTTTCCCGTTGTTCAAGATGCTCACCCATTGGAACGGCGGGCTGGACTGGAACCGCATCGAACTCGACCAGAGTTTCACCGTGGCGGCGTGCCCGAACCTGCGTTTCACCCCGCTGCCCCTGCGCAGCGCGGCGCCGCCGTACTCGCCGCACCGCTTCGATCCGCACCCGGGCGACAACATCGGTTTGATCGTTGAAGACCTGAACACCGGCGGCAAATTGTTCTACGCGCCGGGCCTGGGCAAGGTCGATGCGCCGTTGCTGGAGATCATGGCCGGCAGCGATTGCCTGCTGGTGGACGGCACGATGTGGGATGACGATGAAATGCAGCGCCGTGGCGTCGGCACCCGCACCGGTCGCGAGATGGGCCATCTGGCGCAGAACGGCCCTGGCGGCATGCTCGAAGTGCTGGAGCAGTTGCCTGAGCAGCGCAAAGTGCTTATCCACATCAACAACACCAATCCGATTCTCGACGAAGATTCGCCGGAGCGTGCCGAGTTGGCCCGGCGTAATGTTGAAGTGGCGTTCGATGGCATGAGTATTGTGCTGTAGCCACCGGCCTCTTCGCGAGCAAGCTCGCTCCCACATTGGTTCTGTGGCGTTCACAAAGCCTGTGGGAGCGAGCTTGCTCGCGAAAGCGTCCGAATAAACACCCAGGATTCCAACGGTTGTTCCCCGGAGAACCGCAATGACCGACACCCCGCTGTCCCCCGCCGAATTCGAAGCGGCGCTGCGCGCCAAAGGCGCCTACTACCACATCCACCACCCCTACCACGTGGCGATGTACCAAGGCCGCGCCACCCGCGAACAGATTCAGGGCTGGGTCGCCAACCGCTTCTACTATCAGGTGAACATCCCCCTGAAGGACGCGGCGATCCTCGCCAACTGCCCCGATCGGGAAATCCGCCGCGAGTGGATTCAACGTCTGCTCGACCATGACGGCGCCCCAGGCGAAGACGGCGGCATCGAAGCCTGGCTGCGACTCGGTCAAGCGGTCGGCCTCGATCCGGATCAATTGCGCTCCCAGGAACTGGTACTGCCCGGCGTACGTTTCGCCGTCGATGCCTACGTCAACTTCGCCCGCAGGGCCAGTTGGCAGGAAGCCGCCAGCAGCTCGCTGACTGAACTGTTCGCACCGCAGATCCACCAGTCGCGCCTCGACAGCTGGCCGCAGCATTACCCGTGGATCGACCCGGCCGGTTACGAATATTTCCGCACCCGCCTCGGTCAGGCCCGGCGTGATGTCGAGCACGGTCTGGCGATCACGCTTGAGCACTACAAGACCCGCGAAGGCCAGGAACGCATGCTGGAAATTCTCCAGTTCAAACTCGACATTCTTTGGAGCATGCTCGATGCCATGAGCATGGCCTACGAACTGAACCGCCCGCCGTATCACAGCGTCACCGAACAACGCGTCTGGCATAAAGGAATCACCTTATGAGTTTCGACCGCAGCAAAGTCCCGACCTGGCGTCCCGGCTACCGCTTCCAGTACGAGCCGGCGCAGAAAGGTCACGTGCTGCTCTACCCCGAAGGCATGATCAAACTCAACGACAGCGCCGCGCTGATCGGCGGCTTGATCGACGGCGAACGCGACGTTGCGGCGATTATTGCCAAACTCGATGAGCAGTTCCCCGGCGTGCCCGAGCTCGGTGACGACATCGAGCAATTCATGGAGGTTGCCCGTGCGCAGCACTGGATCGAACTTGCCTGATCTGCCGCCCAAGCCTGAAGTCGGCCTGCCGCTGTGGCTGCTCGCCGAGCTGACCTACCGCTGCCCGCTGCAATGCCCGTACTGCTCCAATCCGCTGGATTTCGCCGAGCAGGGCAAAGAGCTGAGCACCGAACAGTGGATCAAAGTGTTCCGCGAAGCGCGGGAGATGGGCGCGGCGCAACTGGGCTTTTCCGGCGGCGAGCCGCTGGTGCGTCAGGATCTCGCCGAGCTGATTCATGAAGCGCGGCAGTTGGGTTTCTACACCAACCTGATCACCTCCGGCATCGGCCTGACCGAGCAGAAAATCAGCGACTTCAAAAAGGCTGGCCTGGATCACATCCAGATCAGTTTCCAGGCCAGCGACGAGCAAGTGAACAACCTGCTCGCCGGCTCGAAAAAGGCCTTCGCGCAAAAGCTGGAAATGGCCCGCGCAGTGAAGGCCCATGGCTATCCGATGGTGCTGAACTTCGTCACCCACCGGCACAACATCGACAAGATCGACCGCATCATCGAGCTGTGCATTGCGCTGGAAGCCGACTTCGTTGAACTCGCCACCTGCCAGTTTTACGGTTGGGCGCAGCTCAATCGTGTCGGCCTGTTGCCGACCAAAGAGCAACTGGTCCGTGCCGAGCGCATCACCAACGAATACCGCGCGAAGCTGGAAGCCGAAGGGCATCCGTGCAAGCTGATTTTCGTCACCCCGGATTACTACGAAGAACGCCCGAAGGCCTGCATGAACGGCTGGGGCAGTATTTTTCTGACAGTCACACCGGACGGCACCGCCCTGCCTTGTCATGGCGCCCGACAGCTGCCGGTGCAATTTCCCAATGTGCGCGATCACAGCATGCAGCACATCTGGTACGACTCGTTCGGCTTCAACCGCTTCCGTGGTTACCACTGGATGCCCGAGCCGTGCCGTTCGTGCGACGAGAAAGAAAAAGACTTCGGCGGCTGCCGCTGTCAGGCGTTCATGCTCACCGGTGATGCGAGTAATGCCGACCCGGTGTGCAGCAAGTCCGAACATCACGGCGTGATTCTCAAGGCCCGCGAAGAAGCCGAGACTGCCACTCAAACCATCGAACAACTGGCCTTCCGCAATGAACGAAACTCGCGCCTCATCGCCAAAGGCTGAGCCTTTCAGCGCCTCGCAAGCCGTCGCTGCCGGGATGGACTTTGCCGAACTGCAGCTCGGTGCCAACGGGCTGTTCTGGAATGAATATCGTCCTGAGGATGCCGCATGCCGGATCTGGCATTGGCGCGATGGTGTGGCGAAATGTCTAACACCGAACGGTTTCAGTGTACGCAGTCGGGTGTACGAATATGGCGGTGGCGCGTTTTGTCTGACACCGGATGGGGTGGTATTCGTTGCTGAGACGGATCAGCAGTTGTATCGCCAAAACCTCGATGGCGAGCCTGAAGCATTGACGTCGGGCGAGTGCCGTTATGGCGATCTGCATTTTGCTTTCGGCCAGGTGCTGGCGGTCGAAGAACAGCAAGATCAACATCGGCTCGTCGCCATTGATCTGGCTGACGGAACCCGGCATTTATTGGCTGAAGGCGCGGATTTTTATGCGGCGCCAATCATCAGTGTGGATGGCCAGCGCTTGGCGTGGATCGAGTGGAGCCGGCCGCATCAACCGTGGACGTCGACCCGGTTGATGGTGGCTGAGCGCTTGGCCGATGGTGCATTTGGGCCTTCGCGATGCGTTGCCGGTGGTGAGATTGAAGAATCCATTCAACAGCCACGATTTGATGCTGAAGGTCGGCTGTATTGCCTGACCGATCGCGGTGGATTCTGGCAGCCGTGGGCTGAGACTTCCGACGGTTTGGAGCCATTACCTGCTGCGCAAGCCGATCACGCGCCAGCACCGTGGCAACTGGGCGGCTGCACTTGGTTGCCTGTTGAAAATTCGGTTTTAGCCAGTTGGAGTGAAGGCGGTTTCGGCCGTCTGACATTAGGCGATGACGACTTCACCGGTGACTACAGTCGTTTCCGGCATTTGGCTTTGGATGCGCAATTTATCTACTGTATCGCCGCCTCGCCGATCAGTCCTTCTGCGGTCATCGCCATTGATCGGGCGACGCGCAAAGTGAACGTGCTGGCCGGCGGTGTGGCGCCTTTACCCGCAGAGCGCATCAGCCGTCCGCAAACCCTGTGCTACCCAAGCGGTTCGGGCGAAGCGCATGGGTTCTTTTATCCGGCCATGAGCGGCGAGACAAACCCGCCGCTGGTGGTGTTCATCCACGGCGGCCCGACATCGGCCTGCTACCCGATGCTCGACCCGCGCATTCAGTACTGGACGCAACGCGGCTTCGCCGTGGCCGATCTCAACTATCGCGGCAGCAGCGGGTATGGCCGCGAATATCGGCAGGCCTTGCATCTGAGCTGGGGTGAGGTGGATGTCGAGGATGCTTGTGCGGTGGTGAGTTATCTCACCGGCCAGGGTTTGATCGACGGTGATCGCGCATTCATTCGTGGCGGCAGCGCAGGTGGCTACACCACGTTATGTGCGCTGGCGTTCAAGCAAGTCTTCCGCGCTGGAGCGAGTTTGTACGGCGTCAGCGATCCGGTTGCATTAGCTCGGGCTACGCACAAATTTGAAGGTGATTATCTGGACTGGCTGATCGGCGATCCCGAGCAAGACGCCGAACGCTACGCCGCCCGCACGCCGTTGTTGCACGCAAACAATATCCGCGTACCGGTGATTTTCTTTCAGGGTGAGCTGGATGCCGTGGTCGTGCCACAACAGACTCGCGACATGGTCACGGCGCTGGAGCAGAACGACATCCCCGTCGAAGCGCATTACTACCCCGACGAACGCCACGGCTTCCGCCGCGCGGCCAATCAGGCGCATGCGCTGGAGCAGGAGTGGAAGTTCTATCGGCGGGTGATGGGATTGGCGGACTGATCACCGCGCCCCGTTCAAAACCGAATTGCCCCATTCGCGAGCAGGCTCGCTCCGACATTGGATCTGTGTTGTTCACAAATCCCCTGTGGGAGCGAGCCTGCTCGCGAAAGCTATCTATCAGGCGCAGCAGTACTCAACGCTTGGCGATGATGTACACCGCATGCACGATCCCCGGAATATACCCGCACAACGTCAGCAGAATGTTCAACCAGAACGCCCCGCCAAACCCGACCTGCAGAAACACACCCAGTGGCGGCAACAGAATGGCGATGATGATGCGAATGAAGTCCATGGGTCAGCTCCTGAATGGGGGTTGGCTCACATGAGCCATACAAGCTAATCGACCTGCGCCGTTCGTCAGGGTTCAGTGCTAATCACGGTGTCGGTATCAAACTGCTAGCTCAGCCAAGAATTTGCAGTCCGTGCTTCTGCACGATGCTCAGTAACTTCAGCGCCATTCCGCTGGGGTGCTTGTCTCCCGATTCCCATTGTTTGACTGTCGACGCGCTCGTGTTCAAGTAGCGAGCGAATACCGGCTGGCTAACATTATTGCGCTCACGCAGAGCCTTGATCTGTTCCGCCGGGATCGCTTCAGGAACCGTTGCCAGACACGACTCATCAAACTCCCGCATTGTTGCCTTGCTGATTGCGCCGACAGCCACTAGAGCGCTGGCTGATTCGTGTATCGATTCAAAAACTTCACTTTTGAATTTCTTACTCATGAAATATCTCCACAAACTCCTTCATTGCCAACAAATCCCGGATCTGCTCCTCGGTCAGTTGAGCATAGGCTTTGGCTAACTTTCGTAAATCCTTCAATTCAGATGTTGTGATGTTGCTCTGATCTTTCTTGGCGAACAGCACTTGATAGATCCAGTAACGCCCGCCCTTAGCCAGAACAATCGAACGATGACGGTTGGCGTTCAACCGCTTCTTCCAGACGCCACCACCAAGATCGTCAGCCTGACCTTCAAGCATCTCGCAAAATGCTTCCCGGAGCTCCGCGTCGCTGATCCAAGCCTTGCCGGCTCGTATCGCAAAACCCTTGGTTTTGAACAGCCTGAATGACATCGGTATCCCTTCCAAAAAACATACCACCCAGTGGTATAGATTACCAAGCCATCCGTCTCGAAAATATCGATCGGTCTGCCCCCGCATTCCCTGCAGGGACTTTCTAAAAAACCATTCGCACGACGAACTCTCAAGCACTAAACGCCATCTGCAAAACCCGGCCACAAAAAAACGCCCCACGCCAAAAGAATCAGGCGTGGGGCGTGCGTTATACCGCGAGACGGTTCTGGAAGTCGGGTAGGAAACTTCAGTTCAGACGGCAATCCCCTTGCGGCATTGCAGTTGTGCGGTTCGCACTCGCGAGAAGGCGCGGCCCAGGCGCAGGAGCATTTCGTCGATGTTGGTTTTGCTGACAGTGAGCGCCGGGGTGAAGCGCAAACAGTTGGCTTGCGGGGCGTTGAGCAGCAGGCCTTCGTGCAGGGCTGCATGGACCACAGCATCGGCGGAATCGTCCGACAGGGTCAGACCATAGAACAGGCCTTGGCCGCGCAATTCGCCGTGGTCGTAGCGGTGCGCCAATCGGGCCAGGCCTTCGCGCAGATGCTGGCCATTATCGTTGACCTGCTGCAGGAAGCTGCGGTCGTACACGCTGTCGAGCACCACGAGACCAGCCGCTGTCATCAGCGCATTGCCGTGATGCGTGCCGCCCAGTTCACCCGCGTCGAAACAACACGCCTTGCCCCGCGCCAGCAGCGCCGCCAAGGGCACACCGCCGCCAAGGCCTTTGCCGAGTACGACGATATCGGCGCGTACGCCATAGGACTGTTCGGCAAGCAAGGTGCCGCAGCGACCGATGCCGGTTTGCACTTCATCGAGGATCAGCAGAATGCCGAGCTCTCGGCACAGACGTTCAACGCCTTTTAGGTAATGCTCGGTCGCCGGCACCACCCCCGCATCGCTCTGGATCGGTTCAAGCATGATCGCCACGGTTTGCGCATCGACCGCCGCGTGCAGGGCCGGCAAGTCGTTGAACGGCACCAGATCGAAACCCGGCAGTAACGGCGCGAAACGGTTGTGCAGGTTGCAGCTGTCGGAGGCAGAAATCGTCGCCAGACTGCGGCCATGGCAACCCTGCTTCGCGACAATGATTCGCGAGGCGCCGCCACGACGCAGTTGGCCCCACTTGCGCGCGAGTTTGATCGCTGCTTCACAGGCTTCGCTGCCGCTGTTGAGTAGATAGGCCTGATCGCTACCGGTGCTGGCGCACAGACGTTCGACGAGGCTGAGCATGCCGCGATTGTGCAGATTGAAGCCGGGATTGATCAGTGCCTGCGCCTGACTGCTGATGGCTTTGACCAATGCCGAAGGACTGTGACCAAGACTGTTGGCGCCACCGGCCTGGGAAAAGTCGAGGTACGCGCGATCATTGCTGTCCCACAACCAGGAACCCTGACCACGAACAAACACCTGTTGCGGCCGTTCAACGCTGGGCATCAGGCGCGCGGTGCTCAGATTTTCGTTGATCTCAGAAGAGTCGGCCTCAAAGGCGAGGTCATCAAGACTCGGCGTCTGGCGCCGCAAACTGAACAGATTCATTGAAAAACACCGCGTTTAAGGTGTTTTGAACTGCCTATGCAAACACTGTCGAAGCGAACGCTATTCATCGCGCTTTCTGGCCCTGTAAGCCTTGTGAATGCGGTTAGACTAGGCTCACTGAGGCCTGCGGGCCATTTCGATTTACCAGCATTTTCGATAAGCATTACTTATGGATTTCAAACAACTGCGTTATTTCGTCGCGGTCTACGAAGAAGGCCATGTCGGTCGCGCCGCCGAACGCCTGTCGATCTCGCAACCGGCACTGTCGCAGCAGATCCGCCAGCTCGAACAGAACCTCGACGTTACCCTGTTCGAGCGCAGCAGCAAGCGTCTGCTGCCAACCCTCGCCGCGCACACGTTGTACAACCACGCCTTGCCGCTGCTCGACGGATTGCAACGGGCGCGTGAGGCGTTGGGCAACTTCAAGGGCCAGGCCTTGCGCACGCTGGCAATCGGCGTGCTGCAAACGGTTCACACCAGTCTCGTTCCGCAAATGCTTGAGCGGGTGCGCAAGGCACAGCCACATCTGGTGGTGCAGATCTATGAATTGACCGGACTTGAGATCGAGCGGCGGCTGCTCAACGGCTCTTTGGACATCGGCATCAGTTACCTGCCGCCGCGCCAACCCGGCCTGCACGGCGTGATGCTCTACGAAGATGAGCTGACGCTGGTCATCCCGGCGGATCATCCGCTGCGTGAATTCAAGAAAGTTTCGATGCGCCAGGCGGCTGAACTGCCGATGTTGTTGCTGGGCGAAGAGTTTCAGATCCGCCAGATCTGGCAGGCGCAACTGACCAACCTCGGACGACGCCCGCAGGTGCAGGCCGAACTGAACAATATGGTGGGGATACTCGACAGTCTGCCGCACACCAAACTGGCGACGGTGCTGCCGGGGCGTTCGCAAAAGGAGTACGACGATCAGGATCTGCTCTGGAAACCGCTGAGCGAACCGCGCGTGCCGCTGAAAGTTGGGTTGGTCTGTCGCGATGTGCAGCGCCAGCAGGCACCTTTGGCGCTATTGCAGACATTGCTGGAGGAAGTGATGGAGCGTGAAGTGCGGCCAGAGAGAGATCCTCTGGTCTGAGCACTTTTCTTCAGGCAAAAGAAAACCCCGCCGAAGCGGGGCTTTGCAGACTGTTTCCCTGACATCCATTTCACTCCGCCACCCTGGCAGAATCCTACGTGTCCGTGTTGTTGCTTTGCGCTTCCTGCGCGACGTCCATGAAATGTAGATTAGCCGTGGATCCAATCTACGCATATGGGAGAACAGCAGCACGTCATGTAAGAGAATGCTTACATGACGTCATCGCATCAGAATTGCGCCGCATCCAGCAGGAACAGCGACTCGCTACCGGCCTTCACCGACGCACTCAACGAGTGAATACGCGGCAGCAAACGGGCGAAGTAGAAGCGCGCGGTGCCCAGTTTGCTGGCATAGAAATCGTCTTGCGCTTCTTTGCCCAGCGAAGCTTTGGCCATCAATGCCCACATGTAGGCGTACGCTGTGTATCCGAATGCTTGCAAATATTCGACCGAAGCCGCGCCGATTTCGTTCGGATTGGTTTTCGCCCGGTCCAGCAGCCACGAGGTCAGCTCGTCGAGAGTGTCGACGGCATCGTTCAGCGGATTGGTGAATTCACCCAGATCGGCGCTGGCCGTCGCGGTGAAATGGCGGATCTCGTCAGCAAACAGCTTGTAGAAAGCGCCACCGCTGCCGACGATCTTGCGCCCGACCAGGTCCAGTGCCTGAATGCCGTTGGTGCCTTCATAGATCTGGGTGATGCGCACGTCACGTACCAGTTGCTCCTGACCCCACTCGCGGATGTAGCCGTGGCCGCCGAAAATCTGCTGGCCGTGCACGGTGGTTTCCAGACCCAGGTCGGTGAGGAATGCCTTGGCCACAGGCGTCAGCAACGCGACCAGATCTTCCGCACGTTTGCGGGTGGTGGCGTCTTCGCTGAACTTGGCGGTGTCGAGCTGCATCGCTACGTAGGTGGAGAACGCACGGCCGCCCTCGTTCGAGGCTTTCATGGTCAGCAACATGCGCCGCACGTCCGGGTGGACGATGATCGGGTCAGCGACTTTGTCTTTGTTCTGCGCGCCAGTCGGCGAACGGCTTTGCAGACGGTCGCGGGCGTATTCGACGGCGTTCTGATAGGAGCGCTCGCCGGTGGCCAGACCTTGGATGCCGACGCCCAAACGCTCGTAGTTCATCATGGTGAACATCGCGGCCAGACCTTTATTCGGCTCACCGACCAGATAGCCCACGGCTTCATCGAAGTTCATCACACAGGTCGCGGACGCCTGGATGCCCATTTTGTGTTCGATCGAACCGCAGTTCGCCGGGTTGCGCGCGCCCAGGCTGCCGTCGGCGTTGACCATGAACTTCGGCACCAGGAACAGCGAGATGCCCTTAGGACCGGCCGGGGCGTCCGGCAGCTTGGCCAGCACCAGGTGAATGATGTTTTCGGTGAGGTCGTGTTCGCCACCGGTGATGAAGATCTTGGTGCCGCTGACTTTGTAGGAGCCGTCGGCCTGAGGCTCGGCCTTGGTGCGAATAATCCCCAGGTCGGTGCCGGCGTGCGGCTCGGTCAGGCACATCGAGCCGGCCCAGACGCCAGCGTACATGTTCGGCAGGTACGCGGCTTTCAGCTCTTCGCTGGCGTGAGCGTTGATCGACAGGCAGGCGCCGGCGGTCAGCATCGGGTACAGACCGAACGACAGGCTGGCGGAGTTGACCATTTCTTCGACTTGCGCCGACACGGCTTTGGGCATGCCCATGCCGCCGTATTGCGGATCGCCACCGACGCCAACCCAGCCGCCTTCAGCATACGTCTGATAAGCCTGTGGGAAACCGGCCGGCGTGGTGACGGCACCGTCCTTCCAGTGGCAGCCTTCTTCGTCGGCAGCGCGGCTCAGAGGTGCGATGCTTTTGCTGGTGACTTTGCCGGCCTCTTCGAGAATGGCTTCAACGGTTTCGGCGTCGACGGTCTCGGCCAGAGCCGGCAGTTCGGCCCAGAGTTTGGCGACTTCGAACACTTCATTGAGGACGAAGCGCATATCGCGCAGCGGCGCTTTGTAGTCAGCCATGGCAAACCTCGCAAGATCTAAACAGGTGATTCGTGGAATGATGTTTTCTGAGCCCGAGTGTACCTCAACAACTTTTGCGACACATAGGGTCAACCGGTGACCGATTTGTTATTTTTAGTCACCGCAAAAAAAGATCGCAGCCTGCGGCAGCTCCTACAGATAAAACTCGGTCCCATGTAGGAGCTGCCGCAGGCTGCGATCTTTTGATCTGCCTTAAAGCGCAAACATTTCAGCCGGCAACTTCATCAAGCAATCACTGCCCGCCTCGATCGCCGCACGATGCGCCGCCGTACGCGGCAGCAACCGCTTGAAGTAAAACTCGCAGGTCGCCAACTTACCCCGCAGATAATCCGCATCGCCCTTGCCGGCCTCCAGTTGCGCCTGCGCTACCAGGCCCATGCGCAACCACAGATAGCCATGGATGATGTAACCGCTGTACATCAGGTAATCCACCGACGCCGCGCCCACTTCATCCGGGTTCTTCATCGCCGCCATGCCGACCTTCATCGTCAGGTCGCCCCACTGCTGGTTCAGCTCATTGAGCTGCGCAACGAAACCGCCCAGCTGCGGGTGCTCAGCGTTGGCTGAGCAGAACTTATGGACGATTTTGGTGAAACCGCGCAGCAACTTGCCCTGACTGCCCAGCACCTTGCGTCCGAGCAGGTCCAGCGCCTGAATGCCGTTGGTGCCTTCATAGATCGGTGCAATCCGACAATCGCGCACCAGTTGCTCCATGCCCCATTCGCGAATGAAACCGTGGCCGCCGAACACCTGCATGCCGTGGTTGGTCACTTCCAGGCCGGTGTCGGTCATGAACGCTTTGCAGATTGGCGTGAGGAACGCCAGCAAATCCTCGGCCTCCTGCCGTGCTTCGGCATCACCGCTCAGATGCGCGACATCGAGCAACTGCGCGGTGAAGTAGGTCAGCGCCCGATTGCCTTCGTTAAAGGCTTTCATGGTCAGCAGCATGCGCCGCACGTCCGGGTGGACAATGATCGGGTCGGCAGGTTTATCCGGGGCTTTGGCGCCGGTCAGCGCGCGCATCTGCAAGCGGTCGTTAGCGTATTTGATCGCGCCCTGGAAGCTTGCTTCGCCCAGACACAAACCCTGCATGCCGGTGCCTAGCCGCGCGTGGTTCATCATGGTGAACATGCAGTTCAGGCCCTTGTTCGGCTCACCGATCAGATAGCCCTTGGCGCTATCGAAGTTCAGCACACAAGTGGCCGAAGCCTTGATGCCCATCTTGTGTTCGATCGAACCACAGGAAACACCGTTGCGCTCGCCCGCTTCACCCGCCGTATCCGGCAAGAATTTCGGCACGAT
The DNA here is from genome assembly GCF_056313565.1 of Pseudomonas sp. 3B-A001-10F. Lineage (NCBI taxonomy): Bacteria > Pseudomonadati > Pseudomonadota > Gammaproteobacteria > Pseudomonadales > Pseudomonadaceae > Pseudomonas > Pseudomonas sp. 3B-A001-10F. The sequence goes on from NZ_JBQYFW010000010.1 coordinate 79,752, forward strand.
AAACAGCGAAATCCCTTTGGTCCCGGCTGGAGCGTCGGGCAATTTGGCCAACACCAGATGGATGATGTTGTCGCTCATGTCGTGCTCGCCGGCAGAGATGAAAATCTTGCTGCCGGTGACCGCGTAACTACCATCAGCCTGAGGCACAGCGCGGGTCTTGATGATCCCCAGGTCGGTGCCGCAATGGGCTTCTGTCAGGCACATGGTGCCGGTCCATTGCCCGGCGGTGAGTTTGTTCAGGTAGGTGTCTTTCTGCTCGGCGCTGCCGTGGGCATGGATCGCCGACATCGCGCCGTGGGTCAGGCCCGGGTACATGCCCCAGGAAGTGTTGCTGGAGCCGACCATCTCGCTGATCACCAGCCCAAGCGAGCTCGGCAGGCCTTGGCCGCCGTAAGCCGGATCCGCCGCCAGACCGTGCCAGCCGCCTTCCACGTATTGTGCGAAGGCTTGCTTGAAGCCGGCTGGCGTTGTCACCACGCCGTTGTCGAAATGGCAGCCCTCTTCATCACCGCTGCGATTGAGCGGCGCCAGAACGTTCTCACAGAACTTCGCGCCCTCTTCGAGGATCGCGTTGATCATGTCCGGGCTGGCGTCGTGCGCGCCAAGGGCGGCGTAATTGCTGTGGAAGTCGAAGACGTGATCGATCAGAAAGCGCATGTCGCGCAAGGGAGCTTTGTACTCAGGCATGGTGGCTTCTCCGTCAGCAGATTGCTCCAACCTACTGCCGGCCACCACACCCCACAATCATTGTGCAGACGCTGAATGCGCCGTCATCACTCAACCTGCGGCCGTGTCCATACGCACCGCGCCACGGCGGTTTTGTCCGTATGCCATCACGCAGTTACGCCCCGCGCCTTTTGCGGCATAGAGCGCCTCGTCGGCGGACTTCAGCACTTGTTCCGGGTTGCGCTGCTCCACTCGTTCGGCAACGCCGATGCTGACCGTGACCGAAACGCTGGAAGCACCAGAGCCGGCGCGGCGCTGACGACCTTGCTGATCATCCTGCGGGCGGTTTTCCTGATTGCGCAGTTGAATGTTGTAGGACGCAATCGACTCGCGGATCACCTCAAGGTGCGGCATGCATTCCTCAAGGGTTTTGCCTGCGAACACCAGGGCGAATTCCTCACCGCCATAACGATACGCCCTACCGCCACCGCTGATTTTCGACAGCTTGCTGGCGACCAGACGCAAAACCTGGTCACCAACATCGTGGCCGTGGGTGTCGTTGAATTTCTTGAAGTGATCGACGTCGCTCATCGCCAATACGTAGTTGCGACCCAAGCGCTGCATGCGTTCATTGAGCGCGCGACGGCCCGGCAGACCGGTGAGTTCGTCGCGGAAGGCCATCTGATAAGCCTCGTGCGCAACCGCAGCGGCAATCATCAACATCACCTGGCTGCACATGATGTTCAGGGTGAACGGCAGGATGAAGGTTTTCGGCAGCATCCAGAACACGCCAAGCAGGCCAACCAATTGCGCCGCATGCAGCGGACGTGGATTGCGCCAGTATTGCCAGGCCAATAGCAGGAACGCCGAGATGAACACTGGATACGAGAGCTGGATCAGACTCATCCACGCGCCGTGCAGCGCCGGCCAGCGAATTTCCGAGAGCCACATCAGCAATGCCTGGGGATAACTTTGCTCAAGCCCCAATGCCACGCTGCCAAAGGCCAGTAACACGGCGAAACGCGCGACCATGTCCTGGAACAGATGTGTACGTTCCTGCCATGCGGCGAACAAGCCGAACAACAACGGCAACAGCAGGCAGACGAGGTGGAAGACCACCGCAGCGTCTTCGCGGACCTTGCCGTTGTCGCGGTAATAGTCGGTCTGGGTGTCGAGCAGAAAGTAGGCGATGTACACCGTGAGCATCAGAAACAGCTCGCGCTGACGGCGATAAACCGCGCAATACGCGCCGCCCAGCAACAGCACCAACGTCGGCAACACATTGAACAGCGACGTGAAGAACACGCTGAGGTCTTTGACGTACGCAGCCGCCAACCCCGCTAGTAACAACAGCAGTGATGGCAGGAAATGACTGAAACGTACAGCGGAAGAACGCGGCAAGGGTAAAGCTCCGACCCGTCATAGCAAAGAGATGGCATTGTGCCTGCAATGCGTGCAGTTAAGCACACACAATGTGATCCAGATCACACGCAGTCTCTTTAACGGCAGAAAACCTGACTATCTGAGCGATTTGCCAAGTTTTTTGCCGAATCCGCAGTCATGGCCATCACCAGTAATGGCCATACCTGCGGATTCCCTCAACGATCCCCGCAAAACGGCAGCCGCAGCCCCTCTTTCAGATACCATTCTTGCGCAAAAAAAAAACCGCCGCCCCCTAAGGAGCAGCGGTTTTTCAAAAGACCACGTTAAGGCTTAGTAGCCCAGTGCGAAGTCTTCTTCTTTCATGTCCATCAGGTTGTTGGCGCCCGACAGCATGGTGGCCACATGCGTACGGGTACGCGGCAGGATGCGCTGGAAGTAGAAGCGCGCGGTTTGCAGCTTGGCCGTGTAGAACGCCGCGTCGCCGGTGCCTTCTGCCAGCTTTTCAGCTGCCAGACGCGCCATGTCGGCCCAGAAGTAAGCCAGGCAGGCATAACCGGAATACATCAGGTAGTCCACGGAAGCCGCGCCGACTTCTTCGCGATCTTTCATGGCAGCCATACCGACCTTCATGGTCAGCTCGCCCCATTCCTTGTTGATCGCGGCCAGCGGTGCGACGAACTCTGCAACGGCTTCGTTGCCTTCGTTGTTCTGGCAGAACTTGTGGACGATCTTGGTGAAGCCTTTCAGGGCCTCGCCTTGCGTCATCAGCACTTTACGGCCCAGCAGGTCGAGTGCCTGGATACCGGTGGTGCCTTCGTACAGCATCGAAATGCGGCTGTCGCGAACGTTCTGCTCCATGCCCCATTCGGCGATGAAGCCGTGGCCGCCGTAGATCTGTACGCCGTGGTTGGCGGATTCAAAACCGACTTCGGTCATGAACGCCTTGGCGATCGGGGTCATGAAGGCCAGCAATGCGTCGGCTTTCTTTTTCTCTTCTTCATCGACGCCGTATTTGACGATGTCGACCTGTTTGGCGGTGAAGTACACCATCGCACGGTTGCCTTCGGCGAACGCCTTCATGGTCAACAGCATGCGGCGTACGTCAGGGTGCACGATGATCGGGTCAGCGGCTTTGTCCGGCGCTTTCGGGCCAGTCAGGGAGCGCATTTGCAGACGGTCGCGAGCGTATTTCAGGCCGCCCTGGAAACCGATTTCGGCGTGGGCCAGACCTTGCAGCGCGGTCCCCAGGCGAGCGGTGTTCATAAAGGTGAACATGCAGTTCAGGCCTTTGTTCGCCGGGCCGATCAGGTAACCGGTGGCGCCGTCGAAGTTCATCACGCAAGTGGCGTTGCCGTGGATGCCCATCTTGTGTTCCAGCGAACCGCAACTCACTGCGTTGCGTGCACCGACGGTGCCATCAGCATTGGGCATGAACTTTGGAACGATGAACAGCGAGATGCCTTTGGTGCCGGCCGGTGCATCCGGCAGGCGGGCCAGTACGATGTGGACGATGTTGTCGGCCATGTCGTGTTCACCGGCCGAGATGAAGATCTTGGTGCCGGAGACTTTATAGGAGCCATCAGCCTGAGGTTCGGCCTTGGTGCGCAGCATGCCCAGGTCGGTGCCGCAGTGTGGTTCGGTCAGGCACATGGTGCCGGTCCATTCGCCGGAAACCAGTTTGGTCAGATAGGCTTCTTGCTGCTCAGGGGTGCCGTGCTCGGAGATGGTGTTCATCGCACCGTGCGACAGGCCTGGGTACATGCCCCACGACCAGTTGGCTTCGCCAACCATCTCGCTCACTGCCAGACCCAGCGACTCCGGCAAGCCTTGGCCGCCGTGCTCAACGTCGTGAGCGAGGCTTGGCCAGCCGCCTTCAACGAATTGCTTGTAAGCCTCTTTGAAGCCGGTCGGAGTTTTCACGCCGGACTCGCTCCAGGTGCAACCTTCGAGGTCGCCCACGCGGTTCAGCGGCGCCAGTACCTGCTCACAAAACTTGGCGCCTTCTTCGAGAATGGCGTCAACCATGTCTGGAGTTGCGTCTGCGCAAGCCGGAAGGCTCTGATAGTGCGCTTCGTAGCCGAGCAGTTCGTCACGAACGAAGCGAATATCACGCAAGGGGGCCTTGTAGTCAGGCATAGCGATAAACCTCTGCTGATGTAACCGGGAATGAACGACCGTGTTGATTTGTTGTGACGGTCAAACAGTTGTTTGAAACATACGTTTACGCCGAAATCTTGTCAAGCATCGATCTTTTGCCGTTCGTCCCCGCATCTTTCAAACAGCGGACGCAGCAAACCGCCATGAGCTCGAACGAGTCATGGGCGCTGAAAAAAGATTAGTTGAGGGAGAAGGACTTACAACGAAAAACGCCGCGACAAAGCGCGGCGTTCAGGGTGTAGATGGCGAAAAATCAGGCGAAGGTGTCGATGATCGTACCGAGCATTTCGTCGGAAGCTTTGGCAACTTTTACGCCTAGCTCCACCTGAAATTTGCCCTGGGCCATTTGCACCATGTCGCTGCCCAGGTCCATTTGCTGGCTGCGATCAACGCCGCGCAGACGATCGACCTGCGCTTCCGAAGACTGGCTGGTGACCGAACGCTCAATGGTGTTGTTGGCAATCTGACTGGCGGCCTGATCAACGCGGTTCTGCCCGCTTTGAATCGAGCTCAGACCTGCATAAAAAGCTGTGTTACCGGAGATTTCCATAACAGTTCTCATCCTTGGGAAGGATCAATGGCGCCATTGAACCAGAGGCGCCAGAAAAACACCCGTCAAAAACACTAATGGCACAGTGCCTGCCCATAGAGAAAAGCTTAGTCGAGCAGATCCAGTTGCAAATGATCCGCTACCGCTTCGGCACTCAAGCTCTTGAGTTTCGGCACGCGCCCAAGGCATGGCGCCGGAATTCGCTCGGCCAATGTGGCGAGGTTCTCCTCAAGCCGCGAAGTCTTCGGATCGATGATATTCGCCACCCACCCGGCCAATTGCAGGCCATCACGGGCAATCGCCTCGGCCGTCAGCAAGGCATGACTGATGCACCCCAGCCGCACACCCACCACCAGAATCACCGGCAGCTTCAACGCAATCGCCAGATCCGACAGATTGTCCTGATCCGCCAACGGCACCCGCCAGCCACCCGCGCCCTCGATCAAGGTGAAATCGGCGTTCATCGCCAGAATCTCGCGCATCGGCGCCAGCAACGATTGCACGGTCAACGCTACTCCGGCCTCACGCGCTGCCAGGTGCGGAGCGATCGCAGGCTCGAACGCCACGGGATTGACCTGTTGATAAGTCAGCGGCAGCGAACATTCGGCCAACAGCGCCAACGCATCGGAATTGCGCAGCCCCTTGGGCGTCACTTCGCACCCGGACGCCACCGGCTTGCCCGCCGCTGTGCTCAGCCCGGCCGAACGCGCCGCGTGCAGCAACCCTGCGGCAACCGTGGTCTTGCCGACATCGGTGTCCGTTCCGGTGATGAAATAGGCTGCGCTCATACGGGTTTCTCCAACACGGCGTAGACCACCTGATAAGTCGCCGGCAATCCCGACGCTTCACGGAATTGCTCGTAAGCTTCCACCAGCCCGAGAATCCGCGCCCGTCCGGTCAAACCACCGGGCCGTCCGGGATTCAGATTGTGCGCACCCAAGGCCTTCAATTCATGGGTCAGGCTGCGCACATCGGGGTAATGCAGCACGTGCGGCTGATTCTCCAGACTCAACGTACGCAAGCCACTGGCCGTACACAGTTGCTCATAACGGGTGAACTCGCGGAAGCGGTTGACGTGCACCATCCCGTCGACCTGCCGCCAACTGTCGCGCAACTCGAACAACGTCCCTACACAAAGACTAGCAAACGCAAAAATCCCTCCCGGTTTCAGTACGCGAAAGGCTTCGCTGAGCACTGCATCGAAATCCGCACACCACTGCACCGCCAGGCTGGAAAAGATCAAGTCGCAAGTCGAGTCCTGCAACGGCAGACGCTCCGCATCGCCAGCAATGAAGTAATCAGCGCCGCCCAACGGCCGCGCGTGATCGAGCATGCCCTCGGCAATGTCCAGCGCCAGACCATGGCCCTCGGCAAAATGCGCGGCCAGTGCCCGGGTGAAATAACCGGTGCCACAGCCCAGATCCAGCCAGCGCGACGGTGAAAAATCCGCCGGCAAGCGTTGAAGCAATTGTGTACCCACATCACGTTGCAACTCGGCGACGCTGTCGTAACTGGCCGCCGCGCGGGAAAAAGATGCCGCGACCTGACGCTTGTCAGGCAAGCCGCCGGGCAGCACAAGAGACAAATCAGTCATCACCGCACTCATGTAGAAAAGCCTGGATAGCGCCCGCCAGTCCGTGGGGGTCTTCCAGAAGAAAGGCATGGCTGGCCTGTTCGATCAGACCGATTTCGATATCCGGCAACAGGACGAACAACGCCCCCGCCGCTTCCGCCGGAACGAGAGCGTCCTGTCCGGCGAACAGATGAAATTGCGGGCCGCGAAATGCTTGTAGCGCTTCGCGGATGTCCAGTTGCGCGAGCAGTTCCAGGCCCGCCATCAACGCCGACGGCGCCGTGTGCGGTGCGCCGCCGAGCATCAACCGCGACAAGCCGCGCGCATCTTGTGCACCTTGAGCACAGAGCAGTGAAAAACGTTTGAGGGTCAGCCGGGGATCGGCCTGGCAACCGGCGAGAAACGCATCGAAAGTCTCGCCCGGCATCGCGGTCGGCCACTGTTCATGGGCAACGAAGGAAGGATTGCTCGCCAGCGTCAGCAATCCGCAGCAACGCTCGCCACGGCGCGCCGCCAATTCGGACGCGAGCATGCCACCCAGCGACCAGCCACCGAGCCAGACGTCTTGTGGAATGCGTTCATCGAGTTCATCGAGCCAGTCTTGCAGGTCGCTGGAATCCAGCTCCGGCAGCGGCTCGATTTCCACTTTCAGATGCTCGTCGAGCCCTTGCAAAGCGGCGGCCAGAGGCTCCATCGGCGAAACGCCGAGGCCCCAGCCGGGCAGCAGAATCAGGCGATCACGCATGGCTTGGCTCCGACGTCAGTTGGGCAAAGCAATCGGCCAGTCCCTCTAACAATAGCTGCACCTGCGCCTCGCTGTGGGCGGCGGTCAGGGTCACGCGCAAGCGCGCGCTGCCGGCGGGCACGGTCGGTGGGCGGATGGCGGTAACCATCAGCCCGCGCTCGCGCAACATTTGCGACAACCGCACCGCTCGCCCGGCATCGCCGATCATGATCGGCTGGATCGGCGTGAAGCTGTCCATCAACTCCAGACCGATCTGCTCGGCACCCAGGCGGAACTGGCGAATCAAGGTCTGCAGATGATCCCGGCGCCAGTGTTCAGTGCGTAGCAACTCCAGACTTTTCAGGGTCGCGCAAGCCAGCGCCGGGGGCTGGCTGGTGGTGTAGATGTACGGACGGGCGAACTGGATCAGGCTTTCGATCAGCTCTTCGCTGCCCGCGACGAAGGCGCCAGCGGTGCCGAAGGCTTTACCGAGGGTGCCGACCAGTACCGGCACGTCCTCCTGACTCAAACCAAAATGCTCGACGATGCCGCCACCGTTCGCACCGAGCGGCCCGAACCCATGAGCGTCATCGACCATCAGCCACGCGCCTTTGGCCTTGGCTTCACGAGCCAATGCCGGCAGGTCAGCGAGGTCGCCGTCCATGCTGAACACACCGTCGGTGACTACCAGCGTATTGCCGCTGGCTTTCTCAAGACGCTTGGCCAGGCTCACCGCGTCGTTGTGCAGATAACGATTGAAACGCGCGCCGGACAAAAGACCCGCGTCCAGCAGCGAAGCGTGATTGAGGCGGTCTTCCAGCACCGTATCGCCCTGCCCGACCAGCGCCGTGACCGCGCCGATATTAGCCATGTAGCCGGTGGTAAAGAGCAATGCACGCGGTCGACCGGTGAGATCGGCCAGCGCTTCTTCCAGAGCGTGGTGCGGGCCGCTGTGGCCAATCACCAGATGCGAGGCACCGCCACCGACGCCCCAGCGTTCAGCACCGGCGCGCCAGGCTTCGATCACTTGCGGATGATTGGCCAAGCCCAGGTAATCGTTGTTGCAGAACGCGAGCAATGGTTTGCCGTCGACCACCACTTCAGGCCCCTGCGGGGACTCAAGCAGCGGTCGCTGGCGATAGAGATTTTCGGCACGACGGGCAGCAAGGCGTGCGGCGAGATCGAAAGACATGCAGGCCTCGACTTTCAAGTGACACAGATCCCTTGTGGGAGCGAGCCTGCTCGCGAATAGGCCTTCACATCCAACATCAATGTCGACTGAGGCACCGCTTTCGCGAGCAAGCTCGCTCCCACAGGGGTTTTGCATTCCTTCAGAGGAATCCGCGCAGCTTTTTACACTGCGGCGTTGTAGAACTGCTCACTGCTCTTCTGCTCCACCAGCGCCTGCTCGATCGCGGCCTGATGCACCTCATCGGAATGCTCTTCACGGGCTTCCGGTTGAATACCCAAACGCGCAAACAACTGCATGTCCTTGTCCGCCTGCGGGTTGGCGGTGGTCAGCAGTTTGTCGCCGTAGAAAATCGAGTTGGCGCCGGCGAAGAAGGCCAGGGCCTGCATCTGCTCGTTCATCGCTTCGCGGCCGGCGGACAGGCGTACGTGGGATTGCGGCATGAGGATGCGAGCCACGGCGAGCATGCGGATGAAGTCGAACGGGTCGACGTCTTCAGCATTTTCCAGCGGCGTGCCGGCAACTTTCACCAACATGTTGATCGGCACCGATTCCGGATGCTCCGGCAGGTTGGCCAACTGGATCAGCAGATTGGCGCGGTCATCCAGCGACTCGCCCATGCCGAGAATGCCGCCGGAGCAGATCTTCATCCCCGATTCACGCACATAGGCCAGCGTTTGCAGACGTTCGCTGTAAGTACGGGTGGTGATGATGCTGCCGTAGAACTCCGGCGACGTGTCGAGGTTGTGGTTGTAGTAATCGAGCCCGGCCTTGGCCAGTGCTTCGGTCTGATCCTGGTCGAGACGGCCAAGAGTCATGCAGGTTTCCAGGCCCATGGCCTTCACGCCTTCGACCATTTTCAGCACGTACGGCATGTCTTTGGCCGACGGATGTTTCCACGCCGCGCCCATGCAGAAACGTGTCGAACCGATGGCCTTGGCGCGTGCTGCCTCTTCGAGGACCTTCTGCACTTCCATCAGCTTTTCTTTTTCCAGGCCGGTGTTGTAGTGACCGGACTGCGGGCAGTACTTGCAGTCTTCCGGGCAGGCGCCGGTCTTGATCGACAGCAGTGTCGACACCTGAACGCGGTTGGCGTTGAAATGTGCGCGGTGCACCGTTTGCGCCTGGAACAGCAAGTCGTTGAATGGCTGTACGAAGAGTGCTTTGACTTCGGCCAGAGACCAGTCGTGACGCAGGGTGGCGGTGGTGCTCGCGCTCATGGGTAGTTCCTTGGTTATGCTTGGCTGGCGGCTGCGGGAACGGAATACCCACAGGCGCGACACGGATGTTCGGCATATTTAAGGAAGAGTCATGCGCTGTCAACCACGATACGAAGGACAGGTTTACATCTGTTTAAATAATGTACAGATCTGCTTACTTTGCGATGAGCCGGCAGAAGCAGAAATGCCAATCTGCGTGGCCTGCGAAACGGATTTGCCCTGGCTCGGCGACCACTGCCAGACCTGCGCCCTGCCACTCTCTGCCGCCGGCCTGACCTGTGGCGAGTGCCTGCTAGAGCCGCCGGCGTTCGAACAGGTGGTGGTGCCGTGGCGCTACGGCTTCCCGGTCGACAGTTTGATTACGCGTTTTAAACACAACGCAAAATGGCCGTTTGGTCACCTGCTCGCCGACGTTCTCGGGCAATACCTGCAACATCGCTTCGATGAGGGGTTGCCGAGGCCTGATGTGTTGTTGCCGGTGCCGCTGGCGAACAAACGTCTGCGTCAACGCGGGTTCAACCAGGCTGCGATGCTGGCGCGCTGGTTGAGTCAGTCACTGGATCTGCCGTGCGAAGAACGGGTTCTGCGGCGAGTCAAGGAGACCGGTGCCCAGCAGGATCTTGATGCCAAGGCGCGTAAACATAATCTGCGCAATGCCTTCAGCCTCATGCCGGATGCGCGCATAAAAGACCGACATCTCGCGCTGGTTGACGACGTATTGACCACTGGCGCGACCGCACAGGCTCTCGCCCGGTTGCTGATGAACGCGGGCGCTGCGCGGGTTGATGTTTATTGCTTGGCCCGCACGCCAAACCCCGGAAACTGAAGCCAACGCAATGTTCATGTGGGAGCGAGCTTGCTCGCGAAGGGGCCAGCACATTCAAAATCAATGTTGACTGACAAGCCGCTTTCGCGAGCAAGCTCGCTCCCACAGGGTTCTGCGTCAAGCTTGACTCTCGCGTTGCGAGCGGCCAACTTCCTCCTCCACCGCCACAGCAAAAAAGCACCCATTCATGTCCATGCCTTCCCTGCTCTCCCAGCACATCGTCCGCCGTCCGCAGCGCATCGCCCTGCTGCAACATATCGCCGAACAGGGCTCGATCACCCGCGCGGCGAAAAGTGCTGGCCTGAGCTACAAAGCGGCATGGGACGCCATCGATGAGCTGAACAACCTCGCGCAGAAACCGCTGGTCGAGCGCGCCGTCGGTGGTAAGGGTGGCGGCGGTGCGAAACTCTCCAGCGAAGGCGAGCGCGTTTTGCGCCTGTACCAAAAACTGCAGGCCTTGCAGGCCCAGGTGCTGGAGGCAGCGGAAGACGCCAGTGATCTGGATCTGCTCGGTCGTTTGATGCTCAGAACCAGCGCGCGCAATCAGTTGCACGGCAAGGTCGTGGCGATCGAAGCGCAGGGCCGCAATGACCTGATCCGCCTCGAACTGGCCGAAGGCCTGTGCCTCGACGCGCAGATCACCCACGACAGCACCGTGCATCTGGAGCTGCAAGCCGGCACCGAAGTGGTGGCCCTGATCAAGGCCGGCTGGCTGGAATTGCTCAGCAATGAGCAGCCTGCAACGTTTGGTCACAATCTTCTCAACGGCACCATCGAAGCGATCCTCGACGCCGAGGATGGCCCGAGTGAAGTGCGCATTGCCCTGCCCAACGGCCATACCCTCTGTGCCCTGGCGGAACCGTTGGACCTGCGCACTCGCGGGTTGGCCATCGCACAACCAGTGCAGGTGCAGTTTTCGCCGTCCAACGTGCTGCTCGGCACGCCGCTGTAATCAGGCGCTGCAACGAAAGCGTCATCGACGCTCATTAAGGTGGCTGCCAAAACCAAGCAGGGAGCCTGATGTGAGCCTATTAGAAGAAAACCAATCCACTGACCTGGAAAAAATGGTCGGCCTCAGCCGTCGCGGTTTCATCGGCGCCGGCGCGCTGTGCGGCGCGGCGATGTTCCTCGGCGGCAGCCTGTTGAGCCGCAGCGCGCTGGCCACTGGCGTCAGTGCCGGCAACAGCCGTCTGCTCGGTTTCGAGAGTATTCCGGCGGCAACCACCGACGTCATCACACTGCCCAAAGGCTACAAGTCTTCGGTGCTGATCAGTTGGGGCCAGCCCCTGCAAAAGAACGGCCCGGCCTTCGACCCGAGTGGCAACGGCACCGCTGCCGCACAGGAAGTGCAATTCGGCGACAACAACGACGGCATGAGCCTGTTCGCCTTCCCCGACGACCGCAATCGCGCGCTGATGGCGATCAACAACGAATACACCAACTACCGCTACCTCTATCCGCACGGCGGCATGCCGCAATCGGCCGAAGACGTGCGCAAGGCGCTGGCCTGCGAGGGCGTGTCGGTGATCGAGGTACAGCGCAAGAACGGTCAATGGCAGTTCGTTCAGGGTTCGCGCTACAACCGCCGCATTCACGGCAACTCACCGCTGCGCATCAGCGGCCCGGCTGCCGGTCACGACTTGATGAAAACGGCGGCCGACAAACACGGCAAGAAAGTCCTCGGCACCTTCCAGAACTGCGCCAACGGCAAAACGCCGTGGGGTACTTACCTGACCTGCGAAGAAAACTTCACCGACTGTTTCGGCAGCAGCAATGCCCAGCAACAGTTCGACCCGGCGCAGAAGCGTTACGGTGTCTCCGTCGCCAGCCGCGAGATCAACTGGCACCCGTACGACCCGCGCTTCGACATGGCGAAAAACCCCAACGAACTCAACCGACACGGCTGGGTGGTCGAGATCGATCCGTTCGATCCGCAATCGACCCCGGTCAAGCGCACAGCGCTGGGCCGCTTCAAGCATGAAAACGCCGCACTGGCCGAGACCGACGACGGTCGCGCCGTGGTGTACATGGGCGACGACGAGCGTGGCGAGTTCATCTATAAATTCGTCAGCCGCGACCGCATCAACCATCGCAACGCCAAGGCCAACCGCGACATCCTCGATCACGGCACCTTGTACGTGGCGAAATTCGACAACGGCGACAGCAACCCCGATCACCCGAAAGGCCAGGGCCAGTGGATCGAACTGACCCACGGCAAGAACGGCATCGACGCCAGCAGCGGTTTTGCCGATCAGGCTGAAGTGCTGATCCACGCGCGCCTCGCCGCCAGTGTTGTTGGTGCGACGCGCATGGACCGTCCGGAATGGATCGTCGTCAGTCCGAAGGACGGTCAGGTTTACTGCACCCTGACCAACAACGCCAAGCGTGGCGAAGACGGCCAGCCGGTGGGCGGGCCGAACCCGCGTGAGAAAAACGTTTACGGGCAGATTCTGCGCTGGCGCACCGACCGTGACGATCACGCCTCGAAGACGTTTGCCTGGGACCTGTTTGTAGTCGCCGGTAATCCGGGCGTGCATGCCGGGACGCCGAAGGGCGGCTCAAAGAACATCACTCCGCAGAACATGTTCAACAGCCCGGATGGCTTGGGTTTCGACAAGGCCGGGCGCTTGTGGATTCTCACCGACGGTGATTCGAGCAACACCGGCGACTTTGCCGGGATGGGAAATAACCAGATGCTTTGCGCCGATCCCAAGACCGGTGAAATTCGCCGATTCATGGTCGGGCCGATTGGTTGTGAGGTGACGGGGATCAGTTTCTCGCCGGATCAGAAAACCCTGTTTGTCGGGATTCAGCATCCGGGGGAGAACGGCGGGTCGACCTTCCCTGAGCATTTGCCGAATGGCAAGCCGCGGTCTTCGGTGATGGCGATCACTCGCGAGGATGGTGGAATCGTCGGCGCCTGACAGGCCCTCATCGCGAGCAGGCTCACTCCTACATTTGGAATGCGTGCGTTCCCCAGTAGGAGTGAGCCTGCTCGCGATAGCGTCAGCACAGACACCAACCACCTCCCCGCTGCCATCTGCGCTACCATGCTGGGCCGGACGCGGCAGCCTGCTGCGCGCAGGAGTCAGCATGGCCCACCCGTTTGAAACCCTTACCCCCGACCTCGTGCTCGATGCCGTTGAAAGCATCGGCTTTCTCAGTGATGCGCGCATTCTCGCGCTCAACAGCTACGAAAACCGCGTCTATCAGGTCGGCATCGAAGACTCCGAACCGCTGATCGCCAAGTTCTACCGCCCGCAACGCTGGACCAACGAAGCCATCCTCGAAGAACATCAATTCACCTTCGAACTGGCCAACGTCGACATCCCGGTGGTAGCGCCGCTGATCCACAACGGCGAAACCCTGCACGAACATGCCGGTTTTCGCTTCACTCTGTTCCCGCGTCGCGGCGGTCGTGCGCCGGAGCCGGGCAACCTTGATCAGTTGTATCGCCTCGGCCAGTTGCTCGGGCGCATCCACGCGGTCGGCGCGACCAAGCCGTTCGAGCACCGTGAAGCCCTCGCCGTGCAGAACTTCGGCCACGCTTCGCTGAACACCTTGCTCGAAGGCAACTTCATTCCGAAAAGCCTGCTGCCGGCCTACGAGTCCGTCGCCCGCGACCTGCTTAAACGCGTGGAAGATGCCTACGCCAATACGCCGCACCAGAACATCCGCATGCACGGCGATTGCCACCCCGGCAACATGATGTGCCGCGACGAGATGTTCCACATCGTCGACCTCGACGACTGCCGCATGGGCCCGGCGGTGCAGGACATCTGGATGATGCTCGCCGGTGATCGTCAGGAATGCCTGGGGCAGTTGTCGGAATTGATGGATGGCTACAACGAGTTCCACGACTTCGATCCGCGAGAACTGGCGCTGATCGAGCCGCTGCGCGCCTTGCGCCTGATGCACTACAGCGCCTGGCTGGCGCGGCGCTGGGATGACCCGGCGTTCCCGCACAGTTTTCCGTGGTTTGGCACCGAGCGTTATTGGGGTGATCAGGTGCTGGCGTTGCGTGAGCAACTGTCCGCGCTGAATGAAGAGCCACTGAAACTCTTCTGATTCAAACCTGAACCCTGTGGGAGCGAGCTTGCTCGCGAAAGCGTCATGTCAGTCAGCATAATGTTGAATGTCAGTCCGTATTCGCGAGCAAGCTCGCTCCCACAGGGGTTGTGTGTTCACACATTTCTGACCAATCAGCTACGGCATTCGTAGACAAATCTCCTTACAATCCCTCCTTTGTTAGCTGCCTAAGCAAGGATTCTGCATGCAAGCCGCCAACCCGCGCCGTGGGTACACTCTGGGCCTGAGTGCCTACATCATCTGGGGCCTGTTCCCGATCTACTTCAAAGCCATCGCCGAAGTGCCGGCCGTTGAAATCATCATCCATCGAGTGCTGTGGTCGGCGCTGTTTGGTGCGTTGTTGCTGATGGTGTGGAAACATCCGGGCTGGTTGCGCGAACTGCTCGACAACCCTAAACGTTTGGCGATTCTGGCCTTGAGCGGCACGTTGATCGCGGCCAACTGGCTGACCTACGTGTGGTCGGTGAATAACGGGCGCATGCTGGAAGCGAGCCTCGGTTACTACATCAACCCGTTGGTAAACGTGCTGTTGGGCATGTTGATTCTCGGCGAACGCTTGCGCCGGATGCAGTGGCTCGCGGTCGGCCTGGCGGCGGTTGGTGTGGCGCAGCAGGTGTGGCAGGTCGGCAGTCTGCCGTGGGTATCGCTGGTGCTGGCGTTGACGTTCGGCTTCTACGGTCTGATCCGCAAACAGGCGCCGGTCAAGGCGTTACCGGGGCTGGTGGTGGAAACCTGGATGCTGGTACCGATCGCAATTGCCTGGTTGCTGTTCAATCAGACCGCGACCAGCGCCCAACCGGAGTTCTGGACCACCTCGCAAGCCTGGTGGCTGGTAGCGGCCGGCCCGGTGACATTGGTGCCGCTGGTGTGTTTCAACGCTGCCACGCGTCACTTGCCCTACACCACCATCGGCTTCCTGCAATACCTGGCGCCGACTTTGGTGCTGCTGCAAGCCGTGCTGCTGTTCGGTGAGCATCTATCGTCCAGCACATTGGTGGCGTTTATCTTCATCTGGGCCGGCCTGGCCGTTTACAGCGTCGACGCGGTGATCAGTTTACGCCGGCGCAGCTGATCAAAAAACGTACAAACCCTCACAGGCCACGGTTCTCGTGGCCTGCATCGTTTCTTCCCAAGGTTATCCACAACGTGATCCCCGCCGTTTGTGTGCAAGTCACTGAATGTTGGCGGTTTTTTGATCAGTTCCGCGCAAGCCCCGGCCGGCTTGGCGCTGCGCCCGGTCTCTACAGGTTATCCACAGGCAGGTGCACGTTAAAACTGGATAACCCGGTCAGCGCTTAACTGTCTGTGCGTAATACCAGTTCGACCATCAGATCATCAGCCAGGGTTTCCAGCCGCGACTGCAATACATCCAGCGACAGGGTTAGCGGTACCGCGAGAATCGCTTCGGCGTGGAACAGCGGTTCGCTGCTCATCGGTGCCGGACGCACTTCAGTCACCAGCCGCTCAAGGTTGACGCCCTGCTCGCTCAACAGCCGAGTGATGTCGCGGACGATACCGGGCCGGTCATTGCCCACCAACTCCATGGCGATCGGCTTCCAGGTGCAGGATTGCTCGATGCCACTCTCAGCAATCAATACGCGAATGCCATGCGTCGACAATGCTTGTAAGGCATCGACTAATTCGTCGTAAGCCTCTGCCGGCACCCCGACCCGAAGAATCCCGGCGAACTGCCCGGCCATCCGCGACATGCGGCTTTCCAGCCAGTTACCGCCGTGTTCGGCAATGCATTGGGCGATGCGCTCGACCTGCCCGGGCTTGTCCGGGGCGAATACGGTGAGTACGAGATGGTCCATGGCGCAGCCCTCTTGTCATGACTTTTGTTATAGAAGGGGGAAGTATAGGCAAGGGTCGATTTTGCGTTGAGGCGACCGACGCTTTCGCGAGCAAGCTCGCTCCCACAAAAACCGGTGCCATAGCAGCCAATTACTATTTATGTGTACAACTTTTTATATTTAGCTGGAACAATCCATCTGTTTTTTGAGAACATCCCGTTCCGCGATGTGACCGCAATGCGACATGAGGTCGCAGAACGACGTAATTAGTCTGATTTTCACAAGCGCAACTCATCATGTAGTATGCCGCAGCGCGCACTACATAACGCTGGATCGATGTCTGCCCAAAGCCTGTTCGCAACCCTGAAAGCCCCGTCAGCAAGGCCCCAAGCCGTTGATTGGTCCCAGCCCAGCCGCCAGCAATGGCATGTACTGGTCGGCAGGTTTGTGGTTTAAATGGCCAGAGGCTTCATTGTCAAATTGAAGAGCTGAAAAGCGAAATAGCTGAGCAGAGTGAGGCAAGCAATGACTGAACACGTTCAAGTCGGTGGCCTGCAGGTCGCCAAAGTCCTGTTCGACTTCGTGAACAACGAAGCCATTCCCGGTACCGGCCTCACCGCCGAAAAATTCTGGGAAGGTGCCGACAAGGTCATTCATGACCTGGCGCCGAAGAACAAAGCCCTACTCGCCAAACGCGATGACTTCCAGGCTCGCATTGATGCCTGGCACCAGGAACGCAACGGTCAGGCGCACGACGCCGTGGCCTATAAAGCCTTCCTGCAAGAAATCGGTTATCTGTTGCCAGAAGCGGCTGATTTCCAGGCAACGACGCAAAATGTCGATGATGAAATCGCCCGTACCGCCGGCCCGCAACTCGTGGTGCCGGTGATGAACGCCCGCTTCGCTCTCAATGCCTCGAACGCCCGCTGGGGTTCGCTGTATGACGCCCTCTACGGCACCGACGCGATCAGCGAAGAAGGTGGCGCGGAAAAAGGCAAAGGCTACAACAAGGTGCGTGGCGACAAAGTCATCGCCTTCGCCCGTGCCTTCCTCGACGAAGCCGCACCATTGGCTGCTGGCTCCCACGTCGATTCGACCGCCTACAAAATCGCTGACGGCAAACTGCTGGTCACCCTCAAGGGCGGCAGCAACACCGGCCTGCGCGACGATGCACAACTGATCGGTTTCCAGGGCGACGCCAACGCGCCAATCGCCATTCTGCTGAAACACAACGGTCTGCACTTCGAAATCCAGGTCGACGCCAGCACCCCGGTTGGCCAGACCGACGCCGCCGGCGTCAAAGACATCCTGATGGAAGCGGCCCTGACCACCATCATGGACTGCGAAGACTCCGTGGCTGCCGTCGATGCCGACGACAAAGTGGTGATCTACCGCAACTGGCTCGGCCTGATGAAGGGCGACCTCGCGGAATCCGTGTCCAAGGGCGGCCAGACCTTCACCCGCACCATGAACCCGGATCGCACCTATACCGCGCCAAATGGCGGTGAAGTGACGTTGCACGGTCGTTCGCTGTTGTTCGTGCGCAACGTTGGCCACTTGATGACCATCGACGCGATCCTCGACAGTCAAGGCAACGAAGTGCCGGAAGGCATCCTTGACGGTCTGGTCACTTGCCTGGCGGCGATGCACAACCTCAACGGCAACACTTCGCGCCGCAACACCCGCACCGGTTCGGTCTACATCGTTAAACCGAAGATGCACGGCCCGGAAGAAGCAGCGTTCACCAACGAGCTGTTCGGTCGCATCGAAGACGTGTTGGGCCTTAAGCGCAATACCCTGAAAGTCGGGATCATGGACGAGGAACGCCGCACCACGGTCAATCTCAAGGCCTGCATCAAAGCGGCCAGCGAGCGCGTGGTGTTCATTAACACCGGTTTCCTCGACCGCACTGGCGACGAAATCCACACCTCCATGGAAGCCGGCCCGGTGGTACGCAAGGCCGACATGAAGGCTGAGAAGTGGATCGGCGCCTACGAAAACTGGAACGTCGATATCGGTCTGAGCACCGGCCTGCAAGGTCGCGCGCAAATCGGTAAAGGCATGTGGGCGATGCCCGACCTGATGGCCGCGATGCTTGAGCAGAAAATCGCGCACCCGTTGGCCGGTGCCAACACCGCTTGGGTGCCGTCGCCGACTGCTGCTGCGCTGCACGCGCTGCACTACCACAAGGTCGACGTGTTCGCCCGTCAGGCCGAACTGGCCAAACGTGCTCGCGCCTCGGTGGACGACATCCTGACCATTCCGCTGGCGGTCAATCCGAACTGGACTCCGGAGCAGATCAAGAACGAACTGGACAACAATGCCCAGGGCATTCTTGGCTATGTGGTGCGCTGGATCGACCAGGGTGTGGGTTGCTCAAAAGTGCCGGACATCAATGACGTCGGCCTGATGGAAGACCGTGCCACGCTGCGTATCTCCAGCCAGCACATCGCCAACTGGCTGCGCCACGCTGTCGTCACCGAAGCGCAAGTGATGGAAAGCCTCAAGCGCATGGCGCCGGTAGTGGATCGTCAGAACGCCAACGACCCGCTGTACCGTCCGCTGGCACCGAACTTCGACAGCAACATCGCCTTCCAGGCGGCGGTCGAACTGGTGATCGAAGGCACCAAACAGCCGAACGGCTACACCGAGCCGGTGCTGCACCGTCGTCGTCGCGAGTTCAAGAAGGCCAACGGCCTGTAACTTGCGCTGAATGCCGGACATGAAAAAGCCCTGATCGAAAGATCAGGGCTTTTTTGTTTGTGCTGTGGATTGGATTTTTGTGGTGGGCTTGAGATCCATCCCCCCTCACCCTAGCCCTCTCCCCCAGGGGGAGAGGGGGAAAGGGAGCAGATCTGTATGCTTTTCAAAATCTGAGCTCGACTCAGGAATTGCCAAGGGTAGAGGGGAAAGGGAGCCGATCTCTGTGCTTTTCAAAATCTGAGCTCGGCTCAGGAGTTGCCAAGGGTAGAAGGGAAAGGGAGCCGATCTTTGTGCTTTCAAAACCGGAGTTCGACTCGGGAATCTCAGGTCGGTGTACCTCAAACATTCACCGCGGTCAGTCCCCTCTCCCTCCGGGAGAGGGCTAGGGTGAGGGGCTCTTAGGGTTCAATCCCCAATTCATGTTTCACCAACTCCAACAACTTGCCCGTATCAATCGGCTTGAGCAGAAAATCCACCACGCTCAAATGCATCGCCGCGATCGCGTCTTTCACATCGGCATCGCCCGAGACAATGATGATCGGCATCGCCGCCCTTACCGACTCACGCACCTGGCGAATCAGCTCAAGGCCACCGACATGGCCCATGCGCAGATCGGTAATCACCAGCCCGATCGACGGTTTTTCTTCGAGCATCTTCAGCGCCGTTTCGCCACTGGCTGCGGTCATGCAACGAATGCCATCCAACGCGAGAATCTCCGACAACAGCTCCCGAGCGTCCTTGTCGTCATCGACGATCAGTACACGCTGCGGCGGCAAATCGGGTTCGAGCATTACAGCGCTGAGCGCTTCACGCTCGGCGTCGCTCAAAATATCGTGGTCGGACATGGCGTTCTCTACGTTTTCAAATCAATCACCTGGCACAGTCGTCAGACATCGCTAAGCAGAGCTTCAATGTGCACTTCGTCGGATTTTTTTCCAAGAGGCTGGCGGGCGAATTTCCGACTGTTTTTGTAGGGCTCTTCCTAAATGTGCCCAACGGCAGCTCAAACCTAGACTTACGTCCAATGGGCACCCCGCCCGCAGGGGTCGACCATGGTCAGAACGATCCGACAACAACAATTCGAAAAAGACTGCGGTAATGGTTATGAGTAAAGCGGACGCCTTCACCCAGGCAGGGAAAACCGCGGTATTGCAGAACATTCAGGGCACCCTGCAATTCCTCCAGCGCTTCCCGCCCTTCAATCAGATGGAACACGCCCACCTGGCTTATCTGGTGGAGCAATGTCAGCTGCGTTTCTACGGCCAGGGCGAAAGCATCATCAAACCGGCCGACGGCCCGGTTGAACACTTCTATATCGTCAAGCAAGGTCGGGTGGTCGGCGAACGTCAGCACATCACCAAGCCCGGCACCGAGACCACGTTTGAAATCACCACCGGCGAATGTTTTCCGCTGGCCGCATTGCTCGGCGAACGCGCGACGCGCACCGAGCACCTTGCGGGCGAAGACACTTTCTGCCTGCAACTGAACAAACTGGCGTTCATCAAACTGTTCGCCCTCTCCAACGCCTTTCGCGATTTCGCCTTGCGCGGGGTAAGCAGTCTGCTCGATCAAGTCAATCAGCAAGTGCAGCAGAAAGCCGTGGAAACCCTCGGCACGCAGTACTCGCTGAACACCCGACTGGGCGAACTGGCGATGCGTCACCCGGTCACCTGCAGCCCCGACACGCCATTGCGTGAAGCGGTGAAGCTGATGCACGAGCAGCAGGTCGGCAGCATCGTTGCGGTGGACGCACACAAGGCGCCGCTGGGCATTTTCACCCTGCGCGATCTGCGTCATGTCGTGGCTGCGGGCGTCGGTGATTTCAGCGAGGCCATCGAGCGCCACATGACGCCTTCGCCCTTTTATCTTTCGCCGGATCACAGTGCGTTCGATGCGGCAATTGCCATGACCGAACGGCATATCGCCCACGTCTGTCTGGTCAAGGATCAGCGTTTGTGTGGCGTGGTCTCAGAACGTGATCTGTTTTCGCTACAACGGGTCGACCTGGTGCATCTAGCCCGGACGATTCGCAGCGCCCAACGCGTCGAACAGCTGGTCGGTCTGCGCGGTGAGATCGGCCAACTGGTCGAGCGCATGCTTGCTCATGGCGCGTCGTCGACGCAGATCACCCACATCATCACCTTGCTCAACGATCACACTGTGTGCCGGGTGATCGAGTTGACCCTCGCGGAAAAAGGCGATCCCGGCGTGCCGTTCAGCTGGCTGTGCTTCGGCAGCGAAGGCCGCCGCGAGCAGACGCTGCACACCGATCAGGACAACGGCATTCTGTTTGACGCCCGCGATGCTGCGCATGCAGCGGAGATTCGCGGCAAGCTGCTGCCAATTGCCCAGCAGATCAACCAGAGCCTGGCGCTGTGCGGCTTCACCCTGTGCAAGGGCAACATCATGGCCGGCAACCCCGAGCTGTGTCTGTCGCGGGCAGAATGGGCACGGCGCTTTGCAGCTTTTATTCGTGAGGCGACGCCGGAGAATCTGCTCGGGTCGAGCATTTATTTCGACCTGCGCGTGGTCTGGGGTGATGAACAAGGCTGTGAACAACTGCGCCGGGGCATTCTCGATCAGGTCGGCGACAACCGTTTGTTCCAGCGCATGATGGCCGAGAACGCCCTGCGCAATCGTCCACCGGTGGGGCGTTTCCGTGAGTTTGTGCTGGCACGCAAGAATGGCGAGAAAGCCACGCTGGACCTGAAGGTGCAGGGGCTGACGCCGTTCGTGGATGGCGCACGATTGCTCGCGCTGGCTAACGGTATCGACGCCAACAATACCCTCGAGCGCTTCCGTCAGTTGGTCGAGAAAGAAGTCATCGAGCGACTGGATGGCGCGGCGTATGAAGAGGCCTATCACTTCATACAGCAGACGCGCATGCAGCAGCATCAATTGCAGACGCGGGAGAACCTGCCCTATTCCAACCGCGTCGACCCGGACAGCCTCAATCATCTCGACCGGCGCATCCTGCGTGAATCCCTGCGCCAGGCCCAGCGCCTGCAGAGCAGCCTGACCTTGCGGTATCAGCTATGAGCCTGTTCTCGTGGCTGCGCCCGGCGAGTGCGGTGGTGCCGGTGGATTTTCAGCAGCGTCTGGCGCAGCTGCCGACGATTACCGAGCTGAGCGAATGCACACTGCGCGAACAACGTTGGGTAGTGCTGGATCTGGAAACCACCGGGCTGAATCTGAACAAGGACCGTGTGTTGTCGATTGGCGCGGTGGTGATCGAGGACGGCGCGATCGATTTCAGTCAGCAGTTCGAACGCACGCTGCAATGTCGCGAGCTGAAGCTCAGCCCCAGCGTGTTGATTCACGGGTTGGGGCCGAATGCGATTGCGGCGGGCAGTGAGCCGGTCGAGGCGTTGCTGGAACTCATGGAATTTATCGGCGACAGCCCGGTGTTGGCGTTTCATGCGCCGTTTGATCAGCACATGCTCGGGCGTGCGCTGAAGGAACATCTGGGGCACAAGTTGCAGCAGGTCTTTCTTGATGTCGCCGACATTGCACCGCTGGTGTGTCCGCAAGCGAATATTCGTGAGGCCGGGCTGGATGAGTGGATTGAGTGGTTCAAGCTTGAGGTGTTCGAGCGGCATAACGCGAGTGCCGATGCGCTGGCCACTGCGGAGTTGGCGTTGATTCTGTTCAGCCGGGCGCGGGGGCAGCAGATTCATAGTCCGTTGAATTTGCAGCAGCGGCTGAGTCAGTGGAAGCGGCGGCAGCAGGCGCCTTCGTTCTGAAATTGAGTCAAGTCCAAGATCCATCGCCCTCACCCCAGCCCTCTCCCAGAGGGAGAGGGGGCCGACCGAGGTGTCTCGGGCTCTTCATCGACCTGAGAAATCGTGTCGATTATGGATTCCCTGAAGTTCGCTCAGGTCGGTGTACCTCCAGAATATCCCCCGATCGATCCCCTCTCCCTCTGGGAGAGGGCTAGGGTGAGGGTCTGCCTTTAAACGCTTACCTGACCAGTGGCCAATTGCTAACCATTCCCACCTCTGCCACAATCGCGAACAATTCGCGTTAGTTAATATTTCCCAATCGGTGATGTCCGGTGTCGTCAGTCCCAAGCCCTAATAGTGAGCTCGTCGGTGCGATGTATCGTGACCATCGCGGTTGGCTGCTGGCGTGGCTGCGGCGCAACGTGGCCTGCCCGCAGCGCGCCGAAGACCTGAGCCAGGACACCTTCGTCCGCCTGCTCGGTCGCGACGACATGCTGACACCGCGCGAGCCACGCGCCTTTCTGGTGGCGATCGCCAAAGGCTTGCTGTTCGACTACTTCCGCCGTGCGGCGCTGGAACAGGCCTATCTCACCGAACTGATGCTGATCCCCGAAGGCGAACAACCGTCGGTGGAAGAACAGCAAATGATCCTCGAAGACCTCAAAGCCATCGACCGCTTGCTCGGCAAACTGTCGACCAAGGCCCGCGCCGCTTTCCTTTATAACCGCCTCGATGGCCTCAGCCATGCCGAGATCGCCGACAAGCTCGGCGTCTCGGTGCCGCGCGTGCGCCAGTATCTGGCCCAGGGGATTCGTCAGTGCTACATCGCGCTGTACGGAGAGCCGACGTGAGCCCGGCCAGTTCCAGACCGGTGCCGGCGCATGTGCTGGACGCAGCGATTGCCTGGCAACTGACCCTCGATTCGAGCAGCCCGCTGGAGCGCGAGGAATTCGCCAAATGGCATGCGGCCCATGAAGAACACGCCCGCGCGTGGCGGCAACTGGGCATGCTCGATCAGCGCTTCAGCGTGGCCAAAGGTCCGGCCCGCAGTGCCTTGCTGCAGTCACGCGAAGGCATTCGCCGCCGGGTGCGCAGACTGGGCAGTGGGCTGGCCAGCGTTGTGCTACTGGTCGGTGTGGGGCTGTTCGCCAGCGAACGCTTTCTGCCGCTGGATTACTGGCTCGCCGATCAACGCACCGCGACCGGTGAGCAGCGCACCGTGCGTTTGGCAGACGGCACTGTGTTGAATCTGAACACCCACAGTGCGGTGGATGTGCGGTTCGATGACAAGCGCCGGTTGATCGTCTTGCAGGAAGGCGAAATTCTTGTCGAAACCGGGCATGGCGATGCGCGCCCTTTTATCGTCGAAACCCGCGAAGGCAGCATGCGCGCGCTGGGTACGCGGTTCCTGGTCAAGCGTGAAGACCAAGGCACGCGCCTGAGTGTGTTGCAGTCGGCGGTCGCGGCGCACCCGCAATCCAACCCTGATGAGCAAATTCTCCATGAAGGCCAGCAAATGCTGCTGCGCCGTGATGGATTGGGTTCGATCGTCGCGCTCAACCCCGGCGCCGATGCCTGGACGCGCGGCATGCTGGTGGTCGATAACGCGCGGTTGGGCGATCTGGTGCACGAACTCGGGCGTTATCGTCGCGGGCATCTGGGCGTGGCACCGGACGTGGCTGACCTGCGGATTACCGGTAGCTTCCCGCTGCATGACACCGATAAAGCCCTGAGCGCCCTGCTGCCGACCCTGCCGGTGCAGATCGAGCGGCATACGCCATATTGGGTCACAGTCGCTAAGGCCGAGCCCTCCTCCCCTTGACCTGATCGTTCCCACGCTCTGCGTGGGAATGCAGCTCGGGACGCTCTGCGTCCCTGCCGAAGCGGACGCAGAGCGTCCATTGAGGCATTCCCACGCGGAGCGTGGGAACGATCAAGCCCGCAGAAATGTGGCTGTTTCCAGTTAATCGAAATTATTTTCATCCTGCCCTATCACTTTCTGCTTTTCATCCGGCACACAGGCAATTGAGAAATATTTCCATTCAGGAGCCGCCGTATGTCCCGTTCGCTAGACACCTTGTTGCGCCCCGGTCTGCTGGCCGTCGCCATCGCGCTCAGCGCGCCGCTGATCAGCAGTCCGTTGCTCGCCGCTGAACAAGCGTCCAGCGTGCGCGCCTACAACCTGCCGGCGGCGCCTCTGTCGACCACCCTGAACCAGATCGCCAGCCAAGGCAGCATTGCGCTGTCGCTGAGTCCGTCGCTGGCGGCAGGCAAAACCTCGGCACCGGTCAACGGCCAGTACGACGCGGCCGGTGCCTTGCGCGCGGCCCTGCGTGGCAGCGGTCTGCAACTGGAACAAAGCAGCACCGGCACCTACACCCTTGTGGCGGTGCCTGAAGGGACGTTGGCCCTGCCGGAAACTTCCGTCATCGGTGTGGAAAACTTCGAAAGCGCCTGGGGACCGGTCGACGGCTACACCGCCACCCGCACCGCCGCTGGCAGCAAGACCGACACCGCGCTGGTCGAAGCACCGCGTTCGATCTCCGTCGCTACCCGCCAGCAAATGGACGACCGCAGCGTGCACAGCCTCGATGACGCCGTGCGCTACATGCCGGGTATCACCGCCAGCAGCTACGGCAGCGACACCCGTGCCGACTGGCTGCGGGTGCGCGGTTTCGAACCGACCCAGTTCCTCGACGGCCTGCCACTGCCAAAAGGCGTGTACGCCAACCCGAAACAGGAAACCTGGAACCTCGACCGCCTCGCTCTGCTGCGTGGCCCGGCGTCGTCGGTGTACGGTCAGACCCCACCGGGCGGTTTGCTGGACATGGTCAGCCGTCGCCCAAGCGCCGAAGCCAGCAACGAAATCCAGCTGCAGTACGGCAGCGACAATCACCGTCAGATCAACTTCGCCAGCACCGGCAAGATCGATGACGCCGGCCAGTTCCTCTACGGTCTCAGCGGTGTGGTGCGCGACAGCGGCACGCAAGTCGATCACGTCGACAACAAGCGCTACAACATCGCGCCGAGCCTGACCTGGAACATCGACGACGACACCAAGCTCACCCTGCTGAGCCAGTTCACCCGCGACGATACCGGCATCACCAGTCAGTTCCTGCCGATTCAGGGCACCAAGATCAAGTCACCGTTCGGTGATATTTCCCACCACAAGAATCTGGGTGATCCGGACTGGGAATATTACGATCGCACCTACTACGCGCTGGGCTACGCCTTCGAACATCGTCTGAACGATGTCTGGCAGTTCAAGCAGAACCTGCGCTACACCAAGTCGGACCTGTCGTTCCAGTCGCTGACGCCGGGTTCCTACCCTTTCACCGAAGTGGATGATCAAGGCAACGTCGGGCGCACCAGCACCAGCGTCGAAGAAGACATCAGCCAGTTCGCCGTGGACAACAACTTCCAGGCCGACTTCGCCACTGGCGATATCCGCCACACCCTACTGCTGGGCCTGGATCATCAGCGCAGCAACACCAACTACACCTCGATCTTCGGCGACGGTTTGACCACCAACGTGATCACCCCGATCTACGGCCAGCCAATCGTACGTCCAGCGCGCTCCACGGCGTTTTACGATTACGACCAGAAAACCTACCAGACCGGCCTGTACATTCAGGACCAGATGGCCCTCGACCAGTGGCGCCTGACCCTCGGCGGCCGTGAAGACTGGGTGCACACCAGCACAAAGTTCATCAACAAGGGCGATGCCACCAACACCCAGCGTGACAAGGCCTTCAGCGGCAACGCAGCGCTCAGTTATGTCTTCGACAACGGTTTCGTGCCGTACCTGTCGTACGCCGAATCCTTCCAGCCGACCACGGGTGCCGACGCTACCTCGACGGGTTCGCTCAAACCGACCGAAGGCAAGCAGTGGGAACTGGGCATCAAGTACCAGCCACCGGGTAGCAAAACCCTGCTGACCGCTGCCGTATACGACCTCACCCAGAAGAACGTTTCGGTCAACACCTTCGTCAACAACGTGTCGATCACCAGCCAGACCGGCGAAGTGAAAGTCAAAGGCCTGGAGCTGGAAGCGGTTTCCGACGTCACCGACAACCTGAAAGTCATCGCTGCCTACACCCTGGCCAAATCCGAAGTGCAGAATGGCGTCGACAAGGGCAATCGCCTGCAACTGATGCCGAACCAGCAAGCGTCGCTGTGGACCGATTACACCTGGCACGCCGGCGTCCTCGACGGCTTCGGCATTGGCGGTGGCGTGCGTTACACCGGCAACACCTACGGCGACAAGGCCAATACCTGGCTGGGCAAAGCGGACGCCTACACCGTGTTCGACGCAAGTGTGCATTACGACCTCGGCCGTCTGGACAACAGCCTCAAAGGCGCGTCGCTGGCGGTCAACGCAACCAACCTGTTCGACAAGGAATACATTTCCACCTGCGACAGCTTCTACTGCTACTACGGCGACACACGCAGTGTCGTCGCCAGCGCCACTTACAAGTGGTAAGCGCTTGAGCTGAAACAGGCCCTGTGACCAGGCCGTCCTTCGTGGACGGCTTTGGTGTTTTTGAAGGTCATGAAATGAAAAGTAAAACAATTCGTCGCTGGTCGTTCATCCACACCTGGACCAGCCTGGTCTGTACCGTGTTTTTGCTGATGCTGGCCTTGACCGGTCTGCCGCTGATTTTCCATCACGAGATCGAACATCTGCTCGGCGATGCACCCGAAGTACGCGAGATGCCGGCCGACACGCCACGGCTGAACCTGGCGCAACTGGTCGAGGCCGCAGAAAAACATCGTCCCGACGAAGTCGTGCAGTACTTCGGTTTCGATGACGATGAGCCGAACGCCGTGCTGACGATCATGGCGAAAACCGCTGGCACCGAACCGAATTCCTCGCACACGTTCATGCTCGATGCGCGAACCGGGGAAGCGCTGGAAACGCCTTCGGCCAATGGCGGCTTGATGCTGTTCATCCTGCGACTGCATGTCGACATGTTCGCCGGGCTGCCGGGCAAATTACTGCTGGCGTTCATGGGGCTGCTGTTTGTCGTGGCCATCGTATCCGGGACGGTGCTGTACCTGCCGTTCATGCGCCGTTTGAAGTTCGGCACGGTGCGTCAGGACAAGTCGACACGGCTGCGCTGGCTCGACCTGCATAACCTGATCGGTGTTGTCACCCTGACCTGGGCGCTGGTTGTCGGCGTGACCGGTGTGATCAGCGCCTGCGCCGACCTGCTGATCGCTGCCTGGCGCAATGACGCACTGACTGCGCTGATCGAACCGTACCGCGGTGCGCCACCGCTGACCCACCTGGCGCCGGCCACGCGTTTGCTCGATATCGCTGCTGAAGTTGCGCCGGAGATGAAACCGGATTTCATTGCCTTCCCCGGCACACGCTTTTCCAGCGAACACCATTACTCGGTGTTCATGAAGGGCGGTACGCACCTGACCTCGCATCTGCTGACGCCGGTGCTGATCGATGCGACCACGCTGCAGGTCACCGCCGTGGCCGAGCGGCCGTGGTACATGGACGCCATGGGCATGTCGCAGCCGCTGCACTTTGGTGACTATGGCGGCATGCCGATGAAAATCCTCTGGGCCACTCTGGATGTGCTGACGATCATTGTGCTCGGCAGTGGCGTGTATTTGTGGGTGGTTCGGCGCAGAGCGGCCAGGCCTGTGCTGGAAACGGCGGAGGCCTCTGCATGAAGCCGCGTCAGTCGAGTTTCTGGAAAGTGTTCAGCACGCCGATCGTGATTGCGTTGCTCAGTGCGGCGGGGTTGTTTGCGGCGCTGCTTGGGGATGGGATTTGGGATGCGTTGAGCTGGGTTGGGCTGGGTGTGCCGGCGTTTCTGGCGATACGAGGTTTTCTGCCGCGAAGCTGAAACACCTTTGTAGGAGTGAGCCTGCTCGCGATGGCTGCGGGTCAGTCAACATAGTTATTGAATGTTATTACGCTATCGCGAGCAGGCTCACTCCTACATTTGGTTCGGCGCAAGGCTTGAGCTCGTGCACTGACAGGCTATGCTGCTCCCTCATCGTTCTGATCGAGACCCTGCCAATGTCCGCCCCCAGCATGACCCTGTACCACAACACGCTCTCCCCGTTTGTGCGCAAAGTGATGGTGTTGCTGCACGAAACCGGCCAGCAGGATCGCGTCGCGCTGCAAGACTGCGTGCTCAGCCCGGTCAGCCCGAGCGCCGAGCTCAATCTCGACAACCCGCTGGGCAAGATCCCTGCCCTGCGCCTGGCCGACGGCAATGTCATCCATGACAGCCGTGTGATCCTCGAATACCTCGACCAACAACACGTCGGCAACCCGCTGATCCCGCGCGAAGGCGCGGCTCGCTGGCGCCGCCTGACCCTGGCCTCGATGGCCGACGGGATCATGGATGCGTCGGTGATGGTGCGTTATGAAATGGTCCTGCGCGCGCCGGAAAAGCATTGGGATGAATGGCTCGAGGCTCAGCGCGACAAGATCCGCCGCACCCTCGCAGTGTTGGAAAAAGATGCCATTGCCGAGCTGACCAGCCATTTCGATGTCGCGGCGATCAGCGTGGCGTGTGCGCTGGGTTATCTCGATCTGCGTTTCCCGGACCTGGGCTGGCGTGATGCCAACCCGCAACTGGCCAACTGGTTCTTTGAGGTGAGTCAGCGACCGTCCATGATCGCCACGATGCCCAAGCCTTAAATCGGCGGCGCCTGTTCCGGCCTCTTCGCTGGCAAGCCAGCTCCCGCAGGATTTGTGGTAGATCGGGGATTTGTGTCATCACCGAACTCATTGTGGGAGCTGGCTTGCCAGCGATGGCACCACCTCGGTTCCACAGGCAAAAAACCGATCATCCGCGTCACCAATCCCTCCCTCCAGCACTGATCCTCACGCAATCCCAGCGACCGGCTCATTGCATCGCCCCGACATCAAACTCCAACGGCTTCGCCGGTTTCTGACCGATCCCGTACCAATCCAGTTTGCGCGTCAGCACCATGAACACACCGAGCAAACCAAACAGCAACAACGAGCCCATCAACAACGCGTAATCCTCAGCGCTCAGCAAGCCATAAAGCAGGCCATACAACGCCGCCAGCCCCGCCGAAAAACTCAAGCCGTGACGCACACTGCGCAGCACATGGCAGACATAAAATCCGATCAACACCACACAGGCACTGGCCGACAGCAAATATGCCAGGGCAAAACCAATGTGCTCCGACAGCGACAGCAACAACAGATAAAAGAATGCCAGCGCCACACCAACCAGCGCGTATTGCACCGGGTGCACGGCCAGACTCTTGAGTACTTCGAAGAGGAAGAAACCGGCGAACGTCAGGACAATGAACAGCAGCGCATACTTGATCGCCCGGTCACTCTTCAGATATTGATCCACCGGATCGATAAAGCTCACACCGAAGCTACGACCGTTGAACGCCTCGCAATCATTGCTGCTCACGCAACGGCTCATGGCGTCTTGCAGGTTGGTGGAGAAAAACGTGGTCTGCCAATCGGCGCTGAAACCTTGATCATTGATTTCACGTTTGCCCGGCAGGAAGTTGCCGACAAAGCTTGGATGCGGCCAGTTGGCAGTGAGGCTGACGCTGCTGCTCTTGCCCACCGGCAGCACCTGCAATGAACCAGTGCCTTGCAGACGCAGGTCGAAGCCGAAGCTCAGTTCCGTGGTTTTACTGGTGTCGAGCAACGGCAGCGTGACCCGCACACCTTCACCGAGCCAACCGACTTGCGTACCCGGAACGAAATCGAGGCGCTGGCCATCGAGCTCCAGTTTCAGCGCATTTTCGATACCGCGAATATCGCTGATACCGACCGCGAGAAACGGTGCATCGAACTGGTAGTCGCTGAAGTCTTCCTTGATGCCCAATTGCGCCGGCAATGAGAAATGGCCGTTGATGCGGTTATCGGCGTGGAACAGCCGCGCCTCATAAATGCCCCGCGCACGCAGTTCGGTTTGCACCTGGCCGTCCAGTTCAAATCGTTCCGGCAGGAAGTACAAACGCCCGCGTTCTTCGCCCGGTTCGTCGTAACGCTGGTTGGTTTTATCGTTGGTTTTCCAGTTGTGAATCACTTTGCGATACGGCACCACCATCACCGGGCCGCTCAGTTGCTGGCTGTAGCTGGAGCTGCGGGCAATGTCTTCGAGCACGCCATCGCGCAGCTGTTGGCGCTCGTCGATGACGCCGTCGATCATCAGCAGCGGGATCAATAACAGCAGGATCAGCAGGGCGATGGCGCCGAGCTTTATAGTCAGATTCTTGTTCATGGGACTCTCCCTGTTTGGATGGGGAGAGTCTGCTGAGTGGGTGTGGGGGTTTTGTGGGGGGAATGTGGAGATTGTGTGGAGACTTCACCGGCCCCTTCGCGAGCAGGCTCGCTCCCACATTGGATCTGTGTCGTTCACAAATCCTATGTGGGAGCGAGCCTGCTCGCGAAGGCAACGACTCGGTATCAAGGCAAGCGCAATGTCACTTCCACACCGTTCTCGACATTGCGAATCTGCATCGCCCCACCATGCAACTTGACCACCTCTTCAACGAAGTTAAGCCCCAACCCCGTGCTTTTTCGTCCACTGTCCGGTCTCGGCAATGAGTAGAAGCGCTCGGTCAAACGCGGCAAGGCGTAATCGGGAATCGGCGCGGTTTCATTGAAGAGCCGGTAAACAATCTGCTCCTCTTCGCGCTGGGCACTGAAGCGCAACAAGCCCTGACGCGGGGTGAAATCCAGCGCATTTTCCAGCAAGTTACCCAACGCCTGACGCAGCAAAAACGGCTCGCCAATCAACAGCAGATCCGCCGCAATGGTCTGTTCGATGCGCAACTGTTTGCCTTCAATCCGCGCCGCCTGCCCCTGCAGCAATTGATCAACCAGCGCCGCCAACGGCACAGCGACCCGCTCTTCAAGGCCCTGACGTTGTTCCACTTGTGCCAGATTCAACAACCGCTCGATCAACTGCTGCATCCGCGCACTTTCACTGTCGATGTTGCCGACAAAGCGCAATCGCTGAACCGGCGGCATGTCGCCTTGCAGCAACTCCGCAGCGCCACGAATCGCCGCCAGCGGACTTTTCAGTTCATGGGTCAGCGTGTGCACATAACGCTCGACGTAGGCCTTGCCTTCCAGTTGCGTGCGCATCTGTTCCACGGCGGTAGCCAGTTGTTCCAGTTCACCACCACGGTAATGCGGCACTTCCACCCGCCGGCCTTCGCTCACCGCCTGGGCATAACCGGTCAGACGGTGCAGCGCACGGCTCAGCCACCACGACAACAAAGCACCAAACAGCAGACCGAGGCCGATCAACCCGGCGCCGTAAAACAGCAAGCGCCGCTCGGTGCGATCGACATAGGGCTGCAATGAGCTGTTCGGCTTGGCCACGGTGACCACACCGATGATCTGGCCGTTGTCGCGGATCGGCGCGCCGACGTGCATCACCGACGAGCTGGCGTCATCCGGATCACTGCGGCTCGAACGCGCACCGTACTCGCCACGCAAGGTCAGGTAAACGTCGTTCCAGCGCGAGTAATCCTGACCGACCGCGACACCACTGGAATCGAGCACGACGATGCCTTTCGCGTCGGTGACGTAGATACGGTGGTTGACCTGGTTTTTCGGCAAGCCCCAGATCGTTGCTTGCGGCTGGCGCTCGCCATAGGCGCGCAGCAACTCGGGCCAGCGGTTCTCGCTAAGGGTGCCGGCCTTGAAATCATCACGGAGGATTTCCGCCATCAGGTTGGCGGTATCGACCAGGGTTTCTTCGGTGGACTGGCGCACGCCGGGGCGGATTTCTTCCATCACCGTGTTGAGCACAAAGTACCCGGTGAGGCCGACAAACAGCACATACACCAGAAAGATCCGCAGCCCCAGCGACATCAGCTATGCCCCGGGCTGTAGCTGTAACCGAGGCCGCGATGGGTCTGGATCGGCTCGGCGTCGGCGCGCACCAGACGCAGTTTGGCGCGCACGCTTTTGATATGACTGTCGATGCTGCGCTCGTAGCCGGCGTCGGCAGCGACGCCCAGCGCATCAAGCAATTGCTCACGGCTGAACACCCGTTCGGGTTGTTCGAGCAGGCATTGCAACAGGCGGAATTCGTGGCGGGTCAGGCTTAACGTCTGGCCGCGATAGCTGATTTGTACGCGCTCGGGATCGATGCGAAACAGCGCCGAAGAGGCTTCAATGACGGGACGCGGCGCCATGCGTTTAAGGATGGCCTTCACTCGCGCCGCGACTTCACGCGGGCTGAACGGCTTGACCACGTAGTCGTCGGCGCCGATTTCCAGCCCGACCACGCGATCAATCTCGGCATCGCGGGCGCTGAGGAACAGCACCGGCACGTCGCTGAAGCGCCGCAACTGCTTGCAGGTCTCGAAGCCGCTGATGTCCGGCAGGCCGATGTCGAGGATGATCAGATCGGCAGGCGTCTGCCGCTGATGCTCCAGCGCCGCCGCGCCGAGGCTCAGCCACGTGGTGCCGAACCCCTCGCCTTGCAGGGCAAAAATCAGCGTATCGGCAATCGCCGCTTCGTCTTCGACAATCAGGATATGAGGCATGGCGTCCGAGCCCGTGGGTTAGGTGCGCGAACGGTGCCCCAAGCCTGACGTTACGTCAATGAGACCACTTGGCTCAGCAGTCCGGTTTATCCGCCGTGAAGCGCCGCGCCGGGTTCACTGCCGCGCCGAACTCGCGCAAGGCCTTGGCACCGATCAGCAGCGGATAATTGAAGTTGCTGCGGTCGGTCAGGTTGACCTCGACGGTACGCTTGACGTTGCCCAGGCACAGCTCCAGATCGACCACCGGACGTTTGGCGACTTCGGTGCTTTCGCCCTCGTCCTCTTCATCCGAGCGGCTCTTGATCTTGCTGATCCGTGCGACCTTGTGTTCGTAGACCTTGTTGCTGGCGTCCTTGGTGCCGAGGCGGAAACGCACCCATTCGTCGCCATCACGGGTGAAGGTCTCGATGTCCTTGGCCGACAGCGAGGCGGTCAGCGCACCGGTGTCCATCTTGGCCTTGAGCACTTCACCGCCGATTTCCGGCAGCGCGATGTATTCATAGCGCCCGTACAGGGTCGGCTCGGCGGCCATGACCGGCAGGGCGACGAGGGCAAACAGTGCAAGGAGGGATTTCACGTAAGGGGCTTCCTTGAGAGGTTGGGCAACGGGATTTTAGACCGTTGCGCGCTTGATCGTTCCCACGCTCTGCGTGGGCATGCATCCAGTGACGCTCTGCGTCACAGGGACGCGGAGCGTCCCGGGCGGCGTTACCACGCAGAGCGTGGGAACGATCAGGTTAACGCGACTAAAGTGAAACATTCGTCACCACCGATTTGGCCTGCCGCGCGAAGCTGCTTATCATGACGCGCCCATCCGTTTGCAAAGAGTTGCTTATGCGCCGCCTGCTCACCGGCTGTTTCGTCACCCTGCTGCTGTTGCTCAACACCCTGATCCTGATCGGGCCGTTGCTGGTGTTTGCCCTGCTCAAACTGGTCGCCCCCGGCCGCTGGCGTGACTACGCGTCATGGGCGGTGATGTGGATCGCCGAAACCTGGGCCGAGATCGACAAGCTGATCTTCCGCCTGTGCATCCCCACTCAGTGGGACATTCGCGGTGGCGAAGACTTGCGCAGTGACACTTCGTATCTGGTGGTCAGTAACCACCAGTCGTGGGTCGACATTCCGGCGCTGATCCAGACCCTCAACCGCCGCACGCCGTTCTTCAAATTCTTCCTCAAGAAAGAACTGATCTGGGTGCCGTTTCTCGGACTGGCGTGGTGGGCGCTGGATTACCCGTTCATGAAACGCTACACCAAGGCATTTCTGGCAAAACATCCGGAGCTGGCCGGCAAGGATCTGAAAATCACCAAACAGGCCTGCGAGCTGTTCAAGCGTCAGCCAGTGACCGTGGTGAATTACCTGGAAGGCACCCGCTACACCGCGGCAAAAAGCGCCCAGCAGCAATCACCGTTCAAGCACTTGCTCAAGCCCAAGGCTGGCGGCGTGGCATTTGTGTTGGCGGCGATGGGTGAACAACTGGATGCGATTCTCGACGTCACCGTGGTTTATCCACAGGCGAACATACCGGGCTTCTGGGATTTGATCAGCGGCAACGTGCCGCGGGTGATCATCGATATCAAGACCCGCGAACTCGACCCGGCACTGTGGCAGGGCGATTACGAGAATGATCCGGCGTTCCGCCAGACGGTCCAGAACTGGGTCAACCAGCTCTGGAACGAGAAGGATCAGCGCATCGCCGAACTGCGCGGCGAACGCGGCTGAATCAGCTACCGGTGCCGGCGCCCCAGATGCTGCCCAGGCTGCTCAGCAGCGAACCGCCGACGCCCTGCTGACCGAGGTATTGCAACAGCACAGGGGCAAACTGGCCGATCATGCCGCTGTCCATGCCCAATGCGCTGAAGGCATTGTTCAGGTCATTGGTGTCCTTGACGTTGCCCAGCGCATTCTCCAGCCCGGCGGACTTGCCGGACGAGCCGAGCAAAGCGCCCAACGCCGCCAGATTGCCGCTGCCACCCGACAGTTTGTCGATGCCCGGCACTTCTTTGGCCAACTGCGAATAATCGGTACTGCTCAATTGATTCTTGGCCAGACCGAGCATCGCACTGGTGCCGCCAACGGCTTGCTCCGGCGTGACATCCAGCGCACTGAGAGCACTGAGCAAACCGGCGGTTTCCGAGGTCGGCGCCGCAGCGGCCGCCTTGTCACCACCCTGCATCCCCGAAACCGCACCAGCGACGTCGTTCAGACTGAAACCGGCAAACACCGGCCCGGCGGCCAGGGTCAGGAGCGATGCCAAGGCAATACCGCGTGAAATCTTCATTCAGACATCCTCTTGCACTGTGAAAACCACCCGTTGCACGAGCAGTGAAACTGCCGGTTTGACCGGGTATCCGCCGGCATGTTCCGGCGCGGCGCATCCATTTTCGTCCGGCCTGCGTATATAAAACGTGAAATCCCGGACACCTTTGCGATGAATGGCACAACCGCTGTCGCTGAACTAGCCTGTGAACAGTCCGAGCCCAGCCCTCGTCGCTCTACCTTTGCCTGGAGAGTCGTCATTTCCATCGCCGACACCGATCAGTTGCGCCAGTTGTTGGCCCAGTGTGCACTGGGCGATCGTCGCGCCTTCGAAACGCTTTACCGCAGCGTCGGTCCGCGTCTGCATGGCGTCGCCCTGCGGTTTATGCGCCGCACCGATCTGGCCGAGGAAGTGCTGCAGGAAAGCTTCGTGCGCATCTGGAACAACGCCTCGCGCTACGAAGCGCATCTGTCGGCGCCGCTGACCTGGATGATCAACATCACCCGTAATCAGGCCATCGATCAGTTGCGCAAACATCGCGAAAAGCCACTGACTGATCTGGAACAGGACACACTGCCGGACGAAAGCCCCTCGGCTCACGAGCAACTGAACAGCGCCCGTGAGGCTCAGACGTTGAACCGCTGCCTGGAAACCCTGGAAAGCATGCAGCGCCAGTCGATCACCGTGGCGTACTTTCAGGGATTGTCGTGCTCGGAACTCGCCGAACACCTGGCGACGCCACTGGGAACGGTGAAGTCGTGGATTCGTCGTGGCCTGGAACGTCTGCGTCGGTGCCTTGAATCATGAACTACCAGACCCCTGCCCTGCGCCGCGCCCTTGCTGCCGATTACGCGATCGGGTTGATGGCTGCGCCTGCGCGGCGGCGCTTTGAACAGTTGCTGCTGGATGACGCGGCATTAAGGGCTGAACTGGCGCAATGGCAGGAAAGCCTCGCCACTCTCACCGAAGCGCTGCCGGAACATCCGGTACCCGACCGCGTGTGGCACGGCATCACCGCGCGCATCGAACCACAGGTTCTGCATGTGCCTGAAAAACGGCCATTCTGGAACTGGCTGCGACTCACCGCTGCGATCTGCTCCATTGCCGTGCTGGTGTTCCTCGGCTCGCTGTACAACCGCGACGACGCCCGCTACCGCGCCACGCTGCTGACCGCCGATGCGCAACCGGCGCTGAAGGTCGAAGCGCATGCGGATTATCTGCAAGTCGAGCCGCTGACGCTGGCGGCGGTTGATGCGGATCGTAGTCTGGAACTGTGGGCGATTCCGGCGGATGGCAAACCGATTTCCCTCGGCGTTATTCCGGCGGGTGGCAAAGGCAAGGTTGAGTTGCACGAAGCGCAGAAAGCCTTGATCGGTAAACCGATTGCGCTGGCGGTAAGTCTCGAGCCGAAAGGTGGTTCGCCGACCGGGCAACCGACTGGGCCGGTGCTGTATCAAGGGACGTTGGCGGCCCTTTGAAGCAAAGCCCCTCACCCTAGCCCTCTCCCAGAGGGAGAGGGGACTGACCGTGGGATATTTACGCAATACACCGACTTGAAAGACTTGCGTTGAATCCATAGTCGACTCGATCTTTCAGGTCGATGTACGACGAAAGACACCTCGGTCGGCCCCCTCTCCCTCCGGGAGAGGGCTGGGCGGGCGGCGTTCCGATGAGGGTAGCTTTTGACCTTGGCTTTGAACAAAAAAACGGCGACCCTGAAGTCGCCGTTTTGTATCGAGCTTAAGCCTTACGCCGCACTAAACAACTTATGCGGGTCAATCACAAACTTCTTCGGCACACCCGTATCGAACTCGCCATACCTTCCAACGCCTGATCGAGGCTGACCTCCCCGCAAGACTTCAAATCCGCGAAACAACCCGAGGGCTGAGATCTTTTTAGGTCGTTAATTGCTTGTCGTGAAAATCAATATTTCAAAAAGAACTAGACACCTGTCAGATCTGACAGGTGTCTAGCGATCCGGGCTGGAATAGGCTGCTGGTGTGTCAATTGTTCGAAGAAAGCGAGGTGCAATTAACGGTCATTCAACGGGAGATACAGTGATGGAGAAGCAACTCAGTCCGCGCGATCAACTGCTCGAATCAGATGTCCCGCCGATCATCTTTTGCATCAGCCCGGACGATCCGATCATCAAATACATCAAAGCGGGGCAGAAGGTTACTTATGACCTTGTGCGCGGGGATAACGGTCAGTACTACGCAGTGGACATAAAACTGGCCCTGGACAAGGGCAAATCCAAACGCCCTAAAGTCTTCGCAGTTGTATAAATATTTAACCAATCAACGAAACAGGAAATACGGAAATGGCAAACAGAGAAAAGGGTAAAGTCAAATGGTTCAACGATGAAAAGGGATTTGGCTTTATTACTCCAGATAACGGTGGTGACGATCTTTTTGTTCACTTCAAGGCTATACAAGCTGACGGCTTCAAGTCTTTGAAAGAAGGACAGGAGGTTAGTTTCATCGCTGCAAAAGGACAGAAGGGAATGCAAGCTGAAGAAGTTCAGATCCTCTGATCCAAAATCGGAACACTTGTGCTCCCCTCAATGAAAACCGGCGCCTCATGGCGCCGATTTACATTGCCTTCGAAATGTTACCCCGCACTAAACAACTTATGCGGATCAATCACAAACTTCTTCGGCACGCCCGCATCGAACTCGCCATACCCTTCCGGCGCCTGATCGAGACTGATCACCTGCACGCCCACCACTTCGGCGATGTTGATGCGATCCCACATGATCGCCTGCATCAGCTGGCGGTTGTACTTCATCACTGGGGTCTGGCCGGTGTGGAAGCTGTGCGACTTGGCCCAGCCCAGGCCGAAGCGAATGCTCAGGCTGCCCATTTTCGCAGCGGCATCGACAGCACCCGGATCTTCGGTGACGTACAGGCCCGGGATACCGATCTTGCCGGCCACGCGCACCACACCCATCAGTGAGTTGAGCACCGTGGCCGGGGCCTCGGCTTTTACGCCGTCGTGGCCATGGCCGCGCGCTTCGAAACCGACGCAGTCCACCGCACAATCCACTTCCGGTTCGCCCAGCAGTGCGGCGATCTGTTCGTGCAGCGGCGTGTCCTTGGACAGGTCGACGATTTCAAAACCCTGGGATTTGGCGTGGGCCAGGCGGATGGTGTTGACGTCACCGATGATCACCACTGCCGCACCGAGCAGACGCGCGGAAGCGGCTGCAGCCAGACCGACCGGGCCGGCGCCGGCAATGTAAACGGTGCTGCCTGGGCCAACGCCGGCAGTGACGGCGCCGTGGTAACCGGTAGGGAGGATGTCGGAGAGGCAGGTCAGGTCGCGGATTTTCTCCATGGCCTTGTCGCGGTCCGGCAATTTCAGCAGGTTGAAGTCGGCGTATGGCACCAGCACGTATTCGGCCTGGCCACCGGTCCAGTCGCCCATGTCGACGTAACCGTAAGCACCGCCGGCTCGGGCCGGGTTGACGGTAAGGCAGACGCCGGTGTGTTGCTCTTTGCAGGAACGGCAGCGCCCGCAAGCTACGTTAAACGGTACGGAGACCAGGTCACCGATTTTCAGGTTTTCGACGTCGGAGCCTTTTTCGATCACCTCGCCGGTGATCTCGTGGCCCAGCACCAGACCGGTCTGCGCCGTGGTACGGCCGCGCACCATGTGCTGGTCGGAGCCGCAGATATTGGTGGAAACCACTTTGAGAATGACCCCGTGCTCGATCTTGCGACCGCGCGGGTCCTGCATTTTCGGATAGTCGATTTTCTGTACTTCGACCTTGCCAGCGCCGAGATACACCACACCACGATTGCCAGACATGCTTTCACCTCGCTGTTGTTTTTATGGAACCGCGTTGCCCAGGCAGGCAGCGCGTTGAATGCTCGGGTATTGCTTGTTGGTCTTGCGTTGTCAGTTATGGCCCCTTCGCGAGCAGGCTCGCTCCCACAGTTGATCTTTGGTGTGACAGGGACCTGTGTTTCAACACAAATCCCTGTGGGAGCGAGCCTGCTCGCGAAAGCGATCTAAAGAACGACTGTGCGATTGGCGTTGAGAAACACTCTTCTTTCAATGTGATACCCAACGGCCCGCGCCAGTGTCAGGCCTTCAATATCGCGCCCCTTGGCAATCAGATCCTCAGGGTAATGACTGTGATCCACCGCCTCGACACCCTGGGCAATGATCGGCCCTTCATCGAGGTCGTTATTGATGTAATGCGCCGTCGCGCCCACCAGTTTCACGCCCTTGTTGTAGGCCTGGTGATACGGCTTGGCGCCCTTGAAACCCGGCAGCAGCGAGTGGTGAATGTTGATCGCCTTGCCATCGAGCTTGCGGCACAGCTCCGGCGACAGCACCTGCATATAGCGGGCGAGGATCACCAGTTCGGCGCCGGACTCTTCGATCACCTGCCACACCTGACGCTCCTGCGACGGTTTGTCGTTGGGGTCGAGGGGGAAATGGTAGTAGGGAATCTGGTGCCAGTCGGCCAGCGGTTTGAGGTCCGGGTGATTGGAGACCACCGCCGCGACGTCCATCGACAACTGGCCGATGCGCTGGCGGTAGAGCAAGTCGTTGAGGCAGTGATCGGCCTTGGAGACCATGATCACCACTTTTGGCCGGTAGTTCGGCGCGGTCAATTCGAAGACCATGCCGAAGGCCTGACCACGTTCGGCTAAACCGGCGCGGAAGGATTGTTCGTCGAAGCCGTCGGGCTGACGGAATTCCACGCGGATGAAGAAACGCCCGGAGAGGCGGTCATCGAACGAGTGGTGCTCGGTGACGTAGCAGCCCTGCTCGAACAGAAAACGCGTGACCGCGTCCACCGTGCCGAGGACGCTGGGGCAGTCGGCGGTCAGAATCCATGTGTCTGGGGCGCGGCTCATGGTGCGGTGACTCCTGTTCTTTGTGCGGGGTGTCAGGTTTTTCCCTCACCCTAGCCCTCTCCCGGAGGTAGAGGGGACTGACCGAGGTGTTCTTTCGAGCTACGCCGACCTGAAATATCGCGGGTGAATATAGATCACAAAAACACCCGAAATCGGCTCCCTTCCCCCTCTCCCCCTTGGGGGAGAGGGCTGGGGTGAGGGGGGTAGCTTTTGATCTTTCAGGCCTGAACACTCAACCCGTACTCCGCCGAAGCATCCTGCAACCACAACCACCAGTAATCCGAAAAACTGCGACGAATCAGCAATTCCCAGGTGTCTTCGGCCGTGTGGCGAATCATCAACTGCGACTTGGCGAATACCGTGCCGACCGCTTTACCCACCGGGAAATTGTTCGGGTGCACGTCGTAGCTGGTGGACTTCATCAGCACCTGACGCACGTTCGGCCCGCTCAGTTCGAGCACTTGCTGGCCGCCGCTGACATTGACGATCGCGATGTGCAGATCGCCCAGGGCTTCACGCAGT
The DNA here is from genome assembly GCF_056313565.1 of Pseudomonas sp. 3B-A001-10F. Taxonomy (NCBI): domain Bacteria; kingdom Pseudomonadati; phylum Pseudomonadota; class Gammaproteobacteria; order Pseudomonadales; family Pseudomonadaceae; genus Pseudomonas; species Pseudomonas sp. 3B-A001-10F. The sequence continues at coordinate 120,533 of NZ_JBQYFW010000010.1, forward strand.
TTCTGTTCGGCGGCGAATTCTTCACCGCTTGGCACGATCAGCAACCACTCGTCCGGGCCCATCCATTGCAGGCTGGTTTCACCTTTGACGATCACGCTCAGAGCGCCGGGCAGTTCGATACCCAGGGCCTTGTGCACACCGGCGGCGAACGCAGCATCGTGGCCATCGCCACGAATGGTCAGGTGGCCGAGGAGTTTCTTTTCCCGCACGATCACGCCGGCGTTCTTGCGGCCCTTGCCGACCAGGCTGGCGAGGTCGGCATGGTACAGCGACGACTCGGCCTTGGCGTCGGTGGTCGGGCGTTGTTGGTAAACATTGGCTGTGGTCATAAAGCACCTTCCTGAATTCTTGATCGTTCCCACGCTCTGCGTGGGAATGCCGCCATGGACGCTCTGCGTCCGCTCTTGGGACGCGGAGCGTCCCGGGATGCATTCCCACGCAGAGCGTGGGAACGATCAGTGTCAGATGTTCTGGCGATCACCCTTCGGATCGAAGAACACCGAAGAAACAATCTCCGCCTCGATCACGCTGCCATCGGCCAGCGGTGCAAACACCCGCTCACCCATGCGCTTCAGACCGCCCTTGACCACACCCATGGCAAACGAATAACCGAGGGAGTTGTGCGCGTAGCTGGACGTCACGTGGCCGACCATGGTCATCGGGATCGCCTGCTTGGTGTTGAACACCAATTGCGCGCCTTCCGGCAGCCACACGTTCGGGTCAATCGGCTTCAGGCCGACCAACTGCTTACGCTGATCCTTCACGCAATCTTCACGGTTCATCCCACGCTGGCCGATCCACGAGAACGGTTTGGTGCGACCCACGCACCAGCCCATGTTCAAGTCGTCCGGGGTCATCGAGCCGTCAGTGTCCTGGCCAACGATGATGAAACCCTTCTCGGCGCGCAGTACGTGCATGGTTTCCGTGCCGTACGGGGTCAGGTTGTACTGCTTGCCGGCCTCGACGATTTTCTCCAGCACGCCCATCGCATAGTCGGCCTGCACGTTGACTTCGTACGACAGCTCACCGGTGAACGAGATGCGGAACACCCGCGCCGGCACGCCGCCGACCAGACCTTCTTTCCAGGTCATGAACGGGAACGCTTCGTTGCTCAGATCAATGTCGGTCACGGCGCTGAGCAGCTTGCGGCTGTTCGGCCCGGACAGGGTCATGGTCGCCCAGTGGTCGGTGACGGAGGTGAAGTAAACCTTCATGTCCGGCCATTCGGTCTGGTGGTACAGCTCCAGCCACTGCAGCACGCGCGCCGCGCCGCCGGTGGTGGTGGTCATGACGAAATGGTTGTCGGCCAGGCAGGCCGTGACACCGTCGTCGAAGACCATGCCGTCTTCTTTGCACATCAAACCGTAGCGGGCCTTGCCCACGTCGAGTTTGGTCCAGGCGTTGGTGTACACGCGGTTGAGGAACTCGCGGGCATCCGGGCCTTGAATGTCGATCTTGCCGAGGGTCGAGGCGTCGAGCAGGCCGACGCTGTCGCGCACGGCTTTGCATTCGCGCTTCACCGCTGCATGCAGGTCTTCGCCGTTTTTCGGGAAGTACCATGGACGCTTCCACTGACCGACGTCTTCAAACTCGGCACCGTTCTTCACATGCCAGGCATGCAGCGCGGTGTAGCGCACCGGCTCGAAGATGTGCCCACAGTGACGACCGGCCACGGCGCCGAAAGTCACCGGCGTGTAGTTCGGACGGAACATGGTGGTGCCCATCTGCGGGATGGTCACGTTCAGCGAGCGGGCCGCGATGGCCAGACCGTTGACGTTGCCGAGCTTGCCCTGATCGGTGCCGAAGCCCAGCGCGGTGTAGCGTTTGACGTGCTCCACCGACTCGAAACCTTCGCGGGTTGCCAGTTCGATGGCGGCGGCGGTCACGTCGTTTTGCAGGTCGACGAATTGCTTCGGCGCCCGTGCGGTGTTCTTTTCATGCGGCACCTGGAACAGCGCCAGCGTCGGCTCTTCGAGACGACTCAGGGCTTTTGGCAGCACGCCTTCGACGGTCTGGAAACCGGCTTCAGCGGCAGCGCGCACGCCACCTTCAAAACCGTCAGCCAGCGAATCACCGAGACCGTAAACGCCGTTGATGCCACCGACGCACACGCGTTTCTGCGGTGCTTCGCCCGGTACGAAACCGAGGATGTCTTCACGCCAGGTCGGCTTGCCACCGAGGTGCGAGGCCAAGTGAACGACCGGGCTGTAACCGCCGGAACTGGCGATCACATCGCAGTCGAGCCATTCGCCCGGGCTGGTCACGGCGTGCGCTTTGACATCGATCGCGGCAACGCGGGCAGCGGTGACACGCTTGCTGCCACGGGCTTCGATCACGGCGCTGCCGGTGAGAATGCGGATGCCTTTGGCGCGCGCTTCTTCCACCAGCGCACCACGCGGATTACTGCGCGCATCGGCGATGGCCACCACTTGCAGACTGGCGTCGAGCCAATCCAGTGCCACGCGGTAGGCGTGATCGTTGTTGGTGCTGAGGACAAGCTTCTTGCCCGGTGCTACGCCGTAACGACGCACGTAAGTCGACACCGCACCGGCAAGCATGTTGCCCGGCACATCGTTGTTGCCGTAAACCAGCGGACGCTCGCAAGCACCGGTCGCCAGCACCACACGCTTGGCGCGAACACGGTGAATACGCTGACGCACCTGACCGATTGGCGCACGGTCGCCGAGGTGATCGGTGAGGCGTTCGTGAATGGTCAGGAAGTTGTGGTCGTGGTAACCGTTGACCGTGGCGCGCGGCAACAGCAGCACATCCGGGGTGTTCTTCAGTTCCGTGATGACGCTGGCGACCCAGTCCATCGCCGGTTTGCCGTCGAGGCTTTCGCGGGAATCGAGCAGGCTGCCACCGAACTCTTCCTGCTCATCGGCAAGAATCACTCGGGCACCGCTGCGCGCAGCGGCCAGGGCAGCGGCGAGACCGGCCGGGCCAGCACCGACGATCAGCACGTCGCAGTGCTGGTTCATGTAGTCGTAGGTGTCCGGATCATTCTCGGTCGGCGAACGGCCCAGACCGGCAGCCTTACGAATGTACTTCTCGTAGGTCATCCAGAACGACTGCGGGTACATAAAGGTTTTGTAGTAGAAACCCGGCGGCATCAGCTTGCCGCCGACCTTGCCGAGAATACCCATCATGTCGTTGTTGACGCTCGGCCAACCGTTGGTGCTGGTCGCAACCAGACCTTGATACAGCGCCTGTTGCGTGGCGCGCACGTTGGGAATCTGCGTGGCTTCGGTAGCACCGATCTGCAGCACCGCGTTCGGCTCTTCGGCACCGGCGGCGAAGATCCCGCGAGGACGCGAATACTTGAAGCTGCGGCCAATGATGTCGACGCCGTTGGCGATCAGTGCGGCGGCCAGCGAGTCACCCTCGAAGCCTTTGTAGCTCTGACCGTTGAAGGTGAAGCTCAGCACTTTGTTGCGGTCGATCCGTCCACCGTTGGACAGGCGATTGGTCTGGCTCATACCTTCTCTCCCAGCGCCGTCGTGGCTGTTTTCGCCGAATCAGCCTTGTCGGTGAATTGCGGCTTGGTGCCGATCTTGTAGGTTTCGAGAATCTCGTAGGTCACGGTGTCGCGGGTGACGTTGAAGTACTGGCGGCAACCGGCAACGTGATCCCACAGTTCGTGGTGCAGACCGCGCGGGTTATCGCGGAAGAACATGTAGTCGCCCCACTCCTCGTCGGTGCAGGCGCCAGGGTCGAGCGGGCGCGGAATGTGCGCCTGACCGGATGCGTGGAATTCCTCTTCGGAGCGCAGTTCGCCGCAGTGAGGACAGAAGATATGCAACATGGGGATTTCTCCTGTTAGTGGGCGACGGCAGCAGCGCCGTGTTCGTCGATGAGTGCGCCGTTGTGGAAACGGTCGATGGAAAACGGGGCGGCCAACGGGTGCATTTCACCCTTGGCCAGACTCGCGGCAAACACGTTGCCCGAGCCAGGTGTGGCCTTGAAGCCGCCGGTGCCCCAACCGCAGTTGAAGAACATGTTCGGGACCGGGGTTTTCGAAATGATCGGGCAAGCGTCCGGCGTGGTGTCGACGATGCCGCCCCACTGCCGGTTCATGCGTACCCGCGACAGCACCGGGAACATCTCGACGATGGCCTGGATGGTGTGCTCGATCACCGGATACGAACCGCGCTGGCCGTAGCCGTTGTAGCCGTCGATACCGGCGCCGATCACCAGATCGCCCTTGTCAGACTGGCTGATGTAACCGTGCACCGCGTTGGACATGATCACGCTGTCGATAATCGGTTTGATCGGCTCGGACACCAGCGCTTGCAGCGGGTGGGATTCGATCGGCAGACGGAAACCGGCGAGTTTGGCCATGTGCCCGGAGTTACCGGCCGTGACCACACCGACGCGCTTGGCGCCAATGAAACCCTTGTTGGTTTCCACACCGATGCACACGCCGTTTTCCTTGCGGAAGCCGATCACTTCGGTCTGCTGGATCAGGTCCACGCCCAAGGCGTCGGCGGCACGGGCAAAGCCCCAGGCCACGGCATCGTGACGGGCGACGCCGCCGCGACGCTGAACGGTGGCGCCCAACACTGGGTAGCGGGTGTTTTTCGAGCAGTCGAGGTACGGAATCTCGTCAGCGACTTGCTTGGCGTTGAGCAGTTCACCATCGACGCCATTGAGGCGGTTGGCGCTGACCCGACGCTCGGAATCACGGATGTCCTGCAAGGTGTGGCACAGGTTGTAGACGCCACGCTGGGAGAACATCACGTTGTAGTTGAGATCCTGCGACAGGCCTTCCCACAGTTTCATCGCGTGTTCGTACAGGTGCGCCGACTCGTCCCACAGGTAGTTGGAGCGAACGATAGTGGTGTTGCGTGCGGTGTTCCCGCCGCCCAGCCAGCCTTTCTCGACCACGGCGACGTTGGTGATGCCGTGCTCTTTGGCCAGATAGTAAGCAGTCGCCAGACCGTGCCCGCCGCCGCCGACGATGACCACGTCGTAGACCTTCTTCGGCGTTGGCGTGCGCCACATGCGCTGCCAGTTTTCGTGGTGGCTGAGGGAGTGTTTGAAGAGGCCGAAGCCCGAATAGCGTTGCATAGTCATTTACTCCAGAACGCTCAGCGATAAACCGGGAAGTCTGCGCACAGGGCCGACACTTGCTGGGCAACATTGGCCTCGACATCGGCATCACCGAGGTTGTCGAGGATGTCGCAAATCCAGCCAGCCAACACTTCGCACTGGGTCACCTTGAAGCCGCGAGTTGTGACGGCCGGGGTGCCGATGCGCAGGCCCGAGGTCACGAACGGCGATTGCGGGTCGTTCGGCACGGCGTTCTTGTTGACGGTGATGTGCGCGCGGCCGAGGGCGGCGTCGGCGTCTTTGCCGGTCAGGCCCTGACGGATCAGGCTGACCAGGAATAAGTGGTTGTCGGTGCCGCCGGACACTACATCGTAGCCACGCTTGATAAACACGCTGGCCATCGCCTGAGCGTTGTCGATCACTTGTTGCTGATACGCCTTGAAGCCGGGCTCCAGCGCTTCCTTGAAGCACACGGCTTTACCGGCGATGACGTGCATCAGCGGGCCGCCCTGGGCGCCAGGGAATACCGCAGCGTTGAGCTTCTTCTCGATTTCTTCGTTGGACTTGGCCAGGATCAGCCCGCCACGCGGCCCGCGCAGGGTTTTGTGCGTGGTGGTGGTGACCACGTCGGCGTACGGCAGCGGATTCGGGTACAGACCGGCGGCGACCAGACCGGCAACGTGGGCCATGTCGACGAACAGCAGCGCGCCGACCTTGTCAGCAATCTGCCGGAAGCGCGGGAAGTCGAGGGTCTTGGAGTACGCGGAGAACCCGGCGACGATCATCTTCGGCTTGCACTCGACGGCGAGACGCTCGACTTCGTCGTAATCAATCAGCCCGGTGTCGGTGTTGATGCCGTACTGCACGGCGTTGTAGAGCTTGCCCGAAGACGACACTTTGGCGCCGTGGGTCAGGTGCCCGCCGTGGGCCAGGCTCATGCCGAGGATGGTGTCGCCCGGCTGGATCAGCGCCAGGTACACGGCGCTGTTGGCCGAAGAACCGGAGTGCGGCTGGACGTTGGCGTAATCGGCGCCGAACAGTTGCTTGGCGCGTTCGATGGCCAGCGCTTCGACTTTATCCACATGCTCGCAGCCACCGTAGTAGCGCTTGCCCGGATAACCTTCGGCGTATTTGTTGGTCAGGCCGCTGCCTTGCGCTTGCATGACGCGTTTGCTGGTGTAGTTCTCCGACGCGATCAGCTCGATGTGATCTTCCTGACGTTGCTCCTCGGCATTCATCGCCGCCAGCAGTGCATCGTCGTAACCCTGGATCTGGTCTTGCTTGCTGAACATCGCGTCTCTCCCAGCGGCATCTGTGCGCCATTCGTCTCGGTAAGGCACTGGCATTGAAGGCAGTGCCCTTTGATGCCGATGGTATGACCGGCGCAGACAGCTCAAATGCCTGCGCGCGCCACGCAAAGGTGCGTTTACGACATGGCTGGAAATGGCTTATTCGAAACGCCGTAGATCCCCTGTGGGAGCGAGCCTGCTCGCGAAAGCGGTCGGTCAGCCAACTTCTATGTTGGATGTGCCGGCCACTTCGCGAGCAGGCTCGCTCCCACAGGGGTCAGGTGTATGCCGCGCGGATGGCGAGCAGCAGGAGGAAATGTGCGGGATAGAATGCATACGCCCAGCGCCGCATCGGCGGTGGCTGGAGATGTCGCACATGTCGCAACAGGAACAGCCCGAGCACTGGCGCAAACAGACAAATGGCAATCCCGAGGATGGCGACGCTACTGCCGAACCTCGCCGAGTCGTACAGGACTTGCCATTGGTTGGCCGCCAGACACACCAACCCCGGTAGCAGGCTGAAATACCACGGCCGGCGAAACACCAGCAGCATCGCCAACGGCAGCAGGACGCCGAACAAGCCGAACATCAGTCGTTCCGGAAACATGGCGGCCAGCACCAGCGCAGCAACACCGAGCAATCGCGACATGATCGAGGGACCCTGCCACCCCCGCGCCACCAGCAAGCCCAACGCCAGCGTCGGCATCACGTTCAACGTATCGGGTTCAGGAATGTACAGCCGATAGGGAATCTCACTGACTGCACTGAACAGCATCAACCAGCCCAGATAGCGCCATTCCATCCTCCGCGCCCCGTCGCGCGCCAGATTCGCCGCCATCGCCAGACAAAACCACGGAAACGCTAGCCGCCCAGGCACATACAGCCAATCGGCGGAGAACCCGGCATATCGCAGGTGATCGAGCAACATGCACAGCAGCGCCAGCCACTTGAGCAGATCCAGTGCGCCGTCGCGTTTGCTCAGGTGCATAATCGTCCTACAAACTGGTAATTTCCTGAACGTGACATCCCGTGTGCTCCTCGGAAGATCTTCGGTAAAGTGCGCACCCTCATTGACCACGAGCCTTCACAAGAGTCTCGACCACGGAAGCCGGCCATGACCGACAAGAGCCAACAATTCGCCAGCGACAACTATTCCGGAATCTGCCCTGAAGCCTGGGCTGCGATGGAACAGGCCAACCACGGCCACCAGCGCGCGTATGGCGACGATGAATGGACCGCACGCGCGGCCGACCATTTCCGCCAATTGTTTGAAACCGACTGCGAAGTGTTCTTCGCCTTCAACGGCACCGCCGCCAACTCGCTGGCCCTGTCGTCGCTGTGCCAGAGTTACCACAGCGTGATCTGCTCGGAAACCGCCCACGTCGAAACCGACGAATGCGGCGCCCCGGAATTCTTCTCCAACGGCTCGAAACTGCTGATCGCTGGCACCGAAAACGGCAAGATCACCCCGCAATCGATCCGCGAAGTCGCGCTCAAGCGCCAGGACATTCACTACCCGAAACCGCGCGTCGTGACTCTGACCCAAGCCACCGAAGTCGGCAGCGTCTACACCCCGGAAGAAGTCCGCGCCATCAGCGTGACTTGCAAAGAACTGGGCCTGCACCTGCACATGGACGGCGCGCGCTTCTCCAACGCCTGCGCGTTCCTCGGCTGCTCGCCGGCAGATCTGACCTGGAAGGCCGGCGTCGATGTACTGTGCTTCGGCGGCACCAAAAACGGCATGGCCGTGGGAGAAGCGATCCTGTTCTTCAACCACAAACTGGCCGAAGACTTCGATTACCGCTGCAAACAGGCCGGTCAGTTGGCGTCGAAAATGCGCTTCCTCTCGGCGCCATGGGTCGGCATTCTCGAAAACGGCGCCTGGCTGAAATACGCCCGCCACGCCAACCACTGCGCGCAACTGCTGGCCGAGCTGGTCAGCGACATTCCAGGCGTCGAATTGATGTTCCCGGTGCAGGCCAACGGCGTGTTCCTGCAACTGTCGGAACCGGCCATCGCCGCGCTGACCGCAAAAAACTGGCGCTTCTACACCTTCATCGGCAAGGGCGGCGCGCGCTTCATGTGCTCCTGGGACACCGAAGAAGAACGCGTCCGCGAACTGGCTCGCGACATCCGCGAAGTCATGTCCGCCTGACCTGACTCCCGCGCACTGATCGTTCCCACGCTCCGCGTGGGAATGCCTCCCGGGACGCTCCGCGTTCCAGCCTCACCACTCTCGACATGCTTAACACCGCTATGACGCGGAGCGTCGACGGCTGCATTCCCACGCAGAGCGTGGGGACGATCTTCGATCGGGAATGATTTTTCCCACCGCAACACCAGACTTCTCTTCTAGCGAGAACATGCCACCCGACTCATCCTGATCGTTCCCACGCTCCGCGTGGTAACGCATCCCGGGACGCTCCGCGTTCCATCTCCAATGCACCGCAAGATTCAAGGAAGAATCCCATGGGCCGCAGCCGCTACACCCTTACCGAAACCGACAAGCCACATTTTCTGACCTGCACGGTCATGGAGTGGTTGCCGCTGTTTATCCGTCCCTACATCGTCGACCACCTGCTCAACTGCTGGCGTTATCAACAGACCCACCATGACTTGAAGCTGTACGGCTACGTGATTCTGGAAAACCATCTTCACTTCGTCGCCCAAGCACCCGACCTGAGCAAATGCCTCAGTCAGTTCAAGTCATTCACCGCTCGAAAGATTATTGATGATCTGCAAAGCAAAGATGCAGACAAAGCCCTGCAACGTCTGCGCTTTAGCAAACGTGCGCACAAGCAAGACCGGGTTTACCAGTTGTGGCAAGAAGGCTCCCACGCAGAGATGGTTTATAGCGAATCGGTGATGCGCCAGAAGCTTGAATACATCCACAACAACCCAGTGAAACGCGGATATGTGGATTTGCCAGAACAATGGCGTTATTCGAGTGCCAGGAACTACGCGGGAATACCGGGGCTGATCGAGGTTCAGTGCTGGTATTAAAATGGGACGCGGAGCGTCCCGGGCTGCATTCCCACGCAGAGTGTGGGAACGATCAACTTCGCCCGCGAAGACTTGGTCTACATTGTCTGTCGAGCCCTCCGCTCATATAACAATAAGCAGGAGCATCGGCATGTCGTTACAAGGCAAAACCCTGTTCATCACTGGCGCCAGCCGTGGTATTGGTCGTGAGATTGCGCTGCGGGCCGCGAGGGACGGGGCCAATATCGTGATTGCGGCGAAGAGCGCCGAACCCCACGCCAAACTGCCCGGCACCATCCACAGCGTCGCCGCCGAAGTCGAAGCAGCGGGTGGCAAGGCTTTGGCCCTGCAAGTCGATGTGCGTGATGAAGACGCCGTACGCCAGGCACTGGCTCAGGCCAACGAACATTTCGGCGGCATCGATGCACTGGTGAACAACGCCGGGGCGATCAAACTCACCGGTGTGCAACACATCGAGCTCAAACGCTTCGACCTGATGCACCAGATCAACACCCGCGCGGTGTTGCTGTGCAGCCAGGCCGCCCTGCCTTATCTGAAGAAATCTGCCGGGCACATTCTCAACCTGTCGCCCCCGCTGAATCTGGCAAGCAAGTGGTTTGCCCAGTTCAGCCCTTACACCGTGACCAAATACGGCATGAGCATGCTGACGATCGGGATGAGCGAGGAATTTGCCAGTTACGGGATCAGTGTCAATTCGTTGTGGCCGCAGACGATGATTGCGACGGCGGCGATTGAATTTCAGCTGGGGAATCGGGAATCGTTCAAGCAGGCGCGAACGCCAGCGATCATGGCGGATGCGGCACATGTGATTCTGGATAGCAGCGGGCGGCAGATTACCGGGCGGTTGTTGATTGATGAGGAGATTTTGCGGGAGAGCGGCGTTAGCGAATTTGAGCATTACCGGTTTGAACCGGGGAGTAATGCGGCGTTGATGACGGATTTGTTTATCGACTGAAAAGCCCCTCACCCTAGCCATCTCCCAGAGGGAGAGGGGACTGACCGTGGTGTTTATCAGAGTTACGCCGACGTGAAATACCGAGCCGAACTCACATTTTGAAAAGCCCAAAAATCGGCTCCCTCTCCCTCGGGAGAGGGCTGGGGTGAGGGGCAAGCCGTGCGCAAAAATTCGAACCACTCAAAAATCGATACGAACATCTCCCTTCGGCACACTGCAGCACGACAAGATAAACCCTTCAGCCTCGTCATCCTCGGTAATCCCGCCGTTGTGCTCCATCTCGACCTCGCCGCCCAGCTTCATCACCTTGCACGTGCCGCAAATCCCCATACCACACGCCTTCGGAATCATCAGCCCCAGCTTGGCCGCCGCCGCATGCACCGTCTCGCCCGGTGCAACACGAATGCTCTTGCCCGACGAAGTGAATTCGACCTGATGCAAATCCGCTGCATCGATTTCCGGCGCATCGGCTGCCTGTTCGGCTTGCTCGACCGCATCGGCACGAGCTTCCGGTGGCGTAGCACCGAAGGATTCCTCGTGATAACGCGACATGTCGTAACCGGCCACTTCCAGCAGGCGCTTGACCGCGTTCATGTACGGCGTCGGGCCGCAGCAGAATACTTCGCGCTCAAGGAAGTCGGGAACCATCAGCTCGAGCATCTTGTGATTGAGGTAGCCGCGATACCCGGCCCACGGCTCACCCAAGCCATGCTTCTCGCAAATCAGGTGCAGGCTGAAGTTGTCGATCCGCGACGCCATGTGTTCCAGCTCGCGGTGGTAAATGATGTCTTTCGGCGAGCGCGCGCTGTGGATAAAGGTCATGTCGACGTTGGCGTTAGTGTCGTAGAACCAACGCGCCATCGACATGCACGGCGTGATCCCGACGCCGCCGCTGAGGTACAGCACTTTCGGGCTCGGGAAATCGATGGCATTGAACAGCCCAACCGGCCCGTGCACCGCCAGCTCTTGCCCCTCATGAAGGGTGTCGTGCAACCAGTTGGAGACCTTGCCGCCCGGCACACGTTTGATCGTTACCGAAAAGCTGTACGGCACCGACGGCGAACTGGAGATCGTGTACGAGCGCATGATCGGCTGGCCTTCGATTTCCAGCTCCAGGGTCACGAACTGCCCGGGCTTGAAGAAGAACAGGATCGGCTGGTCGGCCATAAAGCAGAAGGTGCGCACGTCCCAGGTTTCCTGGATGACTTTGACGCAACGGACGATGTGTCGGCCATTGGCCCAGGTCTGGGTGGTGACCGGATTCAGGAAGCTGTTGGACATGCTGTTCTCCACGGCCGACTGTCGGCCTCATGTCGGCGATTCTGCGTATAGCGTGAACCGTCCGTTTACCTATCCGCGACATCGGCATACTTATCGCGACCAGCCCCCAACCACCGGGGGTTGCGCGTCGGGAACAGATTGCACCATGTCGCCCATGGATAAGGTTCCGCCCCGCGCCGGCCCCACACTCGCCCCAACACCAATACAGATTCTTTACACCTTGCGTAGCAACCGTTAGCAGCACACCTGATCAGCCACTTTTCGCCGGCCACGCAGATGGCCATGAGGATCACATCGATGGACGTCACCGCAAAAATCAGCCTGGGCGATCCGCTGGAACCCGCACGCAAGGCCACCGCACAAATGCTCCAGGAGCGCGAGCGGACGTTCTCGCTACCACAACCGTTCTATAGCGACGAGCGGCTGTTCGATATCGACATGCAGGAGATCTTCCAGAAAGAGTGGTTGATCGCCGGCATGACCTGCGAGATACCGGCCAAGGGCAACTACCTGACCCTGCAGGTCGGCAAGAACCCGATCATCGTCATTCGTGGCGCCGAGGGCGTGGTCCACGCCTTCCACAACGTCTGCCGCCACCGTGGCTCGCGCCTGTGCACCAGTGAAAAAGGCAAGGTTGCCAAACTGGTCTGCCACTACCACCAGTGGACGTACGAGCTGGACGGTCGCCTGCTGTTCGCCGGCACCGAGATGGGCGCCGACTTCGACATGAAGCAGTACGGCCTCAAACCGGTGAACGTGAAGACTGCCGGCGGCTACATCTTCATCAGCCTGGCCGAGAACCCGCCGGCCATCGATGACTTCCTGTCGACGCTGAACCATTACATGGAACCGTACGACATGGAGAACACCAAGGTGGCGATCACCACCACCTTGATGGAAAAGGCCAACTGGAAACTGGTGCTGGAAAACAACCGCGAGTGCTACCACTGCAACGCGTCGCACCCGGAACTGCTGAAAACCCTGCTGGAATGGGACGACGTCACCGACCCGCGCGCCGATCAGGCGTTCAAGGATCACGTTGCTGCCTCCGCTGCTGCCTGGGAAGCCGAGAAGATTCCTTATGCCCACGCCAGCTTCGGCCTGCGCAACCGTATCGTGCGCATGCCGCTGCTCAAGGGCACCGTGTCGATGACCCTCGACGGCAAGCAGGGCTGCGCGAAACTGATGGGCCGCATCAAGAACCCGGATCTGGGCTCGATGCGCATCCTGCACCTGCCGCACTCGTGGAACCACTGCATGGGCGACCACATCATCGTCTTCACCGTGTGGCCGATCAGCGCGCAGGAAACCATGGTCACCACCAAGTGGATCGTGCACAAGGATGCGGTTGAAGGCGTCGATTACGACGTCGAGCGCATGCGCCAGGTGTGGGACGCGACCAACGATCAGGACCGTCGTCTGGCGGAAGAGAATCAGCGCGGGATCAACTCGACGGCGTATCAGCCTGGGCCTTACTCGAAGACTTATGAGTTTGGCGTGGTCAACTTCGTTGATTGGTACAGCGAGCGCTTGCTGAGCAACCTCGGCGCCGAGCCGGCGCCGTACCTAAAAGGTGTCCCGGTCCAGGGCTGATGTCTTCTGCTTGATCGTTCCCACGCTCTGCGTGGGAATGCCTCAACGGACGCTCCGCGTTCGGCCTTTGGGACGCAGAGCGTCCCGGGCTGCATTCCCACGCAGAGCGTGGGAACGATCAGTCAGTGTGATGACCACCTCACCGATCCATCCTCACCAATAAACTCCTCAAATATCTCCTCCCCCACCAACCTGATTTTCGCGTACCCGTTCAACACCCGCAGCGGATATGCCGGGTCCTTGGCATCCTGCGTCTCCGACCACAACACCCGCGAATGCCCGTCCAGCTCGCTGGCATTGCCATATGGAATCGCCCCGTGCCCGGCACAACGCGCATGCAAACCACCCTGCTGCGCGTACACGATGCCGTTGTGTAGATGCCCCCAATACCAGTAATCCGGCTCACGCCCCAGCGCATCGCACACCGGTTGATACAGCGCGGTCTTGTTGTGCCCGGAAATATCGAAGCCCTGATGATGGCTGAGCACCATGAGCTTTTTGCGTTTTGGCAGGCCTTTCATCCACGCGATCTGCGGCTCGTTCAAAGTGCCGTCCATGTACAAATTCATCGCATCAGACGCGTACGCAGAATCCAGCCCTACCACCAGCCAGTCATCGTTGATCAAGGCGAAGTAACTGGTGCCCTGCTGCCCCGGAAAACGCTTGGCCAGCTCCTTGAAATAACCGTGGGCGCCGCTGTACATCTCGTGGTTGGAATTGAGGGTGAACGAGCCGTGCGTACCCATCGGCCAACCGGCCATGTCGACGTCTTCCTGGGAATGACTGCCGGCGTAATACACATCGCCCAAATGAATGGTGAAATCGGCCTGGGCCAGTTGCATCTGATTGGCCACCGACACCGCCGGCGCATGACTGTCGAACGGCCCGGTGCCCCAGTCGCCGGCAATCGCCAGGGTCACGTCGCGATCCATTTGCACCACCGCCGGGTCAGTACCGAAGGTCGCGTGATGGCGCAGGTTTTCGATCCACTTCAGCAGCGCCTCGCTCCACAGCAGATCCAGCAGTTCCCACTTGCGACAGCCGAGCAGGCTGCCGTCCTTGAGCACCCGGGTCGCCAGTTGATCGGTGGACTGCGGCAACGGTGCGGCGTTGCCGATGCGCAGGATCGACAGACCGTGGGACAGCTCCCAGGGTACGCTCGGTTCGTCGTCCGGCAACTCGCCGTTCTTCAGCACGTACTGCGCCTGATCATGCCCGCGTTGCAGCAGCTTGATGATCGCCTGAAACTCCTGCGGCTCGAGCTCGCTGATGAGTTTCATCCAGGCCATTTCCATGCGCGTGAACAAGCCGTGAATGCGCACTTTGACCTTGTCGTATTCGTGTTCCCAATGACTGACCAGTGACATGGTGTAATCCTCTTTCCGTAAGGTTCACAGGGTTTTCATGAATTCGATCAGCGCGCGTTTGTCGTCGTCCGACAGCGTCGTGCCGTACAGGTGACCGCTGTTGTGATTGCCCTCCAGGCGCGTGTCGTATTTGAAGTCCGCCGAGGCTTTGGCCTGGGCGCCGCTGGTGACGAAACCGACGTTGACCGGGTCGTAAATATCCGAGCCGGTGATGAACACCTGCGGACGTTTTTCCGGCGGTTGCAGCAAGTCCCACAGGGTCGGCACCGAGCCGTTGTGCAGGTACGGTGCGCGCAACCAGACGCCGTCGGTGGGCGTATTGCTGTAGCTCTGGGTCTTGCGGTAGGCGCCGAAATCGAACGGCGGCTTTTTGAAGGTGTGGAACGCAGCCACCAGACCGGTGGTGAACGAGTCGAGCCGGTGCGGATCAGTGCCGAGCTGATCGATATTGGTCGTGACCTGCCCGGTATCGGCGCGCCCGAAGTCATGACAAGCCGCGCAGTTGGCCTCCCAGATCGGTTTGCCCTGGGCGACCTTGGCCTGATCCAGCGCCCACGGCCACGCCGGCGCCTTGTGCCCGAGCAGCCAGTTGGTCACGCGGTTGAAGCTCGGCGGCAACACCGATTCCGGCGTCGCGCCCACCGCCATCGCGGCGGCGTAGTTGCGTTCGTGGATCTTGTTGTTATTGCCGTCCCAGTGCAGGTACATCGATTCGCGGGGTTTCTGGTTCCACACTTGCGGCAGGTCGACGGTGCCGATGGTCGAGTCATCCGGGAAGCCGAACACCACCATTTTCGTCGGATTGAAGGTGTCGGTGCGGCCCGGGCCTTGTTGCGGACGCAGCTTTTGCCAGGCGTAAGCCTGCTTCTGCTTGAGCAGTGCGCTTTTGGCCATCGGCATGATCAGGTAGCGGTTGTAGAGCTTCTCGAAGAAGCCCAACTGAAACTTGCTGTTGATCGCCGCCATCACCGCGTCGGTGGTGAATTTCGGATCGCTGGCGCAATCGTAAGCGAACCACTGGAAGGCTTGCAGTTGCAGGGTGTTGGCCGGCGCGCTCGGCACATTGACGGCGACGTCGCTGGCATTGGCGCGGTAGGAGCCGGTATGGCACAGCGCGCAGTTCGGCTCTACCGTCGGGTAGCCGATTTGCCGTTTGGCCATGCCGATCGGCAGATCCTTGCCGTTTTCAAAGAGGAAGCCGAAAACCTCCCAGCCACCGGGTTTGGGCATTTTCTCCGGGCACATCTGCGGCAGCACGGCGAACAGGTAATACGGGATGCGCGCTTCGATGCCGAGGCCGATGGCAGCGTACTTGTAGTGGTCTTCGTCGGAGGCATATTGCTGTTCAGGCACGACGCGGAGCATCTGATACCAGGTCTCGTAACCGATGAAACCGAGCACGGCGACCACGATCAGCGTGCCGACCTTGAAGGCGTGGCTTTGCCATTGTCGCGCCCACGCCGCGCGCCACTCGCGCCAGCCATCGCAGAGCAACGCCCATGGCCGATTTTCCGGCGTGGTGCCGAGGTAGAGCAGAACGCCGAGGATCAGAAAGAAGCTCAGATCGCCCATCAACATCGGCACGAATACCGAGCCTTGAGAGCTGGTGTTGATCAGGTAGATCCAGAACACCACGGCGATCAAACGCGTCAGCACACAGAGCCAGGAATGCACCACGTAGCGCGGCGCGTTGAAACCCGACGGCATGTAAAACACGCTGATGCCGACCAGCAGCATCCCGGCGTTTTCCAGCCACGGGTCAGAGAGTTGCGGCGGCAGCCCGACCACCGATGTCAGCAACCCCGGCGCGAACAGCGCGGGGATGGCGAACACCATGTTCATCGCAATGCCTATCCAGATGAAGCGTTGAAACCAGCGGATGTAGCTGTCCATATCAGTTCCCCTGATCGTTCCCACGCTCTGCGTGGGAATGCATCCCGTGACGCTCTGCGTCACACAAGCGGACGCAGAGCGTCCATGGCGGCATTCCCACGCGGACGGTTCGACGCCTCGACGTGGGAACGATCAGTGACTACCCGAGGGCGGTTTTCTCTAGGTGTTCAAGGATGATCGGATAGACATCGACCACCGCGTTCTTGCCGAACATGCAGTCAATGTGGCCGTAGCCCGGCACCACTTGCCGGCTATAGCGCTCCGGCCCATGCATTTCGCACAAGCGCTGGTAGGTCTTGAGGGTACTTTCCGGCAGGTAACACTGGTTGTCGGCACCGCTGATGAAGCAGATCGGCATGGTCAGGCGATCAAAGTGCGGCATGTACACATCGTTGCCTTTGAAATCCACCAGGTGCCCTTTGCGCACGATCAGCGCCAGGTGCTCGAAGGTCTCGATATTCGACTCGCCGAACAACTCGTGCAGGTTGTCGTGCAGGGTTTCGTTGAGGGTGTCGTGGCGATACAGCGAGGCGTACATGAAGGTGATGCGGTGGCACACCGGGTTGGTGCAATAACCCTGCGCCTCGATCCGCGCGTAGCCGTTGAGGGCCTTGTCGTAGAGTTTGTTGAACCAGTTTTCCTTGCTGTCGGCGTAAGCGGTCATCGACTTGATGCCGATCGCATCGAGCATCCCTGGCAGGTGCAATCCGGCCTTCAGCCCTGTGGCAGTGGCAACTACGGTGTCAGCGGCAATCTGCGAGCAGACCACCGAACGCACACCCTGCAAACCGGCGAGCAACGACATGAAGAAGGTCGTTGCGCCGTAGCAATGCACCACGCACTGCACGTCCTTGGCTTGGGTCTGCTGCTGAATCTGCGCGATGGCAGCCTTGAAATCGTATTGGGCAATCTGGTCGCCGTTCCACTCTTTCTTGCTCGCCGGCAGCAAAATGCTCACGCGGAAATCCAGCAACCACACGTCGTAATCGTGCTTGCACAGATATTCCAGCAGATTGGTCTGAATGGTGTCGGTGGAGAAAATGTTCGAACCCACGCCCAAGCCATGCACCAACATCACCGGGCCTTTGCTCCCGGCCTGATAACGGGTCAGGCGCAGTTCGACGCCATCCTCGGTGGGAAAGAAATGCACCGCTGGCGTCGGCGCATCCAGCGGCCGTTTCAGGCGTGGCGGTGCATCCGGGTTGAAGTAAATATCCCCGGCAAACACCCCGCCGTAACTTTCCCAGAGGATCCCGGCGAAGAACTTGCCGAACCGCGCCAGGCCTTCAATGCGCTCACGTTCGTTACGCGCATTGAGGACTTTCATGGTGGTCATCTGTTTGGCGAAATCGGTCGGATGAATATGCATCACCCCGGAACCGATCACCTCACCGGTCTTGTCCGGCCCGCGATACAGCGTCACGTACAGCGTGCTGGTGTCGTGCCAGATATTCAGCACGCCGTTGTCTTCCGGCACGGTTTTGAAGGCGCTGAAGAAATAGTCGTTGCCGTCTTCGGCGGTCAGTTTCATGTCGTACTTCATGTGACGGGTATCGACCTGTTGCTCGAATTGTTCGAACAGGTTGAACACGCCGTTGCTCGCGGTCAGCGGCTGCGGTGACAGCGCTGGGGCGATGACAGTGCCAACGATGGTCGCCGCGTGCTCGGGTTCCTTGATCATGCGGTTGAGGTCGTTGGCGGTGATGGTCAGGGTGAAGTCGATCGGCGAATTGTCCGCCTCGCCGCGTTTGGCCGCTGCTTCGTAGACTTTCAGGTCGGTACTTTGCGCCGCAGTGAAAGCCCGGGAGAAATAGCCCTTCATGGTTTCGGTGAACTGCACGCCGAGGGTTGGCGGCGCCACCGGTTTGCGCGGCGCCGAAGGCAACGTGTAATCGATCTGCCAGCCACGGTCGGCGGCAAGCAGGCCCATGTTGCGCTCACTCACAGCAGAGATGGTCAGCAGCGGATTGACCGCCAGAGAGGTCGGAATCACCGCGCCATCGGTCACGTACAAATTAGCGTAAACATCCGTGCCGCTGGCACCGCTGAACACCTGCCCCTTGTGATTGACCACGCCTTGCGCCGCGTCTTCACCCATCACGCAACCGCCCAACGGGTGGACTGAAACGATGCTGTGCTTGAGCAGTTTGGTCCAGATCGGGTTCTCCACCCACACGCCGCCGAGCGCCTTGGTGCTCTGCTGCAAACGCTCGTTGCCGAGCTTGAAGTTCTCCTGCTCGCCAACGCCCGGCCAGTCGATACGCAGTTGATCCTTGTTGTCGAGGACCATCCGTCCCTGGCCGCTGTCGTGGCTCATGATCAGGTAAGTCTGCATGTTGTGCAGTGCGCCGTAATACGGGCCGCGCAGAAAGCTTTCCGTTTCACGCGCCTTGTATTTGACCTTGCCGCTGAAGCTGTCATCCGTGGCCACGCCGATCATCTCGGCAAACCCGGCCATGGCCGGCACCATCGGCCGGCCGAGCGCGCCGGGGATCGAGCCCTCCTCGATGACCATGCGGCTGCGCCAGTCGCCTTCCGTGCGCATGTCGATCACCGAGGTGATGCACGGGCCGACCGGGTGCAGTTCCTTGGCCGGGTGCGCACCGAAACCGATGCCGTTGATGGTCTGCTCGCAGTTGTGGCCGAAGCCGAGGATGTCGCCGTTGCCGCTCATGTTCTCGCCGAGCTGGGCGGACATCACCACGCCTTTGTCGCGCGTGCGCAGAAGAATTTCCGTGGAGCCGAGGGTGCCGGCGGAGACCACGACGATGTCGGCCTTCACGAACAACGTCGGCGCGCTGAACATCTCCCGCCCGTTGTCGAGGTACTGGAAGTGCACGATCCAGCCTTCACCATCACGCTCCAGGTGCCGCACTTCGGCCTGACAGAAAATCTCCGCGCCGTGATTCCAGGCGTCCGGCAGATAGTTCATCAGCGTGGTGTTCTTGGCCTTGTTGTTACAGCCCGAAACGCAGTCGCCGCACTGGTTGCACGGCAGTTGCTCGACGCCGACATGGTTGAGGTTGTTCGGCAGCTTGTCGAAGGTCACGTTGATCGGCGGCTTGTAGAAATGCGCGCCTTGCTTGAGGTAATCCGCGGATTTCTTGTTGGCGTCGAGTTTGGGCAGGTTCGGCGCAGTGTTCGGGTAAGGATTGGGTTTGAGCATTTCCCGGGCGCGGGCATAACCGTCCTTGAGCAGCGTATCGCGGTGTTCACGCACTGCTTGCGGCCAGCGCGGATCATCGAATACGCCCGGCTCCGGTTCGAGGGCCACGTTGGCATTGATCAGCGACGTGCCGCCGAGGCCGCAACCGACCACGACGTTCTGCTGGGCATTCACATGTAAATCGAACAGCCCGGTGCGCGAACCGATATGGCCATCCGGGTCATGCACCTGCAGTTCCTCGGTGGCGGCGATCATGGTGTTGGGGTATTCGCCGGGCTGGATTTCCCGACCGCGTTCGAGCAGGCACACACGTTTGCCGGCACGGGACAGGCGCGAGGCAGCAATGCCGCCGCCGTAGCCTGAACCAATGACAATCACATCGTAGTGTTCCTTGATCTCGCTGATGGGCGTTGCGATCCGTGTCATGAGGTGGTTCCTCTAATCAGGCAGATGGGGCAACTCTGCGGTTGCCTGCAATCAATGGGCGGACGGGCACCTGGCCACCGGATCAAGTCCGGCGACAGCACAGCGGTCTGGCGGGTGGGGCGCGCTACAGGCGAGCGTGCTGATTGGCGGCGCGCCGTAGCGTGCGCTTGCGTGGCGAGGGCGGGGGGCGGTGCGGCTGACTATCCATCATGCGTTCTCCCAGAACCTGATGTGGATAAGTGACGGCTGTCCTTGTGCCATTGCAGTGAAGACAGCGCAGGAATCGAAGTCAAGGCAACGTCTTAGAACTGTATGAAATGTGATCAATTGCCGTTTGGACTATGCCGGACGGGGCTTGCAAGATTTGGCAAACAAGTTATCCACATAGCCACCCACAGCAAATGGGGGTAACTGTGGATGAACGGGAAAATAACTCACTGATTTGTGAAGAAAAATCGTGACTTATCCAGAAGCACGGTTTGAGAGACGCATTGGTTGTTTTTTGATCACAAGCTTGAAAGCCACGCCTTTCATGGCTTTCAGAGGATGGCAAACACGTTATCCACAGAAGCACCAACAGAGATCGGGGGTAACTTTGCCTGTGCTGTGGAAAAGCGCCGAAGGCTGTGTGAAATCGAGGTTTGCGCGGGAGTTTTCCTTGGAAACAGATGAATTGACTATTTTTTGATCAAATCTTTGAAAGCCACGGTCTGTATGGTTCGCAGCGGATAGCGAACATCTTATCCACAGAAGCGCCAACAGAGATTGGGGGCAACTTGCTGAGTTATCCTGCCGAAAAAGCCCTGAAAATCCGTGACTTAGGCTGGTTGTTTTTTGATCGGAGGGCTGTAGGGCTTGATGGGCGTGGGGTCTAGAGAGGGGCGAACATGTTATCCACAGATCCGCCAACAGGGATTGTGGGTAAACAGCCCCCCTCACCCCAGCCCTCTCCCTCCGGGAGAGGGAGCCGACCCAGGTGTATTGGAAATATGCAGCGACTTGCGACTTATGCGGTGTCCTTAGCTTGGCCAGACCTGAGTTCACGCCGATCTCTCAGGTCGATGTAACGCTTGAGTACGCTACCGTAGGTCCCCTCTCCCTCCGGGAGAGGGCTAGGGTGAGGGGCTTTTCAGCGGACAACGCCTTCTTCAATCAGCAACTTGAGGATCGCTTCAGCACCGGCCTGAGGGGTAACACCCTTGAGCACTTGCCCCCCGCCCCCACTGGCCTTGGCCGTCGCGGCCTTCATCCGGTCCGCCCCACTCTTGGCCTTGATCACCTTCAAGCGTTTCGGCCGTGGTTTGGCCGCTTGCAAAGTGCCGACCGCGAGCAACTCATCGTCCACCACCTCAACGTCTTCAGCCTGCAAAACCCCACGTCGCGCCGGTCCATAAGCACTCTGCCGAGGTTTCGGCGCGGCGTTATCCACAGTCGCCAGAAACGGCAGTTTCACTTTCAACCGGCGCCGTTGCCCGCGCGGCAACGCTTGCAGCACCAGCGCCGAGCCGTCGTTGATCGACTCGACCTGCGCCAGTCCCACCACCAGCGGCCAGCCCAGACCTTCGGCCAGCAAGAACGGCAACATCCCCGAACCTTCGCCGGTTTCCGCCTGGCTGCCGGTCAGCACCACCTGCGCACCGGCATCACGCAGATACGCGGTCAGCGCCGGCAGCGCATCGGCACCAGCCGGTTGCTCCAGCACATGCATCTGCTCAAGACCCATGCCCAGATAGGCACGCAACGCTGGCTCCGCAACGTCGCCGGCATGCAGCACTTGCAAGTTATCCCCTGCCAGTTGCAAACCCAGTTCCACGGCGCGCGCGTCCTGATCAGCGCGGCGTGGCCGCCCGGAAGTAGGGTGAGCGCCGATTGAAACCAGACTGATTACTTTCGTGTTCATAGCGTTTCCTTAAGCCGCATCGCGCTTGGCTTCGTTGCGGTAAGCCGCCACCGCCTCGATCAACGCCTGAAGAATCTCTGCGCTCTCGCCGATCACAGAGAGGTCTGCACGCTTGACCATGTCGCAACCCGGATCGAGGTTGATCGCCACCACCTTGTCACAGGCACCAATGCCTTGCAGGTGCTGGATCGCCCCGGAAATCCCCACCGCAACATACACCCGCGCGGTAACCCAGGTGCCGGACGCGCCGACCTGGCGATCACGGGCCATGAAGCCATCGTCCACCGCCACCCGCGACGCACCTTCGGTAGCGCCGAGTGCCGCCGCCGTTTCGTGGAAAAGCGCCCAGTCCTTGACGCCGTTGCCGCCGGAGAAAATGAACTCCGCTTCGGCCATCGGAATCGCTGCCGGGTCGACCGCCACGGCGCCGAGATCTTCAATCCGCGACAGGCTGCGCGCTACTGTTGTGGATAACTCCACCGGCAACGCTTCATGACGGGTTTCGCTGACCGGTTCGGCGCATTCGGCGGCGGCCAGAATCAACCGTGCGAGCGGACGGGCGAGATCTTGCAGCCCAGCGCCAGCGCGGCCGATGCACTCCTGATCCTTGACCTGCCAGACCCGCGTGGCCGGGCGCTCGCCCAGTGCCGCGGCAAAGCGCCGGCCGAGTTCGCCGCCACCGCTGCGACTGTCTGGGAGCAGCCAGTGACGCGGGTTGAACTGGTTATCCACAGCGCGCAAACCTTGCACGCGTTGCTCCGGTGCATAACCACTAAAGGCTTCGCCTTCGAGCACCAGCAAGCGATCGACGCCTGCTGTGGCGAAGGCGTTTTCCTTGTGCTCGCCAAAGACCACCGCCAGCACCGCGCCGTCATTGCCGGCGAGCTGATGAGCGAGGCCGAGCAAGTCGCGATCGTGGCTGCTCAGGCGGCCGCCGACCATGTCCGGCACCACACTGATATAGAACGCCGGGGCCGGCACCTGATGCAGCGGCAATTGCACCTCAACTGTGGCCGAACGTTTGACCGCCCCGCCCTGTTGCGCGCCGCTGCGATCGATCCGCTTGATGCCGTTGGGGCCGATAAAACCAATACCGTGCAGGTTCTTGCGGATTATGCCGTTGGGCCCCATCCAGCTGTGTTGCGCCGGTTGCATCGCCGCGTGCAGCGGATGCAGGCGGTTACGCGCAATCCATTCGGCGCGTGGGTCGCGGCGGATAATGTCGCTCATCAATGGGCCTCCGCAGGTTCACGTTTGGCCGGGGTGGCAGGCTTGTTCGGCGCGGCGTCTTCGAGCAGCGCGTCGGCCACCAGTTCGGCGATGTCCTTGATCAGCGGACGCGGTTCGACCACGCCTTCGAGCATCGCCGTGCACTGTGGACAACCCACCGCCACCAGTTCGGCGCCGGTCTCGCGGATGTCTTCCATGCGCATATCAGGAATCCGTTGCTTACCAGGAATGTCGGTGATCGGCGCCCCGCCACCGCCGCCGCAGCAACGCGAGCGGAAGCCGGAACGTTGCATCTCTTTGACCTCGATGCCGAGGGCACGCAGCACTTCGCGCGGCGCTTCGTACTCGCCGTTGTAGCGACCGAGGTAGCACGGGTCGTGATAGGTCACGCTGTTGCCTTTGTGCTGGCCGAGGTTCAGCGCACCGGCCTGAATGATTTCCGCCATGTAGGTGCTGTGGTGTTGCACCAGATAGTTGCCGTCGAACGCGCCGTACTCGTTTTTCAGCACATGGAAACTGTGCGGATCGCAGGTGACGATGCGGTTGAAGCTGTATTTGGCCAAGGTCTGGATATTGCGTTTGGCGAGCAACTGGAAGGTCGCTTCATCGCCCAGACGACGAGCCACGTCGCCACTGTCACGTTCTTCCAGCCCCAACACGGCGAAGTCGATTTTCGCCGCTTTCAGCACTTTGACGAACGCGCGCAAAGTGCGCTGGTTGCGCATGTCGAAGGCACCGTCGCCGACCCAGAACAGTACGTCGGTGGATTTCTTCTCGCTAAGCAGATTGAGGTTCAGATCCGCCGCCCAGTTCATCCGCCCGCCCGGGGCGAAACCGCCGGGGTTGTCGGTGGCGATGAGGTTTTCGAGGACTTCGGCGCCCTTGTTCGGCGTCGCGCCTTTTTCCAGGGTCAGGTGCCGGCGCATGTCGACGATGGCGTCGACGTGCTCGATCATCATCGGGCACTCCTCGACGCAGGCACGGCAGGTGGTGCACGACCACAGGGTTTCGGCGTCGACCAGACCGTTAACGATCGGTTGATGTGGATTACCGCTGTGTTCGCCCACTGGTTTGCCGGGATACGGGCTGCCGGCGAACTTCGCATCGGTGCCACCGGCGAGACCGACGACCATGTCCTGAATCAGTTTCTTCGGGTTCAGCGGCTGACCGGCAGCGAACGCCGGGCACGCCGCTTCGCACTTGCCGCACTGCACACAGGCGTCGAAACCGAGCAACTGGTTCCAGGTGAAATCCTTGGGTCTCTCAACACCCAACGGCGCTGACGGATCATTGAGATCCAACGGCTTCAAACCCGTGGAACGACCACCACCAAAACGTTCAGCGCGACGGTGCCACGCCAAGTGCAAGGCACCGGCAAAGGCGTGTTTCATCGGCCCGCCCCAGGTCATGCCGAAGAACAGTTCCGACACGCCCCACAACACGCCGATCCCGAGGATGACCGCGAGTATCCAGCCGCCAAAGTTCTCCGGAAGAATTCCGGCCACTGGCAAGGTCAGCAGAAAGAACGACGCCGAGAACGCCAGCAGGCTTTTCGGCAGGCGCATCCACGGGCCTTTCGACAGCCGCGCCGGCGGGTTGCGCCGACGCAGATAAACGAAGATCGCACCGACGAACATCACTGCCGTCATCAGCAGCAAGGCATAACCGAGGATGCGATTGTGCAGGCCGAAACCGTGCACCAGCAGCGCCAGCACAATCGACGCCACCGCACCGCCGGCCGTGGCCACGTGGGTGTTGGCGATGTATTTGTCCCGCGCCACGACATGGTGCAAATCGACCATGTAGCGCTTGGGCATGGCGAACAGGCCGCCGATCAGATCGACCTTCGAGGCCCGGCCCCGGCGCCACATCGCTACCCGTCGCAACGCACCAAGGACACCAAGGCCGATAGCTGCGAACAACAGGATTGGAAGAAGGGTGTTCAACATGGTGAAGCTCCCACCAGTACAACCTGGAGAAACACGGCGTTCAATGATCGTTCCCACGCTCTGCGTGGGAATGCATCCCGGGACGCTCCGCGTCCCAAGCGGACGCAGAGCGTCCATTGCGGCATTCCCACGCAGAGCGCGGGAACGATCGGTTCACTAGCCCTTAGAAATCCTTGCAGAGCCGCAGGGCGTCGTAGATCGCGGCGTGGGTGTTGCGCTGCGCCACGCAGTCGCCGATGCGGAACAGCAAGTAGCCTTCGCCCGCCTCGCTCAGCGAAGGTTGCGGCTGGATCGCGAACAACGCTTCAACGTCGATCTGGCCCTTGTTGCGCGAACCCTCTTTGAGCGCGTAGTAGATTTCTTCATCCGGACGCACGCCGTTCTCCACCACCACCTGATCGACCACCCGCTCCTCTTTGGCGCCGGTGTATTCGTTTTCCAGCACCGCGACCAGTTTGTCGCCTTCGCGGTAGACCTTCTCCAGCATCATGTCGCCGGTCATGATCACTTCTTTCGGGTACATGCTGCGGTAGTAGGTCGGGAACGACGTACCGCCGATGGCCACGCCCGGTTTGATGTCGTCGGTGACGATCTCGACCTGGCTGCCTTTGTCGGCGAGGAAGTCAGCAACCGACATCCCGGTGAACTCGCAAATGGTGTCGTAGACCAGCACGTTCTTGCCCGGCGCGACCTTGCCGTCGAGCACGTCCCAACTGCTGACCACCAGCCCTTCGGCGGCACCCCAGTGTTCGTTTTGTTCCAGGTACGGATGCCCGCCGACCGCCAGCACCACCACGTCCGGACGCAAGTCCATGATGGTGTCGGCATCGGCCGCCGTGCCCAGGCGCAGATCGACTTTCAGCCGCGCCAGTTCCAGCTGGAACCAACGGGTAATACCGGCGATCTGGTCACGCTGCGGCGCTTTCGATGCGGTCGTGATCTGGCCGCCGATGAATTCCTTCTTCTCGAACAGGGTCACGTCGTGGCCACGCTCGGCCGCCACACGCGCAGCTTCCATCCCGGCAGGGCCGGCACCGACGATCACCACTTTGCGTTGCGGCCCGGTGGATTTCTCGATGATGTGCGGCACGCCCATGTACTCACGGGACGTCGCGGCGTTCTGGATGCACAGCACGTCGAGGCCTTGATACTGACGGTCGATGCAATAGTTGGCGCCGACGCACTGCTTGATCTGGTCGATCTGGCCCATTTTGATCTTGGCGATCAGGTGCGGGTCAGCGATGTGCGCGCGGGTCATGCCGACCATGTCGACGTAACCGCCTTCAAGAATGCGCGTGGCCTGGTTCGGGTCCTTGATGTTCTGAGCGTGCAGCACCGGCACCTTGACCACTTCCTTGATCCCGGCGGCCAGATGCAGGAACGGCTCCGGTGGATAACTCATGTTCGGAATCACGTTGGCCAGGGTGTTGTGAGTGTCACAACCCGAGCCGACGACGCCGATGAAATCGAGCATGCCGGTGTCGTCGTAATACTTGGCGATCTGCTTCATGTCTTCGTGGGACAAACCGTCCGGGTGGAACTCGTCACCGCACAGACGCATGCCCACGCAGAAGTCGTCACCGACCTCGGCGCGCACAGCTTTCAGCACTTCCAGACCGAACTTCATTCGGCCTTCGAAGCTGCCGCCCCATTCGTCGGTACGCTTGTTGACGCGCGGGCTCCAGAACTGGTCGATCATGTGCTGGTGCACGGCTGACAGCTCAACGCCGTCGAGGCCACCGGCCTTGGCCCGGCGCGCAGCCTGGGCGTAATTGCCGATCACCCGCCAGATTTCTTCCGGCTCGATGGTTTTGCAGGTCGCGCGGTGCACCGGCTCACGGATGCCCGACGGCGACATCAGGGTCGGCCAGTTGAAGCCGTCCCAGCGCGAGCGGCGGCCCATGTGGGTAATCTGAATCATGATCTTGGCGCCATGCTTGTGCATGGCGTCGGCCAGATTCTGGAAGTGCGGGATGATCCGGTCGGTCGACAGGTTGACCGAGCTCCACCATTCCTGCGGGCTGTCGATGGCGACCACGGAGGAGCCACCACAGATCGCCAGGCCGATGCCGCCCTTGGCTTTCTCTTCGTAATACTTGACGTAGCGGTCGGTGGTCATGCCACCGTCCGTCGCGTAGACCTCAGCGTGCGCGGTGCTGAGCACGCGGTTGCGGATGGTCAGTTTGCCGATCTGGATCGGCTGGAACATTGCTTCGAAAGCCATGGCGGGTTCCTCGACTTACAACGGCTTGACGGTGAACAGGCCGTCGTCGTGGCCTTCTTCGGAGCCACCGTAGACTTGCTCGGCGACGGTGCGAATCTTGCTGCCGCGAGCCTCAAGAATCTGATCCATGGCCCCGGCAAACCAACCGGTAAACATGTAATCGACTTTGCGCCCGACCTTGCCGTAGACGTAGACGAATGCCGAGTGTTCGAGCTTGACGCTGGCAGTGCCTTTGTCGAGGTCGATGTCCTGAATCTTGAACAGACCCCAGCCGCGCTGCGACAGGCGCTTCATGTAATGCTCGAATACCGCGACGCCTTCCAGGCCGTGGCATTCAGCTTCTTTTTCACACCAGTGCCAGGCGGACTTGTAGCCGGCCTTGTAGAGGATCTCGGCATAGGCTTCAGCGCCCAAAACTTCTTCGATGCCCATGTGGTTGTTGACGAAGAAGTGACGCGGTACGTAGAGCATTGGCAGGGCGTCGGAGGTCCAGACACCGGTTTCGCTGTCGACTTCGATTGGCAATTGCGGGGCGATCTTGGCCATGGAAACTTAACTCCAGAAAAATAGTGGATTCAGTGGTGACCGCTGCCCTCACCCCAGCCCTCTCCCACAGGAGAGGGGGCAGATCGGCGGCGGTCTTGAGTCAGCGTTACTCGCCCCAGACGTCTTTCAGGACGTTGACCCAGTTTTCGCCCATGATCTTGCGCACGACGCGCTCGGAATGGCCGCGCTTGAGCAGGGTTTCGGTCAGGTTCGGGAACTCGCCGACGGTGCGGATGCCCAGCGGGTTGATGATCTTGCCGAAGCTGGTCAGACGGCGGGCGTAGCCCTTGTCGTGAGTCAGGTATTCGAAGAAGTCCTGGCCGTGACCCTGGGTGAAGTCGGTGCCGATGCCGATGGCGTCTTCGCCGACGATGTTCATGGTGTATTCGATCGCTTCGGCGTAGTCATCGATGGTCGAGTCGATGCCCTTGGCGAGGAACGGCGCGAACATGGTTACGCCGACGAAGCCGCCGTGGTCGGCGATGAACTTCAATTCTGCATCAGACTTGTTGCGCGGGTGCTCTTTGAGACCCGACGGCAGGCAGTGGGAATAGCAGACCGGTTTTTTCGATTCGAGGATGACTTCTTCGGAAGTCTTCGAGCCGACGTGGGACAGGTCGCACATGACGCCGACGCGGTTCATCTCGGCGACGATCTCGCGACCGAAACCCGACAGGCCGCCGTCACGCTCATAGCAACCGGTGCCGACCAGGTTCTGGGTGTTGTAGCACATCTGCACGATGCCAACGCCGAGCTGCTTGAACACTTCGACATAGCCGATCTGGTCTTCAAACGCGTGAGCATTCTGGAAGCCGAAGAGGATGCCGGTCTTGCCTTGCTCCTTGGCGCGACGGATGTCGGCGGTGGTGCGCACCGGCATCACCAGGTCGCCGTTTTCGCGGATCAGCTTCTGGCTGGCGGCAATATTGTTCACGGTCGCCTGAAAGCCTTCCCACACCGACACAGTGCAGTTGGCTGCCGTCAGACCGCCCTTGCGCATGTCTTCGAACAGCTCGCGGTTCCATTTGGCAATGATCAGACCGTCGATAACGATGCTGTCGGCGTGTAATTCGGCTGGGCTCATCAGGCGTCCCCTTATTGGCGATTCATGCGCCGAATCGTCTGCCGGCGCTTTGGGGCCAGCATATGCCTCGGTGCCGGGGCGACCGGGTGCAAAAACGACAGGGGAATTGCCGAAAGCGTCAATCCGCGACAAAGGGTCGCCAGACGCTCCGATCAGCTACCTGTTCAAGCCCGCCAGCTTGAGCCAGAATCTGGCCCATCTTGGAAACACCACTGGATTAGAGCGGCGACAACAATGAAATCGATCTTCCTGGCTTTGGCTTTGCTTGCGACCGGCGTACACGCCGCTGAAGAGTCCGACAACAACCCGTGCGACGCCGTCGAAAACGACGTCCAGACCCTGGAATGCTCGACCTACAGCCGCACTACTGCAGAAGACCTGCTCAAGGACAACTACGCCAGCCTCAACGAACGCATGCAGACGGCGTATGGCAAGAACCCGACGCAATTGGCGGACATTACCGCCAAGATCAAGACGGCTCAGCAGCAGTGGTTGAAGACGCGGGACGCGGATTGTGCGGTGGAGGCGTTTCCGGCTACGGCGGGGAGCAAGGCGTTCACGATTGCGCAGAATGATTGCGTGGCGCGGATGAGTGATGAACGGTCGGAGTTTTTGGAGTCTATTGGGCAGGAGTGATCCTGACTTCTCGCAACATGCGGTCAAACTTGTTGATTGGCTTTGGGAAAAATATAAGCAAAGATTCTGAAATCTTATAAAAGACTTATATTTCTCCTAATATGAAGTTACCCACAGATATCCAAATCATCAACGACGCCGAGGGCAACCCCGCCTTCGTCGTCATTCCCTACGCGCAGTACGTTGCGCAAAAAATGCAGCCCGACCTGATTCCCCATGAGGTCGTCAGCCGGATGGTCGATGGGGCAACACCGATCCGTGCCTGGCGCGAACACCTCAACCTGACTCAGGAAGAAGTCGCCAAACGCATGGGTATTTCGCAACCGGCGTTTGCCCAGCAGGAAACAGTCGCCAAGCCTCGCAAGGTTACGCGTGAGAAAATTGCGTCGGCGTTCGGCATCACCGCCAATCAGCTAGAGCTGTAAGCTGCCCTCTTCACTTCAAGGAATTCCCCATGAACATCTGCGGCATCGAAATCAAAGGCAGCGAAGCGATCATCGCCGTGGCCGCTCTCGACGGTTCGGCCTTGAGCCACGTTCCCCTCGCCACCAAGAAGATTGCCCTCGAAGACGATGACGAAGCGGCCAACGTGAAGATGTTTGCGGCGCAGGTGGCGTCGTTTGTGCGGGAGAATTCGGTTGACCGGATTGCGATCAAGAAGCGCAGCAAGAAGGGTGAGTTTGCCGGTGGCCCGACGACGTTCAAGATTGAGGGGATTTTGCAGTTGCTGGATGGTTGCGAGGTGACGTTGTTGTCGCCGCAGACGATCAATGCGCAGGCGAAGAAGCATAATTTCGAGCTGCCGGGGACGTTGAACAAGTATCAGCATGAGGCTTATAAAGCGGCGTGTTCGGCGTTGGTGAAAAAGTAACCAACAGCAAGATCAAAAGATCGCAGCCTTCGGCAGCTCCTACATTGGAATGCATTTCCCTGTAGGAGCTGCCGAAGGCTGCGATCTTTTGATTTCAGGCCTGGGCGGTACGGCGGTCTTCGCGGGGGCAGCGGGCGAATTTTGCGCGATAGCTGCGGGTGAAGTACGACGGCGACTCGAAGCCGCAGGCGATGCTGACTTCGAGCACGCTCATGTCGGTTTGGCGCAATAACTGCCGGGCTTTTTCCAGCCGTAACCTGAGATAGAAATTGCTCGGCGTGTCGTTCAGGTGCAGCCGAAACAACCGCTCCAGTTGCCGCCGCGTCACCTTGATCGATTCCGCCAATTGCAGCGTGGTCAGTGGCGGTTCGCTGTGCTGCTCCATCTCGCCGATCACCTGAACCAGCTTCTTGTTGTTGATGCCGTAACGCGTGGCGACTTCCATGCGTTGGTGGTCTTTGCGCGGGCGAATGCGCCCCAGCACAAACTGCTCGCTGACCTGAATCGCCAGTTGCGGGCCGTGGGCCTGGGCGATCAGATCGAGCATTAAATCGATGGACGCCGTGCCGCCCGCCGAGGTGATCCGCCGGCGGTCGATCTCGAACAGCTCCTGGGTGACGCTGAGCTGTGGATAAGATTCCTTGAATGCGTCGATGGCTTCCCAGTGCAGGGTCAGGCGATGGCCATCGAGCAGGCCCGCTTCAGCGAGGACAAAGCTGCCGGTGTCGATGGCACCGAGGGTCACGCCTTCGTTATCCAGCCGCCGCAACCAGTGTTCAAGGGTTGGCGTGGCGAACTTCAGCGGTTCAAACCCGGCCACCACCAACAACGTCGCACCTTTCTTCAGCGGCTCCAGCGCCGCATCGGCGTTGACCGACATGCCATTGCTCGCCAGCACCGCCCCGCCGTCGGCGCTGAGCACATGCCAGCGGTACAGCTCGCCACGAAAGCGGTTGGCCACGCGCAGCGGTTCGATCGCCGAAATAAAGCCGATGGCGGAGAACCCCGGCATCAGCAGAAAGTAGAAATCCTGGGACATGGGCGCACTCGATTCGCGGGTAACGAGAGGGAGGGGAGCGTGGCTCGTTGATACGCCGATTGTCGTCAGCGTTCAAGCGCACAGGTCGCTACAGTGCAAATGCCAGTCGCCGCAGTGCGCTTTCATGGGCGTATAGCTGCGTAACTTTGCATCACCGGCACGACAGATGCCGGAACTCACAATAACGACCTGCCGAGGAACCCGACATGAAACGACTGATCAGCAGCTGTGTTCTTGCACTCAGCGGTACCGCTTTCTTGAGCGCCAGCGTCATGGCGGCCGAACCTGCGTCATGCCAGAACGTACGCATGGGCGTGGTCAACTGGACCGACGTGATCGCCACCAGTGCCATGACCCAGGTCCTGCTCGACGGCCTCGGCTACAACACCAAACAAACCAGCGCGTCCCAGCAAATCATCTTCGCCGGGATCCGCGATCAGCGCCTGGACCTGTTCCTCGGTTACTGGAACCCGCTGATGACCCAGACCATCACCCCGTTCGTCGATGCCAATCAGGTCAAAGTGCTCGAAGCGCCAAGCCTGAAAGATGCCCGTGCGACTCTCGCCGTGCCGACTTACCTGGCCGACAAGGGCCTGAAAACCTTCGCCGACATTGCCAAATTCGAGAAGGAACTGGGCGGCAAGATCTATGGCATCGAACCGGGTTCGGGCGCCAACACGCAGATCAAGGCAATGATCGCCAAGAACCAGTTCGGCCTCGGCAAGTTCCAGTTGGTCGAGTCGAGCGAGGCCGGCATGCTCGCCGCCGTCGACCGTGCTGTGCGCCGCAAAGAGGCCGTGGTCTTCTTTGGCTGGGCGCCGCACCCGATGAACGTCAACGTCAAGATGACTTATCTGACCGGCAGCGACGACGCCCTCGGCCCGAATGAAGGCATGGCCACCGTGTGGACAGTGACCGCGCCGAAATACGCCGAGCAGTGCCCGAACATTGGTCGCCTGCTGACCAACCTGACGTTCACCGCCGAGGACGAGAGCCGGATGATGCAGCCGCTGCTCGACCACAAGGACGCTTTCGAATCGGCCAAGCAATGGCTCAAGGATCACCCCGAAGACAAGCAGCGCTGGCTGGAAGGTGTGACCACGTTCGATGGCAAACCGGCGGCTGAAAACCTGCAACTGACCAGCAAATAACCCTCTCATTTAAAAGCCCCTCACCCTAACCCTCTCTCAAGGGGAGAGGGAACCGGACGAAGCTCGCAGCCCCGAAAAGGGCTGCGGACAGACCCATCACGCCTGAAGGAAACCGCACCATGAATCACGACGTCATCATCACCTGCGCACTCACCGGTGCTGGCGACACGACCGCCAAGAGCCCGCACGTGCCGGTCACCCCGAAACAAATTGCTGCTGCTGCGGTGGAAGCGGCCAAGGCCGGCGCCACGGTTGTGCACTGCCATGTGCGCGATCCGCAGACCGGCAAGTTCAGCCGTGACGTGGCGCTGTACCGCGAAGTGATGGAGCGCATCCGCGAGGCCGACGTCGACATCATCGTCAACCTCACCGCCGGCATGGGCGGCGACCTGGAAATCGGCGCTGGCGAGAACCCGATGGAGTTTGGCCCGAATACCGATCTGGTCGGCCCGTTGACTCGTCTGGCTCACGTTGAAGCGCTGTTACCGGAAATCTGCACCCTCGATTGCGGCACGCTGAACTTCGGCGATGGCGACACCATTTACGTCTCGACGCCTGCGCAACTGCGTGCCGGCGCCAAGCGCATTACCGAGTTGGGCGTGAAGGCCGAGCTGGAGATCTTCGACACCGGTCACCTGTGGTTCGCCAAGCAGCTGATCAAGGAAGGTCTGCTCGATAACCCGTTATTCCAGCTGTGCCTGGGCATCCCGTGGGGCGCGCCGGCGGATACCACCACGATGAAAGCCATGGTCGACAACCTGCCCGCCGATGCGGTGTGGGCCGGGTTTGGCATTGGCCGCATGCAGATGCCAATGGCCGCGCAAGCGGTGCTGCTCGGCGGCAACGTGCGGGTGGGGCTGGAAGACAACCTGTGGCTGGACAAAGGCGTGCTGGCGACCAACGGCCAACTGGTCGAACGCGCCACCGAAATCCTCAGCCGCCTCGGCGCCCGAGTGCTGACCCCGGCCGAAGGCCGCAAAAAAATGGGCCTGACCCAGCGCGGTTAATTGCCCCACCTCGAACCCTGTGGGAGCGAGCTTGCTCGCGAATGCGATGGCTCTGCTAATGAAGATGCTGCGGATGTACCGCCTCCTTCGCGAGCAAGCTCGCTCCCACAGTTGATCGCCGAACTATTCAGGAAATCACCATGAGCTTTATCACCGAAATCAAAACCTTCGCCGCGCTGGGCAGCGGTGTCATCGGCAGCGGCTGGGTATCCCGCGCCCTCGCCCATGGCCTGGATGTGATCGCCTGGGACCCGGCGCCCGGCGCCGAAGCGGCGCTGCGTAAACGCGTAGCCAACGCCTGGGGCGCACTGGAGAAAAGCGGTCTGGCGCCGGGCGCTTCGCAGGATCGTCTGCGCTTTGTCGCGACCATCGAGGAGTGCGTACGCGATGCCGACTTCATTCAGGAAAGCGCCCCGGAACGCCTGGAACTGAAACTCGATCTGCACAGCAAAATCAGCGCCGCGGCCAAGCCCAATGCGTTGATCGGTTCGAGTACCTCGGGACTGTTGCCGAGCGAGTTTTACGAGAGCTCAACGCACCCGGAGCGTTGCGTGGTCGGCCACCCGTTCAACCCGGTTTATCTGCTGCCGTTGGTCGAAGTCGTGGGTGGCAAGAACACCGCGCCCGAGGCCGTTCAGGCGGCGATGAAAGTCTACGAATCCCTCGGCATGCGTCCGCTGCACGTGCGCAAAGAAGTGCCCGGTTTCATCGCCGACCGCTTGCTTGAAGCGCTGTGGCGTGAGGCGCTGCACTT
Source organism: Pseudomonas sp. 3B-A001-10F (assembly GCF_056313565.1). Lineage (NCBI taxonomy): Bacteria > Pseudomonadati > Pseudomonadota > Gammaproteobacteria > Pseudomonadales > Pseudomonadaceae > Pseudomonas > Pseudomonas sp. 3B-A001-10F. Next base: position 154,949 of record NZ_JBQYFW010000010.1, read on the forward strand.
GGTCAACGATGGTGTCGCGACCACTGGCGAGATCGATGATGCGATCCGCTTTGGCGCCGGCCTGCGCTGGTCGTTCATGGGTACGTTCCTGACTTATACCTTGGCCGGGGGTGATGCCGGCATGCGCCACTTCATGTCGCAATTCGGCCCGGCGTTGCAGTTGCCGTGGACCTATCTGCCGGCGCCGGAACTGACTGACAAGTTGATTGATGATGTGGTTGATGGCACCAGTGATCAGCTTGGTCGTCACAGCATTTCGGCACTGGAGCGCTATCGTGATGATTGTTTGCTGGCGGTGCTTGAGGCGGTGAAGACCACAAAGGAAAAGCATGGGATGGCGTTCAGCGAGTAATGCGTTCGCGTCAAACCGCTGCCCTCACCCTAGCCCTCTCCCAGGGGTAGAGGGGACTGACCGCGTTGAGTGTGCAAGTTACGCCGACTTGCACCATCGAGCCGAATTCAAGACTTGAAAAGCTTGAAGATCAGCCCCCTTTCTCCTCTCCTCCATTGGAGAAAGAGGACTGACCGCGGTGTTTTTCTCGAGCTACGCCGACTTGATCTATCGAGCCGAACTCAAGTTTTGAAAAGCCCCCGATCTACTCCCTTTCCCCCTCTCCCCTTGGGGGAGAGGGCTGGGGTGAGGGGGTAGCTCTTGATCTTAACGACCCGCCCACTGCCGGAACCCAATCATGCCCAACCTCACCACGTACCAAACCCGAATCATCCCCGACTGGGTCGACTACAACGGCCACCTGCGCGATGCCTTCTACCTGCTGATTTTCAGCTACGCCACCGACGCCCTGATGGATCGCCTCGGCATGGACAGCAACAACCGTGAAGCCAGCGGCCACTCGCTGTTCACCCTTGAACTGCACCTCAACTATCTGCACGAAGTGAAGCTCGACAGCGAAGTCGAAGTGCGTACGCAAATCATCGGCCACGACAGCAAACGCCTGCACCTCTATCACAGCCTGTACAAGGTCGGTGAGGAACAGGAACTGGCCGGCAACGAACAGATGCTGTTGCACGTCGATCTCGCCGGCCCGCGTTCGGCACCGTTCAGCGCGAACACCTTGAGCCGCCTGCAAAGCATCGTCGCCGATCAGCAAGACTTGCCCGCTCCCGCTTACATCGGCCGCGTTATCGCACTGCCACCCGCCAGGTAATCCATCGATCACAAGGAGCCGCCATGAACACCGCTGCCGCTGTTGCCGATTTCCGTACTTATCCGTTGATCAGCGCGCTCGGTGGCGTGCAGACCCTGGCGGATCGCGTTGCCATCGCATGGGCTGACGGTCGCATCAGCCCGTTTCACCACGTCTGGTTGCGGGATAACTGCCCGTGCCCGCAGTGCGTCTACAACGTTACCCGCGAGCAGGTGTTCGAGATTGTCGATGCCGCTGAAGACCTCAAGCCTGCCGCCGCCCATATCGATACCGACGGCTGCCTGCGCATCGACTGGCAGGACGGCCACCTCAGCCGTTTCGATCCCGGCTGGCTGCGCGCTCATGCCTACGACGATGATTCCCGCGCCGAACGTCTGGCTGGCAAACCCAAGCCTTATCTGTGGCGCAGCGACTCGCAGTTGCCGGTGTTCGAATACGCGGCATTGATGAACGACAACGCCGCCCTGCTGCAATGGCTGCTCGCCGTACGCGACATCGGCCTGACGCAAGTACGCGGCGTGCCCACCGAGTCCGGTTCACTGAAGCTCATCGCGCAACGCATTTCCTTCATTCGCGAGAGCAACTTCGGTGTGCTGTTTAACGTGCAATCCAAAGCCGATGCTGACAGCAATGCCTACACCGCTTTCAACCTGCCGTTACACACCGATCTACCGACTCGCGAGCTGCAACCGGGGCTGCAATTTCTGCATTGCCTGGTGAATGACGCCGAGGGTGGCGAGAGTATTTTTGTCGACGGTTTTGCGATTGCCGATGCGTTGCGCAGTGAAGACCCTGCATCGTTTCAGGCACTGTGTGAAATACCGGTGGAGTTTCGCAACAAGGATCGCCATAGCGACTATCGCTGCCTGGCGCCGATCATCGCTTTGGACGCCTTGGGACGCGTGGCGGAAATCCGCATGGCAAACTTTCTGCGCGGAGCGTTCGATACCTCGGTAGAGCAGATGCCACGGTTGTATCGGGCTTATCGACGCTTTATCGCGATGACCCGCGAGCCACGGTTTCGGCTGATGCAGCGGCTTAATTCCGGTGAGCTGTGGTGCTTCGATAATCGCCGTACGTTGCACGCGCGTAATGCCTTCGATCCGGCGACCGGGGCGCGGCATTTTCAGGGCTGCTACGTCGACCGGGATGAGTTGTTGTCGCGGATTCTGGTGTTGCAGCGGTAGACCGCGTCATCGTTCTTCGCGAGCAAGCTCGCTCCCACATTTAATCGCATTCCCCTGAATGAACGCGGTCACCTGTGGGAGCGAGCCTGCTCGCGAAAGCGTCAGCGGGAACAACAAATCTCTGACTGATTCACAGGCAAAAAAAGCCCCGATGCAAGCCGTGACAGGATCGGGGCAGAGTGTACTGTTGAGGAGCTGCCAAGCGAGGGTGACCAAACCTTCGTGTTGCAAGCTGAGTTCAGTGTGCCCACTCCCTTGGGCGGCGAGTTAGCCGAAAACGACCTGTTCATAGCCGTCGCAGCCACTGCGACAAATCGCCCTTGCCGTGCCCCGGCATGGCTACCAGAATCGAGCCACGACCTCCGTTACCGAAGAAGGATGCGCGTCATGATGTATGCCGATTTGATCGATCAGGAAGATTTGTTGGGCCAGCTCAAGGCGTTGGGTATTCAAGTGCCCAGTGGCACTACTGCCGATAAGGCTTGCGAGTGCGCGGTGCGCGGTCTGGATAATGTTCGCGCGTTTGAACTGCGCAAAATGGTCAAGGACATGTACACCAGCGGCGCCAGTATTCAGCCGGCGGTGCGCCAGGCGATCGACAAACAATTACTGCCGGCATTGGCGGACTATCAGCAAAGCCATAGCGCCTGACGTTGCTCACCTGATCGTTCCCACGCTCTGCGTGGGAATGCCTCAACGGACGCTCCGCGTTCGGCCTTTTGGGACGCAGAGCGTCCCGGGCTGCGTTCCCACGCAGAGCGTGGGAACGATCCTCATCAGAGCCTTACGCTGGCAAACGTCGATTCATTGCGCGCCTGACTCAACGCCGACATCGGCCCCGACAGCGGCGACATCACGATGGCCTGCGGCAGCGGCAACATCGCCACTTGTTGAGTGGTGTTGGACCCTACGCGCTCGTCACGCGGCGGAATGCCGAAGTATTCGCGATAGCACTTGGAGAAGTGCGGCGTCGATACAAACCCACACACCGAAGCCACTTCGATGATCGACATCGGCGTTTGCTTGAGCAACTGCCGGGCGCGGATCAGGCGCAGCTTCAAGTAGTAACGCGACGGCGAGCAGTGCAGGTATTTCTGGAACAGGCGCTCCAGCTGTCGACGCGACACGGCGACGTACACCGCCAGTTCATCGAGGTCGATCGGCTCTTCGAGGTTGGCTTCCATCAGCGCGACGATTTCCTGCAGCTTCGGCTGGTTGGTGCCGAGCATGTGCTTGAGCGGCACACGCTGGTGATCCTGTTCGTTGCGGATACGTTCGTAGACGAACATCTCCGAGATCGCGGCGGACAGTTCACGGCCGTGATCGCGGCTGATCAGGTGCAGCATCATGTCCAGCGGCGCGGTACCGCCGGAGCTGGTGAAACGGTTACGGTCGAGGGTGAACAAACGGGTGCTCATGGCCACGCGCGGGAAAGCTTCCTGCATCGCCGCCAGACATTCCCAGTGCACGCTGCAATCGAAACCGTCGAGCAGGCCGGCGCAGGCCAAAGCCCAACTGCCGGTGCACACGGCGCCGAGGCGCTTGGACTGACGCGCCTGGCTTTGCAGCCAGGAAACGTGTTCACGGGTAACGGTGCGTTGAATGCCGATGCCGCCGCAGACAATCACAGTGTCCAGTGGCGGGGCTTTGTGCATGGAGGCGTCTGGCGTGATTTGCAGACCGTCACTGGCCCACACCTGGCCGCCATCGACGGTGAGGGTACTCCAGCGATACAGCTCGCGACCGGACAATTGGTTGGCCATGCGCAGGGGTTCTACTGCGGACGCCAGAGAAATCAGCGTGAAATTGTCCAGCAGCAGAAAGCCGATGGATTGAGGCGCACGGTTCTGGGGTTGGGCCCCGGAGTTGAACGACGTCATCGCGGTATCTCCTCACACAAAGCGGGTGATGGCCTCAGGCGGAGGCTCTTGTTATTGCCAGCGTTCTCGCGTGGGAGACGGGCTTTGTTATGACAGAGCAAATGCCATGCCTAAAATTGAATGGCTGTTCAATAACTCCTGAAAACGACGTCGCGACGTGTCTATACGAGCCGTCCGACGAAAGGTGTTTCGAAGTGCCATCAGCGTTGCTGAACGCCCTGCCCCCAGGGGTGTGAGCAAATCGGTAGCACTTGTGGGAACTGGCCTGCGCGCAGTTTGTACAGAGTGTCACCGCAAGCACGGGTGACGGACGGTAGGGGGTGCTGAATGCATGTAACAGCTGGGAAAGACTCTTATCTGTTTGCGACGCGCTAAAAGGTGGCGTGATTTATTGTCTGTGTTCACTTGATGAGCAATTTTGACTGGTCTGACCCCTTCGCGAGCAGGCTCGCTCCCACAGTAGATCTCCAGTGAACACAAAATGTGTGAACGCCAGAGTCCAATGTGGGAGCCTGCTCGCGAAGCATTCACCTCGGTGTCACTGACTCAGCACTCAACCGCACTGACCGCCAATCCACCCCGCGATGTCTCTTTATATTTGTCATGCATATCAGCGCCGGTATCACGCATGGTGCGGATCACCCGATCCAGCGAGATAAAGTGCTGACCATCGCCACGCAACGCCATCTGCGCCGCATTGATTGCTTTAACCGCCGCAATCGCATTGCGCTCGATGCACGGCACTTGCACCAGGCCGCCAACCGGATCGCAGGTCAGCCCGAGGTTATGTTCAAGACCAATCTCCGCTGCGTTGCACAACTGCTCCGGCGTAGCACCAAGAATCTCCGCCAGCCCCGCCGCCGCCATCGCACACGCCGAACCGACTTCGCCTTGGCAACCCACTTCGGCGCCCGAGATCGAAGCATTCTTCTTGCACAGAATCCCCACCGCCGCTGCACCGAGGAAGTAATCGACCACGTTGGCGTCAGTCACCGCTTCACTGAACTTCATAAAGTAGTGCAACACCGCCGGAATGATCCCCGCCGCGCCATTGGTCGGCGCCGTGACCATGCGCCCGCCCGCCGCGTTTTCTTCATTAACCGCCAGAGCGAACAGGTTGACCCACTCCATCGCGCTCAGCGTCGAGCCGATCACATTGGGCTTGCCCAGTTCCTGCAGGCTGCGATGCAACTTCGCCGCGCGCCGACGCACATTCAGTCCGCCGGGCAGGATGCCTTCGTGTTTCAGGCCCTGCTCGACGCAATCCTGCATCGCCCGCCACAGTTTCATCAGCCCGGCGCGGATCTCTTCTTCACTGCGCCAGACCTTTTCGTTGGCCATCATCAATTCGGCAACGCGCAGGTTGTTTTTCTTGCACAACTCCAACAGCTCAACCGCGCTGGAAAAGTCGTACGGCAACTCAGTGCGATCCAGATCGACCACGCCGCTGGACGCCTGCGCTTGATCCACGACAAAACCGCCGCCCACCGAATAGTAGGTGTCGCGATGCAGTTCGCCGTGATCACCCTCGGCAACGATAGTCATGGCATTGGGGTGGAATGGCAGGTTCTCGTCGATCAGGCGCATGTCCCGTGCCCAGACAAACGGCACCGACAAGCGACCATCCAATAGCAGGGTGTGCGTTTCGCGCAGCGCCTGGATACGTGGGCCGATCTGCGACGGGTCGATTGCGTCCGGCCACTCGCCCATCAACCCCATGATCACCGCGTTGTCGCTGCCGTGGCCAATGCCCGTGGCCGACAGCGATCCGAACAATTGCACTTCTATACGACGCACCTGTTCCAACTGGTGCTTGTCCCGAAGCGACTCGACGAACAACGCCGCGGCGCGCATGGGCCCGACGGTGTGGGAACTGGAAGGGCCTATGCCGATTTTGAACAGGTCGAAAACGCTGATAGCCATTGCTGCAGAGCTCCTGAGGATGCCGGTCCGGGGCGTGAAGCGCCCGCTGGCGGAGCTGCTACGCTCAAGCTGCGATCCGCCGGAATGCCCGCATCATCAGGCTTTTGTCGGAGCGCACGGCGTCTGACACCGACGCACTCATGTCCACCAGCGCCGCGCCGTTTTCGCCCCGGTTTTTCGCCGTTTTTATGCGGTTCAGATGGCCATTCGGGGCTGAAAAAAGCTGTAAACGACGTCACTGACACTGGATGCGACCATCCCTGTACTGGATACGACCCCCCCTGTAGGCGTCAGATTTTCACTGGTACATGATCGTTATGACTCGATTGCAAGGCGCCGTGACAGAGCTGTCTCCAGAACGCCATCCAACCGCAACCTATAAGTGCGGTGGTCCACAGTCGGAACACTGCCAAAAAAAACACCAAGGAGTCCATCCATGAAAGGTTCCCCGTCGTTGTTGTTGGCCGCCATGCTGAGTCTGCCGTTACTGGCGCAAGCTGCAGAACCGGCACAGTGCAGTACCGTTAACTTCTCCGATGTCGGCTGGACCGACATCACCGCTACCACCGCTACCACCTCCGTTGTCCTCAACGCCCTCGGCTACAAGACCAAGACCACCATGATCTCCGTGCCCGTGACCTACAAGTCGCTGGCCGACGGCAAGAACATGGACGTTTTCCTCGGCAACTGGATGCCGACCATGGAAAACGACATCAAGGCTTACCGCGACGCCGGCACCGTGGAAACCGTGCGCACCAACCTCAAGGGCGCCAAGTACACCCTCGCCGTGCCGCAAGCCCTGTATGACAAAGGTCTGCATGACTTCGCCGACATCGCCAAATTCAAGAAAGAACTCGACGGCAAGATCTACGGCATCGAGCCTGGCAACGACGGCAACCGTCTGATCCAGAGCATGATCGACAAGGACGCTTTCGGCCTGAAAACCGCCGGTTTCAAAGTCGTCGAATCGTCGGAAGCGGGCATGCTCTCGCAGGTGGATCGCGCGCAAAAACGCGACACCGCCGTGGTTTTCCTCGGCTGGGCGCCGCACCCGATGAACAAGCGCTTCAAGATTCAATACCTGACCGGTGGCGATGATTTCTTCGGCCCCGATTTCGGTGCTGCGACCGTAGCGACCAACACCCGCAAGGGTTACGCCGAGGAATGCAGCAACGTCGGTCAGTTGCTGAAGAACCTGGAGTTCACCGTCGACATGGAAAGCGAACTGATGGGCAACATCCTCGACGACAAGATGAAGCCTGACGCGGCCGCGAAGGCCTGGCTGAAAAAGAATCCACAAGTGCTCGATACCTGGCTCGCTGGCGTGACCACCATTGACGGTAAACCTGGCCTGGAGGCCGTGAAAGCCAAGCTTCAGTAATCGCTTATGCCGGGTGGGTTCGCCCGCCCGGGCTGTTTATTTCCTTGCATGCGGACGTTCACTACCATGCTGATTGATCAGAAAATACCTTTAGGCCAGTACATCGCGGGCTTCGTTGAATGGTTGACGCAACACGGCGCCAACACCTTCGACGCAATCGCCGTGACACTGGAAACGATGATCCACGGCGTGACGTTTGCGCTGACCTGGTTCAACCCACTGGTCTTGATTGGCCTGATCGCACTACTCGCTCACTTCATTCAGCGTAAATGGGGCCTGACTGCGTTCGTCATTGCCTCCTTCCTGCTGATCCTCAATCTGGGGTACTGGCAGGAGACCATGGAAACCCTCGCCCAGGTCATGTTCGCGACCCTGGTCTGCGTGGTCATCGGCGTGCCGTTGGGCATCGTCGCCGCGCACAAACCGATGTTCTACACGGTCATGCGTCCGGTACTCGATCTGATGCAGACCGTACCGACCTTCGTTTACCTCATTCCTACCCTGACCCTCTTCGGGCTGGGTGTGGTGCCAGGCCTGATCTCCACGGTGGTGTTCGCCATCGCTGCGCCGATCCGCCTGACCTACCTGGGCATCCGCGATGTCCCGCAAGAACTGATGGACGCCGGCAAGGCCTTCGGCTGCTCGCGTCGCCAATTGCTCTCACGGATCGAACTGCCTCACGCCATGCCGAGCATCGCGGCCGGCATCACCCAGTGCATCATGCTGTCGTTGTCGATGGTGGTGATCGCGGCACTGGTAGGCGCCGACGGACTCGGCAAACCGGTGGTCAACGCACTGAACACTGCTGATATCGCCCTGGGCTTCGAAGCGGGCCTGGCGATCGTACTGCTGGCGATCATGCTCGACCGTATCTGCAAACAACCCGACGCTAAAGCAGGGGGTGACGCATGAGCATAATTCGCTTCGAAGACGTTGACGTAATCTTCTCCAAGGATCCGCGCGAGGCACTCAAACTGCTCGATCAGGGCATGACCCGCAACGAGATCCTGAAAAAGACCGGACAGATTGTCGGTGTGGAAAAAGCCACGCTGGACATCAATAAAGGCGAGATCTGCGTGCTGATGGGCTTGTCCGGCTCGGGCAAGTCGAGCCTGCTGCGCTGCATCAACGGCCTCAACACGGTGAGTCGCGGCAAGTTGTTCGTCGAGCATGAAAACCGTCAGATCGACATCGCCTCCTGCACCCCGGCCGAACTGAAAATGATGCGCACCAAACGCATCGCCATGGTCTTTCAGAAGTTCGCCCTGATGCCTTGGCTAACGGTGCGCGAGAACATCAGTTTCGGTCTGGAAATGCAGGGTCGCCCGGAGAAGGAACGCAAGAAACTTGTCGATGAAAAACTCGAACTGGTTGGCCTGACCCAATGGCGCAACAAGAAGCCGGACGAACTCTCCGGTGGCATGCAGCAGCGTGTTGGTCTGGCGCGGGCACTGGCGATGGACGCCGACATTCTATTGATGGACGAACCGTTTTCGGCCCTCGACCCGCTGATCCGTCAGGGCCTGCAGGATGAACTGCTGGAACTGCAACGCAAGCTGAGCAAGACCATCGTGTTCGTGAGCCACGACCTCGACGAGGCGCTCAAATTGGGTAGCCGCATCGCGATCATGAAAGACGGCCGGATCATCCAGTACAGCGTGCCGGAAGAGATCGTGCTGAACCCGGCGGACGACTATGTGCGCACCTTCGTCGCACACACCAATCCGCTCAACGTGCTCTGCGGCCGCAGCCTGATGCGCACCCTGGACAAGTGCAAACGCATCAATGGTTCGGTGTGCCTCGATCCGGGCGGCGATTCGTGGCTGGACCTGGCCGAGGGCAACACCATCAAAGGTGCACGGCAGAATGGTTCGGTGCTGAACCTGCAGAACTGGGCGCCGGGGCAAGCGGTGGAAGGCCTGGAGCGCAAGCCGACGCTGGTGGATTCGAATATCGGCATGCGCGATGCACTGCAGATTCGTTATCAGACCGGCAACAAGCTGGTGCTGCACGATGACAATCATGTGGTGGGGATCTTGGGCGACAGTGAGTTGTATCACGCGTTGCTGGGCAAGAATCTCGGTTAAGGCGGGATAAAAAAAAGGGATCGCGGTGAGCGATCCCTGATCGTTCCCACGCTCTGCGTGGGAATGCAGCCCGGGACGCTCCGCGTCCCACAACAGCGGACGCAGAGCGTCCATTGAGACATTCCCACGCGGAGCATGGGAACGATCATGCAAAAGGGGCTCAATCGAGCCCCTTTTGTTTTAGCGGTTTAGCTATACACCCGGCCAAGGAGCTGCCGATGGCTTTCAAACTGATCGAGCACATCCCGCGTGATCTGATCCTGCGTGAAGCCCATCAGGTCGTAATCCTGGCTGCCGTTGTGCAGATACACTTCAGCGCGGTAGTAACGCTGGCGCGCTTCATCGGACTGCGCCGATTCGGTCGGGGTCGCCAGATAGCCGTCCAGGCTCACTTCGTAGACGAAAGGGTTGCCCTCTTCCATCTCGATACGCACACCCATGCAGCGCTTGGATTTACCCAACAGCGTCTGCACTTCCAGACCCTGCGCACGCATCTGCGCAGCAGCATCTTCCAGCGCCGGGCTGACCTGCTTGTCCATGAAGCGCTGCACCACCGATTGGCTCGGTTGCAGATCCAGTTGCGTCAGACGCTCGCTGAAACCACGACGACCGCGCTCCGCCAGTTGCGCCTGCTCCTGTTCGATCTGCACGTCCTGACGCATGGCCTTGTGCAAGCCGAACATGAAGAACACCAGCACCACCGAGAACGGCAGACCGGCCAGCACCACCATGGTTTGCATGGCTTCGAAGTTACCGGCAAACAGCAGACCGATGGTCACCAGGGTGATCACCACCGACCAGAAGATCCGCAGCCAGTGCGGCGCATCTTCATCGACGTTGCCGCCCTTGCAGGACAGATTCGCCATCATCACCGCGCCGGAGTCGGCCGGAGTCAGGAACAGCACGAAGCCAACAAAGATCGACACACCGATAACGACTTTCGACGCCGGGTAGTGCTCAAGCAATTGATAGATCGCCATAGACGGCTGTTCCAGCGCCGTCTTGCCAAGCTCCACCGCCCCCTGGTTCATCACCAGATCCAGTGCCGAGTTACCGAAGATCGACAGCCAGGCCAGGGTGAAGCCCAGGGGAATCAGCAGCACACCGGCCACCAGTTCACGCACGGTACGACCACGGGAAATACGCGCGATGAACATGCCCACGAATGGCGCCCAGGAAATCCACCACGCCCAGTAGAACAGAGTCCACAGGCCCAACCAGCGGTCGGACTTGGCGCTGTCGCCTTCATAGACATACAGGTCGAAAGTCTTCAGCACCACACCATTGAGGTAGTCACCGATGTTCTGCACGAAGCCGTTGAGCAGGTGCAAAGTCGGGCCAAACAACAGCACGAAAATCAGCAGACCGCTGAACAGCACGATGTTCAGGTTGGACAGACGACGGATGCCGTTTTCCACGCCGGACACGGCAGCGATGGTCGCCACGGTGCTCATCACGATAATCACGATCAACAGGTTGGTATTGCTGTGTTCCATGCCGAACAGGTTTTCCAGGCCCGAGGACACTTGCAGCGAACCAATCCCCAGGTTGGTCACCAGACCCAGCAGGGTCACGAACATGCCGAAGCCGTCCACCGCGTGACCGGCCGCACCCTTGACCCAACGCTCGCCGACCAGCGGATACAGCGCCGAACGCAGGGCCAGCGGCTGGTTATGACGATAAGCAAAGTACGCCACGGCCAGACCGACCAGTGCGTAGATCGCCCAGCCGTGCAGACCCCAATGCAGGAACGTCAGCTGTACTGCCTGACGCGCGGCCATGTTGGTGGCCGAAGCGCCTTCCGGCGGATTGAAATAGTGATCCAGTGGCTCGGATGCGCCGAAGTACAACAGCGAAATACCGATACCCGACGAGAACAGCATCCCCGCCCAGGCGCCGTAACTGAAATCCGGGGTGTCGTCCTTGCTGCCCAGTTTGAGTTTGCCGTACGAAGAAAACGCCAGGCCCACCACAAACACCAGGTAGGCGGCGATGACCACCATGTAGTACCAGCCGAAGCTGCGCGACAACCAGGCCTGAGCGATACCCAACAGTCTGCCGGCCTCTTGCGGGGCGATAATCAGAATGGCGGTCAACAACAGAATCAGCGCGGTAGAGGTGTAAAACACCCAACCGTTGACCGTCACCTTCTCGGGCGGGGTCTTTATAAGCGAGGCAGAACTCATGGCACAAATGCTCCAGGCAGTGCGAGAGAAGAACACAAGGCAACACGGAACCCGACCAATCGGTTAGTTGGCAGCCGACCGGCGGGTGATATAAAGACACCCCGAAAAAAGCCCGAACCTGCCGAAATGGCGCTGCGAATCGCTTTCGTGGCCGAAGGTGGACGGACGGTCATCCGAAACCTGGCCCTGAGCGTCTTGCCCTTTCAACACGTCCATCGAATCGCGAACCGCGCCATGCCCCACGCAGGTTTCGAGCATTTTTGGATGTCGGTTTTATCGCCACTTACACGTAGGAAAAAGCTGTAGGCAGCGACGATTTGTCGCAGATCTTATTCTTTGTTGATTGAACGTTCAATCAAAACAAAATAGACTGGCCCTCAATCCGATCGGCGTGATTCGCCGCTCGGAAGGCCTAAGGAGATGTGCAAGATGCCCAAGGTCGGTATGCAACCCATCCGCCGCCAACAACTGATCGAAGCCACATTGCAGGCGGTCGATCAGGTCGGAATGGGGGACGCCAGCATTGCGCTGATCGCCCGTTTGGCCGGTGTCTCGAATGGCATCATCAGTCATTACTTTCAGGACAAGAACGGCCTGATTGCCGCCACGATGCGGTATCTGATGACCGCCCTCAGCGAGAGCGTCACCGCGCGCCGGCAGGCGCTGGCAGATGACAGCCCACGGGCGCATCTGCAGGTGATCATCGAAGGCAACTTCGACGCCAGCCAGGTCAATGGCCCGGCAATGAAAACCTGGCTGGCCTTCTGGGCCACCAGCATGCACCAGCCGTCTTTGCACAGGTTGCAGCGGATCAACGATCACCGTCTGTATTCCAACCTGTGCTGCCAGTTCCGCCGTGTGCTGCCGCTCGAAGATGCGCGCAGCGCAGCGCGGGGGCTGGCAGCGTTGATTGACGGCTTGTGGTTGCGCGGCGCGCTGTCGGGAGACGCTTTCGACACGGCGCAGGCGCAACAGATCGCTTACGAATACATGGATTTCCAATTGGCCAAGAAGGTGAGCTAGAGCACACAGAAAACGCTCGGCCCCTGAACCGCCACCGCAGCCTCACCGCGGTGGTCAACGCCAACCACCAATGCACTTGCGAGGACACTATGGCCCGTTTCGAACTGCAAAAACTTTACATCGATGGCGCGTACTCCGACGCCGGCAGCGATGCCACCTTCGAAGCCATCAACCCGGCTAACGGTGAAGTCCTCGCACTGGTGCAACGTGCGACCAAGGAAGACGTCGAGCGCGCCGTGGTCAGCGCTGAAAAGGGCCAGAAAATCTGGGCCGCGATGACCGCCATGGAGCGTTCGCGCATCCTGCGTCGCGCCGTCGACATCCTGCGCGAGCGCAACGATGAACTGGCCGCGCTGGAAACCCTGGACACCGGTAAATCCTTCTCCGAAACCAAATACGTCGACATCGTTACCGGTGCTGACGTGCTGGAATACTACGCAGGCCTGGTGCCAGCGATCGAAGGCGAGCAGATCCCGCTGCGCGACACGTCTTTCGTCTACACCCGTCGCGAGCCGCTGGGCGTTGTCGCCGGTATCGGCGCGTGGAACTACCCGATCCAGATCGCGCTGTGGAAATCCGCGCCGGCCTTGGCTGCCGGTAACGCGATGATCTTCAAACCAAGCGAAGTGACCTCGCTGACCACCCTGAAACTGGCCGAGATCTACACCGAAGCCGGCGTTCCAAACGGTGTGTTCAACGTCCTGACCGGCAGCGGCCGTGAAGTCGGCACCTGGCTGACCGAGCACCCGCGCATCGAAAAAATCTCCTTCACCGGCGGCACCGACACCGGCAAGAAGGTTATGGCCAGCGCTTCGGCTTCGTCGCTGAAAGACGTGACCATGGAACTGGGCGGCAAGTCTCCGCTGATCATCTGCGACGACGCCGATCTCGATCGCGCTGCCGACACCGCGATGATGGCCAACTTCTACAGCTCCGGTCAGGTCTGCACCAACGGCACTCGCGTGTTCGTTCCGGCGCACCTGAAAGCCGCTTTCGAAGCCAAGATCGTTGAGCGCGTTGCACGCATCCGCGTCGGCAACCCGGAAGACGAAAACACCAACTTCGGCCCGCTGGTCAGCTTCGCGCACATGGAAAGCGTGCTGGGCTACATCGCCAAGGGTAAAGAACAAGGCGCCCGCGTGCTGTGCGGCGGCGATCGTCTGACCGACGGCGAATTCGCCAAAGGCGCATTCGTGGCACCTACCGTGTTCACCGATTGCACCGACGACATGACCATCGTTCGCGAAGAAATCTTTGGCCCAGTGATGGCGATCCTCTCCTACGAGACCGAAGAAGAAGTGATCCGCCGCGCCAACGACACCGACTTCGGTTTGGCCGCCGGTATCGTCACCAAAGACCTGAACCGCGCACACCGCGTGATTCATCAACTGGAAGCCGGTATCTGCTGGATCAACGCCTGGGGCGAGTCCGACGCAAAAATGCCGGTCGGCGGTTACAAGCAGTCGGGTGTTGGCCGTGAGAACGGCATCAGCTCGCTGAACAACTTCACCCGCATCAAATCGGTACAGGTCGAGCTGGGCGATTACGTCTCGGTGTTCTAAGAACCGAGTCTTGTATTGCTCGTGAGGCCGTCTTCGCGAGCAGACTCGCTCCCACATTGGAACAGTGTCTCCTATGGGAGTGAGTCCGCTCGCGATTCGAGTGCAAAGCACTCGTCAGGCCAGACCTGACCACATCTAAAGAGGGTGCATTCAATGTCCCAAGAATTCGATTACATCATCATCGGTGCCGGCTCGGCCGGTAACACCCTGGCGACCCGTCTGACTGAAGACGAAGGCGTCACCGTTCTGCTGCTCGAAGCTGGCGGTCCGGACTACCGTTTCGACTTCCGCACGCAAATGCCCGCTGCCTTGGCATTCCCGCTGCAAGGTCGTCGCTACAACTGGGCCTACGAAACCGATCCAGAGCCACACATGGACGGTCGCCGCATGGAATGCGGTCGCGGCAAAGGCCTCGGCGGTTCCTCGCTGATCAACGGCATGTGCTACATCCGTGGCAACGCAATGGACTACGACGGCTGGGCGAAACTGCCTGGTCTGGAAAACTGGTCGTACCTCGACTGCCTGCCGTACTTCCGCAAAGCCGAAACCCGCGACATCGGCCCGAACGATTACCACGGTGGCGAAGGCCCGGTCAGCGTGACCACGCCGAAGGCTGGCAACAACCCGCTGTTCCACGCCATGGTTGAAGCTGGCGTACAAGCCGGTTACCCGCGCACCGAAGACCTCAACGGTTACCAGCAGGAAGGCTTCGGCCCGATGGACCGCACCGTGACGCCGAACGGCCGTCGTGCATCCACCGCCCGTGGTTATCTCGACACCGCTAAAAAGCGCTCGACCCTGACCATCGTCACCCACGCCCTGACCGACAAGATTCTGTTTGAAGGCAAGCGTGCGGTCGGCGTGCGTTACCTGGTCGGCGATGCGGAAGAACGCGTTGAAGCCAAAGCGCGTAAAGAAGTGCTGCTGTGCTCCGGCGCCATCGCTTCGCCGCAGATTCTGCAGCGTTCCGGTGTCGGTCCTGCCGAACTGCTGAAATCCCTCGACATCCCGGTCGTTCACGACCTGCCGGGCGTCGGTGAAAACCTGCAGGATCACCTTGAGCTGTACCTGCAATACGCTTGCACTCAGCCGGTTTCGCTGTATCCGTCGCTGCTCTGGTACAACCAGCCAGCCATCGGTGCCGAGTGGCTGTTCAACGGCACCGGCATCGGCGCCAGCAACCAGTTCGAAGCCGGCGGTTTCATCCGTTCGCGTCCGGAATTCGAATGGCCGAACATCCAGTACCACTTCCTGCCGGTAGCGATTAACTACAACGGCAGCAACGGTGTGAAAGAGCACGGCTTCCAGGCACACATGGGTTCCATGCGTTCGCCAAGCCGTGGTCGCATCCAGGCCAAGTCGAAAGACCCGCGCCAGCACCCGAGCATCCTGTTCAACTACATGGCCACCGAGCAAGACTGGCAGGAATTCCGCGACGGCATCCGCCTGACCCGCGAAATCATGCAGCAGCCGGCACTCGACGCTTTCCGTGGCCGTGAAATCAGCCCGGGCATCGAAGTGCAAACCGATGAGCAACTGGACAAGTTCATCCGCGAGCACGCCGAAACCGCGTTCCACCCATCCTGCTCGTGCAAGATGGGCACCGACGAGATGGCTGTGGTGGATGGCGAAGGTCGCGTACACGGCATGCAGAGCCTGCGTGTGGTCGATGCCTCGATCATGCCGATCATCACCACCGGCAACCTCAACGCGCCAACGATCATGATCGCCGAGAAAATCGCCGACAAGATCCGTGGCCGCCAGCCGCTGCCACGCAGCACCGCGCCGTACTACGTGGCGGGCGATGCGCCGGTCAAAGGCAAGCCAATGCGTGATATCACCCCGGCTGCTCAGTAGCCTGAAGTGATCGTTCCCACGCTCTGCGTGGGAATGCATCCCCTGACGCTCCGCGTCACACAGCGGACGCAGAGCGTCCATGGCGGCGTTCCCACGCAGAGCGTGGGAACGATCTCCTGCCTCGCACAGTAAATCCCCCTACACCCCCTCTTCACTTGATCCTACCCCCACGCAGGCCTACTCTAGACCTCGCGCAACCGTTTCACCCCCTCCCCGCCGCTGCTCTACCGCTTCCCCCTGACAAGGAGGTTCCCGAATGTTCGATTTCCACCCCCAGCTCAAGCAGCGCTTCGCTGCCTTGCGCACGGGCGCTGAGTTTTTTTCCCTGCGGTATGTACGCGAGTCCGGGCAATATCTGTCGGTGCGCAAGAATGTCGCCGAGCCGCCGAGCCTGAGACGCGACGAAGGCGCGATGCTCACCGTGCGCGTCAATGGCGTTGAGGCCTACGCGGCGACCAACGACCTCTCGCAACAAGGTCTGCAAGCCGCCCTCGAACGCGCCGAGCAGCAAGCCCGCCGCCTCAAACCGCACGCCTTGCTCGACCTGCGCGATCAGCCGGTGTCCAGCGATCATGCTGATTACTTTTCACCCAATCTCGACCAAGCCTTCCCGTCCCTGAGCGAATGTTTTGAGCTGCTCGGTGCGGAATCCGCCTCGGTGCCAAAGGATGAGCGCCTGGTGAATTGGGAAGTGAGCATTGGCATTACCCACGTCGAACAGATCTACCTGAGCAGCGCCGGGGCTGAATTGCGCCAAGCGCAGCGCTTCGTCTATCCGGGCCTCGACGTCACCGCTTACGATGGCAACGACAGCCAGACCCGTAGCCTCGGCCGCGAGAATTTCGGCCAACAGGGCGGCGCTGATGTGATCAGCCGCTGCGGTTTGATCGGCGCCGGCCCGCAAGTCGCCGATCAGGCCCTGCAACTGCTGCTTGCGCCGAACACCCCGCAAGGCCCGCGCGACCTGCTGTTGATGCCTGATCAAATGATGCTGCAAATCCACGAATCCATCGGCCACCCGCTGGAACTCGACCGCATCCTCGGTGATGAACGCAATTACGCCGGCACCAGTTTCGTCAAAGCCAGCGACTTCGGCAGCCTGCAATACGGCTCGAAACTGCTCAACGTGACGTTCGATCCGGGCATTCCCGAAGAACTCGCCAGCTACGGTCATGACGACGACGGCAGCAAGGCCAGCAAACAATTCCTGATCCGTGATGGTTTGCTGCTGCGCCCGCTGGGCGGTGCGCTGTCGCAGTTCCGCGCCGGTCTCGATGGCGTTGCCAACAGCCGCGCCTGCGGCTGGAACCGCCCGCCGATCGACCGCATGGCCAACCTCAATATCGAACCGGGCGATCAGCCTCTGAACAAACTGATCGAAGGCATCGAGCACGGCATCCTGATGAGCACCAACCGCTCATGGTCGATCGACGATGCGCGCAACAAATTCCAGTTCGGCTGTGAATGGGGCCAGTTGATCGAAAACGGTGAACTGAAAGGTGTGGTGAAAAACCCGAACTACCGGGCGATTTCCGCGCACTTCTGGAAAAGCCTGCGCGCCGTCGGCGACGCCAACACCGTCAAGGTGCTGGGCACGCCGAACTGCGGCAAGGGCGAACCGAACCAGGTGATCCGCGTCGGCCACGCTTCGCCGGCCTGCGTATTCAGCAACGTTGATGTGTTTGGGGGAGACGCCTGATGAGCATTTCGAAGAGTCAGTCCGACGCCTTCAAAGTCATGGTCGAGTGGCTGCGTGACAGCGTGCGCGAGCCAGAACAGTTCACCCTCAGCTTTGCCGCCGAATCCTCGGCGTTCGTGCGTTTCAATCACGCCAAGGTGCGTCAGGCCGGACAAGTGCAGCAGGCCAATATCGTCCTGAAACTGATCAACGACGGTCGCCACGCCGACCTGCAAGTCACCCTGTCCGGTGATCAGGAAGGCGATCTGCAACGTCTCGCCGAAGGCCTGCAACAACTGCGCGAAACCCTGCCGCTGCTGCCGCAGGATCCGTACCTGTTGCTCAACCACAACGGCTGGCAGAGCAAAAATGTGCAGGAGCATCCGCTGCCGGACACCGAACAGGTTGTCGATGAAATCTGCGCTGCCGCTGAAGGTCTGGATCTGGTGGGCTTCTATGCGGCCGGCCCGATCAGTCGTGGTTTCGCAAGCTCAGCGGGGGCTTTTGGCTGGCATCAGGCCAACAGCTTCAACTTCGATTTCAGCCTGTTCCACGACAACGGTGAAGCGGTGAAAGCCAGCTACGCCGGGCATGACTGGAGCAGCGAAGGTTTCGCCAAGCGCTTCGGCCAAGCCCGCGAGCAACTGGAATTTCTCGGCCGACCGCTGCGCACCTTGGCGCCGGGGCAGTACCGCGCGTATCTGGCACCGGCGGCGCTGGAAGAAATCATGGGCATGCTGAGCTGGGGCGGTTTCTCGGCGCAGTCGATCGCCAGTAAGAGCAGCCCTTTGCAAAAGCTGTATGTCGGCGATCAGGCGTTCAGTCCACTGCTGTCGCTGGATGAGAAAGTCAGCGAATCGCTGAGCCCGGCGTTTTCCGGCGAAGGTTATCCGCGCAGCGATTTGCGCCTGATCGTCGAAGGCAAGGCTGGCGATCAACTGGTCGGCTCGCGCAGTGCAGCGGAATATGGCCTGACCGCCAACGGCGCCGGCGGCGGAGAAATGCCGAGTGCGTTGAACATGGCGGCGGGCGATCTGGCGCAAGCAGAGATCCTCAAACAGTTGGGCACCGGGCTGTACATCAGCAACCTGTGGTACCTGAACTTCTCGGATCAACCGGCGGCGCGCATGACCGGCATGACTCGGTTTGCGACCTTCTGGGTCGAGAACGGCGAGATCCAGGCGCCGGTCAGCACCATGCGCTTCGACGACAGCGCCTACAGCCTGCTCGGTTCACAGCTGGAAGCGTTGACCGCCGAGCGTGAGTTGTTGCTGTCTGCGAGTACGTACAGCCAGCGCAACACATCGTCGGCGTTGCTGCCGGGGGCACTGGTCAGCCGTTTGACTCTGACCCTCTGACGGCGATCGTTCCCACGCTCTGCGTGGGAATGCAGCAGGGGACGCTCTGCGTCCCAGCCAAAAGCGGACGCGGAGCGTCCGTGGAGGCATTCCCACACAGAGCGTGGGAACGATCATGGATATGCATTAACTCCAACGACAAGAGGTCCCATGCCCAACCGCCCGCCTCTCGACGCCATCACCGCACGCTGGTTGCCGTGGGTCGTCGCCATTGCGTTCTTCATGCAGTCCCTCGACGGGACCATCCTCAACACCGCCCTGCCGGCCATGGCTCGCGATCTCGCCGAAGATCCGCTGCGCATGCAAGGCGTGATCATCGCCTACATGCTCACCGTGGCCTTGCTGATACCGGCCTCAGGCTGGATCGCCGACCGTTTCGGCACCAAGAAAATTTTCTTCGGCGCGATCTTGTTGTTCAGCTTCGGCTCGCTGCTCTGTGCCTTGTCGAGCAGTCTGAGCATGCTGGTCGGCGCCCGGGTGATTCAGGGCCTAGGCGGTGCGCTGATGCTACCGGTCGGGCGACTCGTCGTACTGCGCGCCTATCCGCGATCCGAACTGGTGCGGATCATGGGCTTCATCACCATCCCCGGCCTGCTCGGCCCGTTGATCGGCCCGACCATGGGCGGCTGGATGGTCGAGTACCTGACGTGGCACTGGATCTTCCTGATCAACCTGCCGGTCGGCGTGATCGGTTGCTACGCCGTGTGGAAATTCATTCCCGACCTGCGCGGCACCGAGCGCACGCGTTTCGATAGTCTGGGTTTCCTGCTGTTCGGCGCGGCGATGATCCTGATCACCATCGCCATGGAAGGCCTTGGCGAACTGCACTTGCCGCATCTGCGCGTGATGTTGCTGCTGTTCGCCGGTCTGGCGTGTCTGGCGGCGTACTGGTTGCGCGCCGGGCACATCGAAAACCCGCTGTTCGCGCCATCGCTGTTCAAGACCCGCACGTTTGCCGTCGGCATTCTCGGAAACCTGTTCGCCCGCCTGGGCAGCGGCGCATTGCCATTTCTGGTGCCGTTGCTGCTGCAAGTGGCGCTGGGCTATTCACCGTCGCAAGCGGGGATGAGCATGCTGCCACTGGCGGCGGCGGCAATGTTTGCCAAGTGGATGGCACGGCCGCTGATTGAGCGGCTCGGTTATCGCATCGTGCTCACCGGCAACACCCTGGCACTGGGGATCATGCTGGCGAGCATGGGCCTGGTCAGCGAGCAGACGCCGTATTGGTTGTTGCTGTGTCTGCTGGCGATTCTCGGCGCGATCAACTCGCTGCAATTCACCGCGATGAACACCGTGACGCTGATCGATCTCGACGATGCCAGCGCCAGCAGTGGCAACAGTTTGCTCTCGGTGGTGGCGCAGTTGTCATTGAGTCTGGGCGTTGCCTGCGCCGGCGCGTTGCTCGGCGGGTTTACCGCAGAGATCGGTAACGATGGCGTGGAGACCGTGCTCGGCGCGTTCCAGCTGACCTTCGTCACCGTCGGGATCATGGCGATGCTGGCCGCGACGATCTTCTCGCAACTGTCGAAAGAAGACGGCCGCCGCGCCAAACGTCCGGAAGAACACATCGAACATTAACCACTGTTCGTCCAGAACTTTCGAAGAAAGTGGCACGGGGCTGCTACACTGCGCGACATTTTGTTTTGCAGGCCAGTCCCGTGACCACCATCGCCACCGCTTTTAATACTCTGCCGCTGTCCGCCGCCATGCTGGCTAACCTCGAATCCCTCGGTTATGCCCAGATGACGCCGATCCAGGCGCAGAGCTTGCCGGTGATTCTCAAGGGGATGGACCTGATCGCTCAGGCCAAGACCGGCAGCGGCAAGACCGCCGCGTTCGGCATCGGCCTGCTCAACCCGATCAACCCGCGCTATTTCGGTTGCCAGGCGCTGGTGATCTGCCCGACGCGCGAGCTGGCCGACCAGGTTGCCAAGGAAGTCCGTCGTCTGGCCCGTGCCGAAGACAACATCAAAGTCCTGACCCTGTGCGGCGGCGTGTCGTTCGGCCCGCAGATCGCTTCGCTGGAACACGGCGCGCACATCATCGTCGGCACCCCGGGGCGTATTCAGCAGCACCTGCGCAAGGGTTCGCTGGTCCTCGACGGCCTGAACACTTTGATCCTCGACGAAGCCGACCGCATGCTCGACATGGGCTTCTACGACGCCATCGAAGACATCATCGTCAAAACCCCGGAGCGCCGTCAGACCCTGCTGTTCTCTGCGACTTACCCGGTGGGCATCAAGCAACTGGCGTCGAAGTTCATGCGTGATCCGCAAACGGTGAAAGCCGAAGCGTTCCACGATGACACGCAGATTGAGCAGCGTTTCTACGAGATTTCCCCGGAAGATCGTATGAGCGTGGTGACCAAAGTCCTGCACCACTTCCGTCCGGCGTCCTGCGTGGCGTTCTGCTTCACCAAGCAGCAAGTGCAGGAAACCGTCGATCACCTGACCGCCAAAGGCATTTCCGCCGTCGGCCTGCATGGCGATCTGGAACAGCGTGACCGCGATCAGGTGCTGGCGATGTTCGCCAACCGCAGTACCTCGGTACTGGTTGCCACCGACGTCGCCGCCCGTGGCCTGGACATCGATGCGCTGGACATGGTGATCAACGTCGAACTGGCGCGCGATTCGGAAATCCACATTCACCGCGTTGGCCGTACCGGTCGCGCTGGCGAGAAAGGCATCGCGATCAGCCTGGTTGCACCGGGCGAAGCGCACCGCGCGCAAGCCATCGAACAACTGCAGAAATCGCCGCTGAACTGGGATCAGGTCGATAACCTCAAGTCCCAGGGCCTCGCCCCGCTGCAACCGCCGATGACCACCCTGTGCATCGGTGCTGGCCGTAAAGACAAAGTGCGTCCGGGCGACATTCTGGGTGCACTGACTGGCGATGCCGGCATTCCCGGTGCGCAGGTTGGCAAGATCGCGATTTTCGACTTCCAGGCTTATGTAGCCGTTGACCGCACCGTGGCCATGCAGGCCTTGCAGCGTTTGAACGACGGCAAGATCAAAGGCCGTTCGCTGCGCGTCCGCATCCTCTGACCTGATCGTTCCCACGCTCTGCGTGGGAATGCATCCCGTGACGCTCCGCGTCACATAACAACGGACGCAGAGCGTCCATGGCGGCATTCCCACGCAGAGCGTGGGAACGATCATTGTGTGAGGACACCGTTTTGCGCTCTACCGAAGTCGTGATCATTGGCGCAGGCGCCGCTGGGTTGATGTGTGCACTGACCGCCGCCGGGCGTGGGCGTCAGGTGTTGCTGCTCGACCACGCGAACAAGGCCGGCAAGAAAATCCTGATGTCGGGCGGTGGCCGCTGCAATTTCACCAACATGTACACCGAGCCGAGCAATTTCCTCTCGCAGAACCCGCATTTCTGCAAATCGGCACTGGCGCGTTACACCCAGTGGGATTTCATCGGCATGGTCGGTAAGCACGCGGTGCCGTATCACGAGAAAAAACTCGGCCAGTTGTTCTGCGATAACAAATCCAGCGACATCCTCGAAATGCTCCTGACCGAGTGCGATCAGGTCGGCGTCGAGTTGCATCTGGACACCTCGATCCAGACCATCGAGAAGGTCGAAAGCGGTTACCTGCTCGACACCACACTGGGCCAGATCCAGTGCCAGTCGCTGGTGATCGCCACCGGCGGTCTGTCGATCCCGACGCTGGGCGCCACCGGTTTCGGTTATCAAGTAGCCAAACAGTTCGGCCATGAACTGCTGCCGACCCGCGCCGGGCTGGTGCCGTTCACCATCACCGATCAACTCAAGGAACTGTGCACCGAGCTGTCCGGCACTTCGGTGGATTGTCTGGTCAGCTGCAACGATCAGAGCTTTCGCGAGAATATTCTGTTCACTCACCGTGGCCTCAGCGGCCCGGCGATTTTGCAGATTTCATCGTTCTGGGAATCCGGCGACACGCTTGAGATCAACCTGCTGCCGGATCACGACGCGGCGAGTTGGTTGCAGCAGCAAGTGGCCGAGCGTCCGAACAGTGAATTGAAAACCCTGCTCGGTGAAATCTTCACCAAGAAGATGGCCAATCTGTTGGCGGATAACTGGTTCGTGTCCAAGCCGATGAAGCAGTACACCCACGCGGAAATCGCGGAAATCGCCGACAAGCTGGGCAGCTGGAAAGTGGTGCCGGCGGGGACTGAGGGTTATCGCACGGCCGAGGTAACACTCGGTGGCGTCGATACCCGCGAAGTCTCCTCCAAGACCATGGAATCGCTGAAAAGCCCCGGCCTGTACTTCATCGGCGAAGTGCTCGACGTCACCGGGCATCTGGGCGGTTTCAACTTCCAGTGGGCCTGGGCCTCGGGCTACGCCGCCGCGCAATACGCCTGATTCAAGGCCAAATACAAAACCCTGTAGGAGTGAGCCTGCTCGCGATAGCGGTGAATCAGTCGATGAATGCATTGGCTGACACACCGCTATCGCGAGCAGGCTCACTCCTACAGTTGTTATGTGTGATGCAGTAAGGAACACTTTTTGCTGTCAGATGTGATCGGCGCCATTGCGTCGGCGTCATTACTGGCTCAATTTAGCGGCATCGCCTCGGAAGGCCCTCGCACTTCATGTCCTCGACCTCGTTTCGTCAGTCTTTGCGGCGCCTGTGGGCGCTGGATAAATTCAGCTACAGCGTGCGGGTGTTCATCGCCCTGACCGGCAGCATGGCGCTGTGTTGGTATCAGGATGAAATGGGCCTGCTGATCCCGTTATTCCTGGGGATTATCGCCAGCGCCCTGGCCGAAACCGACGACAGTTGGCAGGGCCGCCTCAATGCCCTCGCCGTGACACTGGTGTGTTTCAGCATCGCCGCGCTGTCGGTCGAATTACTCTTCCCCTACCCCATCGTGTTTGCAATTGCTTTGGCGCTGGCCAGTTTCGGCCTGACCATGCTCGGTGCGCTCGGCGAGCGCTATGGCGCGATTGCTTCGGCGACGCTGATTCTGTCGGTCTACACGATGATCGGCGTTGATCAGCGCGGCGGCGCGGTCACCGATTTCTGGCACGAACCGATGCTGCTGGTCGCCGGCGCCGCGTGGTACGGCTTGCTCTCGGTGGTGTGGCAGGCGCTGTTTTCCAACCAGCCGGTGCAGCAGAGTCTGGCGCGGTTGTTCCGTGAACTGGGTTTTTACCTGAAGCTGAAATCGTCGCTGTTCGAGCCGATCCGGCAGATGGATGTCGAAGCCCGGCGGCTGGAACTGGCCCAGCAAAACGGTCGCGTGGTGGCGGCGCTGAACAGTGCCAAGGAAATCATCCTGCACCGCGTCGGCAACGGCCGCCCCGGATCGAAAGTCAGCCGTTACCTGAAACTGTACTTCCTCGCTCAGGACATCCACGAACGCGCGAGTTCTTCGCACTATCCGTACAACGCACTGGCCGAAGCGTTCTTCCACAGCGACGTGCTGTTCCGCTGCCAACGCCTGTTGCGCCAGCAAGGCAAGGCCTGCCGCGCTCTGGCCGAATCGATCCAGATGCGCCAACCATTTATTTATGACGCGAGTTTCGCCGAAGCCCTCAGCGACCTCGACGCCTCCCTTGAACACCTGCGCATCCAGAGCAATCCGGCCTGGCGCGGATTGCTGCGCTCACTGCGCGCACTGGCGGCCAACCTCGGCACCCTCGACCGTTTGCTCAGCGACGCGAGCAACCCCGACGCCTTGGCCGACGCGACCGACAGCAGCCTGCTCGACCGTTCGCCGCGCAACCTCAAAGACGTCTGGGTGCGCCTGCGCACGCAACTGACGCCGACGTCTCTGCTGTTCCGGCATGCCCTGCGCCTGCCATTGGCGCTGAGTATCGGTTACGGCATGGTGCATTTGATTCACCCGTCGCAGGGTTACTGGATCATCCTCACCACGCTGTTCGTCTGCCAGCCGAACTACGGCGCGACGCGGCGCAAACTCGGTCAGCGGATTTTCGGTACCGCCATCGGCCTGACCGTGGCGTGGGCGCTGTTCGATCTGTTCCCGAGTCCGTTGGTGCAGTCGTGTTTCGCCATCGCTGCCGGCGTGGTGTTCTTTACCAACCGCACCACCCGCTACACCCTGGCGACAGCGGCGATCACCATCATGGTGCTGTTCTGCTTCAATCAGGTCGGCGACGGTTACGGACTGTTCCTGCCACGGTTGTTCGATACCTTGCTCGGCAGCCTGATTGCCGGCCTGACGGTATTCCTGTTCCTGCCGGACTGGCAGGGCCGACGCCTGAACAAAGTGCTGGCCAACACCCTGACCTGCAACAGCATCTACCTGCGCCAGATCATGCAGCAATACGCCGCTGGCAAGAGTGATGACCTCGCCTATCGGCTGGCCCGGCGCAACGCGCACAACGCCGATGCGGCGCTGTCGACAACGCTGGCGAACATGCTCATGGAGCCGGGGCATTTCCGTAAGGAAGCCGATGTCGGTTTCCGCTTTCTGGTGCTGTCGCACACGTTGTTGAGTTATCTGTCAGGGCTGGGCGCGCATCGCGAGACGCAGTTGCCGGCGGATGTGCGCGAGCATTTGATTGATGGCGCCGGGGTGAAACTGGCGACGAGTATTGATGAAATCGCCCAAGGGCTGGCCAACAAGCAGCCGGTGGCGATTCAGAGTGATGAAGAAGAAGCGCTGGCCAATGAGCTGGAGCAGATGGCCGATGAGATCGATGAGGGGCAGCGGTTGGTGCAGACGCAACTGGCGTTGATCTGCCGGCAGTTGGGGCCGTTGCGGACGTTGGCGGCACATCTCATCAAGGACACCAGTGAGGTTAGCGCTGGCTGACAGGATGCCTTCGCGAGCAGGCTCGCTCCCACAGTGAATGTGTGCACGACACAAACCCCATGTGGGAGCGAGCCTGCTCGCGAAGAGGCCATCAGACACCCAGCAAATTCAGGATCAGAAACTCACATCCCATGCTGTCTCAACAACTTGTCATAACTCCCATCCGCCTTCATCGCCGCAATCGCCTTATCAAACCCCGCGACAATCTGCTCATGCTGCGGATTCTTCAGGCTCACCAATATATGCAGGCTGTTCTCACTCAACGGCTTGGGTAAAAACTCCACCGAATTGCGCACCTTGGCGGATTCCCGCGCCAGGTAATACTTTGCCACATACTCATCTTCCAGCGTCAGCTTGACCCGATCCGCCGCGAGCATGCGCACGGCCATGGCGAAGTTGTGCACAGGGACTTTCTGCAACGCCGTGTCGGCATCGAACGGCGCCGAATAGGCGTAGCCGCGCACCACCGCAATCGGATAGGTGTGCAGTTGCTGCAGATTGGAATAGTCGAGTGGCGTGTCTTTGCGCTTGAGAAAGCGAATGCGGTTGAGCAGGTATTCCCCGGAAAATTGCCCGAGCCTGGTCCGCTCGTCGTTGTACCAGGCGTTGACCAGCACATCGTAACGGCCCTCCCCCACGCCAAGCAGCGCCCGTGCCCACGGCACCTGCTCGTAACCGCTGGCATAACCGGCTCTGGACAGCGCGGTGCTGACAATGTCGGTGGCCAGGCCGCCGTTGACCAGCGTGTCGTCGGTAAAGGGTGGCCAGATATCAAACACCAGCCGCAGCTTATCCGCTGCAGCGGTCTGAGCCAGCAAGAGCAATCCGATCAAAGCAAAGGCTCGATGCAAACGCGGCATGCTTGAAAATCCTTAGCGGGCAAGTTGCCCAGCATGTTTTCAGCCAAAACCCCAAGGCCCCTTACCGGCAAAACCCAGGCCCTAACATTAGCTCATTGCAGCCAATGCACAGGGCTCTCCAGCAGATTACACAAAGTCACCGAGGCTGCGAGAAAGGAATGATGGCATTTTGACCTTTGTCACAGACTCTTACGCCATACAGACATCTTTGCCACAGGCGCTTAGTATCGGGCGACACGTTCAAGGAATCGGCAAATGACAATCGAATGGGTCTGCAAACATCACAGTGATCTGGGCAAGGAACAGCTATACGCGCTGTTGAAGCTGCGCTCGGACGTGTTCGTCGTCGAGCAGAAATGCGCCTATCCGGACCTCGACGGCCAGGATCTGGAAGGCGACACCTATCACCTGATGGGTTGGGAAGATGATCAGTTGATGGCGTATCTGCGCCTGCTCGATCCGGAATCCCAGGGTGGTGACGTGGTGATCGGCCGCGTGATTACCGCACCGCAAGGGCGCGGCAAAGGGCTGGGGCACGAAATGATGGAGCAAGCACTGAAACAGGCCGAGAAGCATTGGCCGCAGGTGCCGATCTATCTGTCGGCGCAGGCGCATTTGCAGGGGTATTACGGTCGGTACGGGTTTGTGGTGGCGGGTGAAGAGTATCTGGAGGATGACATTCCACACATTGGGATGCGTCGTGCCTGAACAGCCCTCACCCTAGCCCTCCCGAAACGTCGGACCGCCCATAGGGAGAGGGGACTGACCGAGTTGTCTTGCGTCAGACATCGACCTGAAAAACCGCGTCGATTATGGATTCACAGCAATTCGTTCGCGTCGGCGTATCTCTCCAATATCCCCCAATCGGCTCCCTCTCCCTCCGGGAGAGGGCTGGGCGGGCGGCGTTCCGATGAGGGGCTCTTTTTCAGGGATACTCCAGAACTGCCTTGATCTGCCGCAAATTACGCTCGATCCACCCGCGATCAATCGCCCCCCACTCGCGAATCCGATAGCGCCCGGCGTGATTACGCGCGCCCTCTTCCTGCTCAAATTCACAGACGATATCCAGATCGGCCAACGCGGCAATCGTGTCCTGCGCCGTGCGCCGGGGCATGCCGGTCACGTCGGTCAGCGTCGGCACGCTCGGGGCCAGACCGCTGTCGATCAGGTACGCCACATACAAGCGGCGGTAGAAACTGCTTTTGGTCTTGCTGACGTCCATCCACACCTTCCTGGTTGCGTACTGTTAAGCCTGCATATCGCGCCACGTCAGATACACACGCAGATCAAACTCGACCTGGTGATACCCCGGCAGCATGTGCTCGCACAATTTATAGAACGCCTTGTTGTGATCCGACTCCTTGAAGTGCGCCAGTTCATGCACGACGATCATTTTCAGAAAGTCCGGCGCGGCGTCTTTGAACAACGAGGCGATACGAATCTCTTTCTTGGCCTTGAGCTTGCCGCCCTGCACCCGTGAAACCGTGGTGTGCAGACCCAGAGCGCGGTGGGTCAGGTCGAGGCGGTTGTCGAACAGCACCTTGTCGATGGCCGGGGCGTTGCGCAGGTACTCCTGCTTCAGGTCCAGCGCGTAGCTGTACAAAGCCTTGTCGCTCTGCACGTCGTGTCGCCCCGAATAGCGTTGATTCAGGTATTCACCCAGACGCCCTTCGGCAATCAGCTGGCGCACCTGGTCCTGCAATTGCGCGGGATAGGCCTGGAGGTACTTCAACACAGTCATGGACGGGCGACACGGTTCGAAAAGGTGCGCCAGTGTAGCGAATTCAACCGGGCAGCGCGCTCCAGTCAAACGGTTCGGCGAAGCTGACCGCATCCTCGGCCATCAGCGGCCGCGCGACGAGGAAACCCTGCACGTATTCGCAGCCATGGGCTTGCAGCCATTGGTATTGCTCGATGGTTTCCACCCCCTCGGCAATCACCAGCAAACCGTATTGTTTGCACAGACTGATCACCGTACTGACCAGCGAGGCGTCGCGTTTGGAGTCCGGCAACCGCGCAATAAGATGGCGATCAAGCTTGAGGGTATCCAGCTCCAGATCACGCAGATGCGCCAGCGAACACGGCCCGGAACCGAAGTCATCCAGCGCCACCCGCACGCCCAGATTGCGCAGCAACCGCAGTTGTTTGCGGGTTTCGTCGGGATTCTGCATCAGCGCTTCTTCGGTGACCTCGACCTCCAGTTGCCGAGGCTGCAAGGCATGTCGTTCCATCACCTGACGCAACTCGGTGACCAGATTCGGCAGGCTGAACTGGGTGTTGCTCAAACTCACACCGAGCACCAGATCTTCGGCAAACAGGGTTTCCCAGGCTTTGCGCTGACCGGCACCACGATGATAAATCCAGCTGCCGAGGCGGCTGATCAGCCGCGCCTCCTCCAGCAATGGCAAAAACAACCCCGGCGGCACATCGCCAACGCTCGGATGCTGCCAACGCAACAAGGCTTCGAAGCCACGAATCTGGCCCGTGTCGATGGCCACTTGCGGCTGATACACCAAGTTGAAATCGCGATTCTCGATGGCGGCACGCACGCTCTCTTCGAGCATCAACCGCGAGCGCGCCCGGCCGTTCATTTCATGATCGTAGAAACGATATTGTTGGCGCCCGGCGCGCTTGGCTTCGTACATGGCGATGTCGGAGGCACGCAGCAACCCGTCAAGGTCCGAGCCGCAGTCCGGGTAAGTGGCGATGCCGATGCTGGCGCCTAGAGCGATGTCCAACCCTTCAATCTGCTGACAGATCGACACCCGTTCGATGAGTTTTTCGGCAATCTTCGCCGCTTGCTCGGGAAACTCCAGATCCAGCAGCGCGGTAAATTCATCGCCGCCCATGCGCGCAAGAATGTCGAACGGCCGCAGACATGCCTTCAATTGCTCGGAGACCCAGCGCAACACCCGGTCGCCGGCATCGTGACCGAGGGAATCGTTGACCCGTTTGAAGCCATCAAGGTCCAGATACAGCAACACCCAACTGCTGTCGCTGCGCTCACCACGCAACAGCAGGTTTTCAACAGTCTGGTAAAAGCCGCGCCGGTTGAGCAAACCGGTCAGTGGATCGGTCACCGCTTGAAATTCGAGCTGCTGGTGCAAGTGGCGCACCACCGACATGTCCAGCACGGTCACCACCATCGCGTGTTGCTCGGCAGGCAACGCCGCACAGGACAGCGCCACAGGCACCTGCTGACCCGGCGCAGTACGCAGCAAGGCATCGTGCAGCCTTAACGTCTCGGCACGCTTGTAGCTGGCATAAAACTCGGAATCGGCCCACAGCGGAATGTGCGGCTTCTGTAGAAAATCGAGAAACTCTTTACCTTCCAGCTCCTTCACCGGCGCATTCAACAACCGCGAAATCGCCGGATTGGCAAAGCGGATCAAACCGTCCTCGCCCACCACCAGAATGCCTTCTGCGGCGTTATCCAGCACCGACGCATTGAAAGCACGCGCCACTTCCAGGTCATGACTCAGGCGCTGCAAGGCGCGGCGATTGCGCTGGTGTTCCAGCAACGCCTGCACTTTGGGCTTGAGGATCTGCGGGTCGAACGGTTTGAACAGGTAATCCACCGCGCCACTGGCATAGCCCTTGATCACGGCGTCCTGGGATTGCTCGTTGGCAGTCAAAAAGATAATCGGCGTCAGGCGCGTGCGCTGGCTGCCGCGCATCAGGCGCGCCACTTCAAAGCCGTCCATGCCCGGCATTTGCACATCCAGCAGCACCAGATCGACGTCGTGCGAGAGCAGAATATTGAGCGCTTCGAATCCGGAGGCTGCGGTGAGGACGTGCCAATCCTGGCGCTGCAGCAACGCGCGCATGCTGATCAGATTTTCAGGGTAATCATCAACGATCAAAAGGACAGAGCTGCCTTCACCTGGCGGGGGTTGCGCGCATTCCATGCTGCTTCTCTTGTCGGGACTTTCGGGCGGTTTCCGGTAAAAACCGCACACATACTGAGCCTTCACTCTAGTACTGGATCCAAGAAAGCAGAAGCTGTCATCAGGCCATCATTTAACCAAAGCGTGAGTTTGCCGACTAACGGTCACCGCTGAAGCCCCCGGAAACCGGCAGAGATGGCATTTCGACAGGATGTTGACGTCAATCATCTGCCAAACGGGCGTTAACAAATTTTCCCTCTACGCTTATAAAGGCCGCCCCAAAACGTGCGGGCTAGAGCTTCTGGCACGTACGTGCAGTGAAACTTGAGTGGAAGAACCGACATGATCGATCTCGCAACCTGGAACCTCAGCGTTCCCGTTGGCAGCCCGCCATACACCGTCGAAACCTCAAAACTGGTGAACGGCTTCAAAGATCAGTACTTCCATTCCGACACCGGCACCTTGTTCTTCTGGTCACCGGTTACCGGGTCAAAAACCGAAAACGCCATCTACCCGCGCACCGAACTGCGTGAAACCTACAGCAACGGCAGCCTGCGCAACTGGTATTACCCGGATGCCGACAACCTGCTGCGCGCGACGGTAACGGTGAACAAAGTACCGAGCTCCGGCAAGATCGTCATCGGCCAGATTCATGCTTATGAAAGCCAGAAGCCGATGGTCAAACTTGAGTATCAGTACAAGACAAAAACCGAAACCGGCAACCTGGTGATCAAGGTGCGCATGCACCCCGATGACGACGAAAGCCGCGTCATTACCCTTGCGACCGGGGTCAAACTGGATCGCGAATTCAACTACCTCATTCACCTCAGTCCTGGCGGTGCACTGGGTGTGAGTGCGGCGGGTTATCAGTGGGACTCACAGATCAGTGCGACGTGGCGCAACAAGCCGCTGTATTTCAAGGCTGGGGTTTATGTGCAGGACAACACCGGGTACACCAGCGAAGGTGGCCAAGTGACCTTCTCCAAACTCGACATTGATCACGATAAATAACCCAAACCCCACTGCAGGATCTGCCGAAGGCTCGGGCCGCGATCGGA